>NZ_BSTC01000001.1:940270-1279672 GCF_030269305.1 Kineosporia sp. NBRC 101731
TTTCGCTGTTCAGAAGGCTGTGGACGTGGGCCGGGAGGGGTATTCCGCAACGGTGCGCATTCGGTCGGTTCCGGCGGTGTGAACTTCGTTGCGTCGGTCGTGGGCTGCACGAGAGCGCGAGCGGTGGAAGCATGACCCGAATGACCTCAGGTGGCTACCGTCCCCGGCGCCCGGCCTTCTTCGGCCCGGCGGTGATGGACACGTTCCAGGGTGGTCCTGACCCGGCCCAGCGGATCGAGGCAGCTCACCGCACGGCCGCGGCTCTGGTCGACCACGCCCGCAGCAGCAATGACCCGGACGCGACGGCCCGCATCGTCGCGCTGGCCGACATCTACGGTCTCGACGAGATCGCGGAGCTGTGGGCCGCCCGCCCCGCGCAGAGCCTTCCCGGTGCGCTCTGGCGGATCTACGCGCTCCAGGCGGGCATCCGCCGCGACCCGGTGGGCCTGGCCCGGGCCTTCGACGAGGGGCGCCACCGGGCGCCGGTGCACGAGGCGGTAGCCGGGGTAGCCGATCCGCCGGGGCCGGCCGAAGTGCAGGACATGTCCGACGCGATCCTCGGCGGTGCCTTCACCGGTGACCTGGCCGACGCGCTGGAGCGGGCCGCCGCCTTCTGCCATGTGGTGGCCACCGGCTGGGCCGTGCAGGCCGACCTGCGCCTGAACGCTGACGACCACAGCCTCACCCGCTCGGCCGGTGACCTGGCCCGCACCGGCACCGAATTGGAGCTGGCGGCCAAGATGTGGCGCAACGGAGAACTGAGCTGACCAAGCGGGGCGAAACCGGCCCGCCGGGGGAACAGCGGGCGCCCCGTCATGAGTTAATAGATCTCGTGACGCCCTTCGGGGTCTCACCGGGCGTCGGACTGCGGTAGCCCCGGGTCCCATTTGAAGCCGCCTAGAGCGGCCGTTGCACCGTGAGGTGCTCCCGGTCCGGCGTCCCGAGACGTGCACATGATCGGCGCCGTCCCCTTCAAGGGGCCGGCGCCGATCGCTCTTTTGCGGCCGGACCTCACGCTCGATAACCGTCGGGGCGGGCAATCCTCAAGATCATTACGAACCGGTCACGCATGACATCCGTCTGTGATCTCCACTCTCCGCAGTCGAAACACTGGCCGGAGGGGGCCCAAACGGGCACCAGCCGGTCGAGAGCAGCCGAATGAGTGACGCAGCGTGCTCAGGATCTAGCCTTTCCGAGTGTCGTTCACTTGGAAGTCGCCGTGTGGTCTAGACCTCTTTGCCTGATGTCGAGGGTTCGTTTGGTGCCCGTTAACCATCGACCGCAGATCGCTTCACTTCCGCTCCCTACCGTCTGTGGCGGGCATCCAACCGTGCCCCGGCGCCGCGCCCATCGCAGCGCCTGCAGAACTGGCTGGGCTTCGTTCCCGGCTCCATGAAAGGGAATCCCTTTGAAGCTCTCCAAGCACGTCGCGCTCACCAGTGTGGCGCTGGCAGGCGCCCTCGCGCTGACCGCCTGTGGCTCGGATGACAACAGCACCGGCAGCAGCGGCTCCGACGAGACCGGCACCTCGGTCAGCGGCACGCTGAACGGTGAGGGCTCCTCCGCCCAGAAGAACGCCATCGAAGAGGTCATCTCCACCTTCGGTGACGACAACCCGGACGCCACGGTCAACTACAACCCGACCGGCTCGGGCGACGGTGTCAAGAACTTCATCGCCAAGCAGGTCGACTTCGCCGGTTCCGACTCGGCCCTGAAGACCGAGGCCGTGGACGGCGTGGTCGAGGCCGACGCCGCCGCCGAGCGCTGTGGCGGCAACCCGGCGTGGAACCTTCCGCTGGTGGCCGGCCCCATCGCCATTGCCTACAACCTTCCCGGTGTCGAGGGCCTGACCCTCACCCCCGATGTCGCCTCCGAGATCTTCCTCGGTGAGATCAAGACCTGGAACGACCCCAAGATCGCCGCGATCAACGAGGGCGTCACGCTCCCCTCCACCGCGATCTCCGTGTTCTTCCGCTCGGACGAGTCCGGCACCACCGAGAACTTCCAGAAGTACCTGTCCGGTTCCGCCCCGAAGGCCTGGACCGCTGAGCCGTCGAAGGTGTGGCCGGGCAAGGTCGGCGAGGGTCGCGCCAAGTCCGACGGTGTGGCCCAGGGCGTGAAGAGCGTCGAGGGTGGCATCACCTACGCCGAGTGGAGCTACGCGACCTCCAACAACCTGGGTGTCGCCAAGATCGACAACGGTGCGGGCGCCGTCGAGCTGACCGGTGAGAGTGCGGGCGCGGCCCTGACCGCGGCCGAGGTCGCCGGTGAGGGCAACGACCTCAAGCTGAAGCTCGACTACGCCACCCAAACCGCGGGTACCTACCCGATCGTCCTGGTGACGTACGAGATCGTCTGCTCGAAGGGCCTGGACGCCGACAAGACGACGCTGCTGAAGGCTTTCCTGAAGCACTTCGCGAGCGCCGACACCCAGACGGGTCTCCAGGAGGCCGGCTACGCGCCGCTCCCCGCCGAGATCCAGACCAAGGTGAACACCGCGATCGACGCCATCTCCTGACCCTCTAGGGTCTGCAGCAACAGCAAAGACCGACGCCCCGTGGCTCCCGGTCCCGTCCCGTGAGGGGCGGCATCGGGGACACGGGGCTGCAGTTCGTTCACCCGGGTGGGAGCCAGAGCCGATGGAGTCGGTCCGGCTTCCCTCCACCCAGTCCCGAAAGCCCTCTAGCCCCGAGGATCCACGGATGTCCACCATCACCGGCCATTCCGAGCTCGACGCCGAGCCATCCGGCGACTCAGCTTCCACCGGTAGGCGCGGCGACCGCATCTTCAGCGGGCTGGCCACCGGCTCCGGCGTCTTCATCATCGTCCTGGTCGTCGCCGTCGCGGTGTTCCTGCTCAGCCAGGCCATTCCGGCTCTGCTCGACAACAAGGCCAACTTCCTTTTCGACCGGGTCTGGGAGGTGAACGACAGCGAACTGCGGTTCGGCATTCCCGACCTGCTGTACGTCACCGTTGTCTCGTCCCTGGTCGCCATGCTCATTGCGGTGCCGATCGCGATCCTGGTGGCGCTCTTCCTCACCCAGTACGCGCCGGCCCGGCTGGCCGCGCCGTTCGGCTACCTGGTCGACCTGCTGGCCGCCGTGCCCTCGATCGTCTACGGCCTCTGGGGCTTCTTCGTCTTCCGGGAGTACGTGGAGCCCGTGCAGAACTGGCTGGCCGACTACTTCGGCTGGACGAAACTGCTCGAGGAGCCGGTCTCTCTCGGCACGGTGTTCCTGGCCTCGATCGTGCTGGCGATCATGATCCTGCCGATCGTGACCGCCATCTCCCGTGAGGTCTTCGCCCAGACGCCCGCGACCCACAAGGAAGCCGCCCTGGCTCTGGGCGCCACCCGCTGGGAGATGATCCGCACCGCCGTCATCCCGTTCGGGACGCCGGGCGTCATCTCCGCCGCGATGCTCGGCCTGGGCCGCGCGCTGGGTGAGACCATCGCGGTCACGATCATCGTCAGCACTAACCCCGGCGCGTTCCGCTTCTCCCTGTTCTCCGGTGGCGAGACCTTCGCCTCGAAGATCGCGAACAACGCGGGTGAGCTGGGCTCCTCGACCAAGGCCGGTGCCTACATCGCCGCCGGGCTGGTGCTGTTCGTCCTCACCTTCCTGGTCAATGCAGCGGCCCGGATCATCATCGAGCGCAGGAAGGCCTTCTCCGAGTGAGCGCGCTGACGCAAGACACCCTGTCCCCCGCTCCGGCTTCCCCGATCGACAAGCCGAGCGCTTCTCGGGCCGTCAAGGACAAGCTCGCCACGGTCGCGGTCTGGACCGCCTTCGGTATCGCGATCATTCCGCTGGTCTGGATCCTCTACACGGTCATCGACCGGGGTGCCGGCCTGCTGTTCGACCCCCACTGGTGGACGAACTCCCAGCGCGGCATCGTCGCCCGGGTCGCGGGCGGCGGCGCCTACCACGCCATCATCGGCACGTTGCTACAGGCGGTCGTCACGGCGGTCATCGCAGTCCCGATCGCGGTCTTCACCGCGATCTACCTGGTCGAATACGGCCGGGGAAAGCTGGCCCGCACGGTCAGCTTCATGGTCGACATCCTCACCGGTATCCCCTCGATCGTGGCCGCGCTGTTCATCTACGCGGTCTGGGTGACCACCTTCGGTCTGGAGCGGGTCGGCTTCGCGGTCTGCCTGGCCCTGGTGCTGCTGATGATCCCGGTCGTGGTGCGCTCCACCGAGGAGATGCTGAAGCTCGTCCCGAACGAGCTGCGCGAGGCGTCGTACGCGCTCGGCGTGCCGAAGTGGAAGACGATCTTCAAGATCGTGCTGCCGACCTCCTTCAGCGGCATCGTCACCGGCGTGCTGCTGGGCCTGGCCCGCATCATGGGTGAGACCGCGCCGCTGCTGATCCTCGGCCCGTACTCGAAGTCGATCAACACCGACCTCTTCGGCGGGTTCATGGCCGCTCTGCCGACGATGATCAACCAGGACCGGGTCGAGTCCTACGCCCCTGCCCTGAACCGGGTCTGGGCCGCCGCGCTCACGCTGATCGTGCTGGTGATGGTGCTCAACATCGCCGGTCGCGTCATCGCCCGCCGCAGCAAGGTCAGCCGCTAGGGCCATCGCCCGTCATCCACCATCCGTACCCGGGCTCTCCCCGAAGCCCGGACAGCAAGGGAGTGCATCCGATGGCCCAGCGCATCGATGTCAAAGACCTGAACGTCTACTACAGCTCGTTCAAGGCCGTCGAGGGCGTCTCGATGGCTGTCGACCCCCGCACGGTCACGGCCTTCATCGGCCCCTCCGGCTGCGGCAAGTCCACGTTCCTGCGCACGCTCAACCGCATGCACGAGGTGATCCCGGGGGGCCGGGTCGAGGGCAGCGTCCAGCTCAACGGCCGCGACCTGTACGCCAAGGAGGTCGACCCGGTGGCCGTGCGCCGCACCGTCGGCATGGTGTTCCAGCGCCCGAACCCGTTCCCGACCATGTCGATCTTCGACAACGTCGCCGCGGGTCTGCGCCTGAACGGTGAGAAGCGCAAGAAGGTGCTGGCGGAGCGGGTGGAGAAGTCGCTGCGCGGCGCCAACCTGTGGAACGAGGTCAAGGACCGTCTGGCCAAGCCCGGAGCCGGTCTCTCCGGCGGTCAGCAGCAGCGTCTGTGCATCGCCCGCGCGATCGCCGTCCAGCCGCAGGTGCTGCTCATGGACGAGCCCTGCTCGGCGCTCGACCCGATCTCGACCATGGCCGTCGAGGACCTGATCAACGAGCTGAAGACCGAGTACACGATCGTGATCGTCACCCACAACATGCAGCAGGCCGCCCGCGTCAGTGACCGCACGGCCTTCTTCAACCTCGCCGCTACCGGCAAGCCCGGCCGCCTGGTCGAGATCAACGACACCGACAAGATCTTCAGCAACCCCACGGAGAAGGCCACCGAGGACTACATCTCGGGCCGCTTCGGGTGATCGTCTGATCTTTCTGTCGCTGTAACAAAAGGACGGTGCCGGGCCGCGAGGCCGGTGCCGTCCTCTGTTTTGTCGATGTACCGGGAAGGTGGGGGAGTGCTATAGGCTGGGCGCTGCATCCCGAAGCGCTTTCATTGCGACAAGTGTCGGTTTTGCGTCGCCGGGACCGGGGGAATCCCCTCGGCCGACCGGTTGGGTATCGATCATCAATCGTCAGCAAGTCGTAACACTCTGCTGCGCGCTTGCTTGTCACTCGGTGTGTTTGAACGACCGCAATAAGCCATTGAAATGCATTCAAGAGAAGCCTAAATGTCCGCTTTATTAGCGAAAACTACTGAACGTAAAGACTTCCTGACCAAGAGTTGCACTAATTAGGGCCCTTGCGAACGGGCTTGGACGGCACTTACCTTGCTACAACAAATAGTGCAATCGCGGTACGCTGCATCCCTTTCGGTGGTAATTATCCTCTGCGACTAGAACCTTGCTCTAGGCGTGTGCTTTCGCCGCGGTGGGCTGGATTCGTTTGCTCCAGGTAACTGTTACAGCCGTTCCGGAAGGATGGATCAGCGAAGATGGTGAGGGAAGACCCCGGTGGCCAGTGATTTGATCGGCCGGCGCCAGATGATGCAGCAGCGTCTCGACCGGGTCAGAGATCTCGAACTCGCCATCCGCGAGCAGGTTGAACTCATCGCCTCGCGGGCGGGGATGACAGTCGAGCAGTTCGACTTCGACGGCTCGTTCCGTGCGTCTCTCGCCTCCCTGGCCGGCCTTGCGGCCCGCCGTACCACTTTCGACATCGTCCTCACGCTGCCCGGCGCTCCTCTCGGGGTGCGCATCCAGCAGTTGCACGGCGAGGTCAAGGTCGAGGTCGTCGAGCTGGACGTGCCCTACGGCGGCGCGCAGCTGCCCGCCCAGCTCCCGGAACCGGCTGCCCAGCCGGTCTCGCCGCCCGTCCCGCAGCCGATGGTGTCCCAGCCGATGGCCGAGGGCCGTCAGGTGATCCGCGGTTCGCTCGTGCCGCAGGCGATGGGGCCGGTCACCGAGCCCATCGACCTGATCCCCAGCAAGATCACCGATGCGATGCCGGGCGCGAGCTCGGAAGACCTGGTGGTCTCCGACCTGGCCGCACTGCTCTGGGAGGGGATGGGCGAGCCCACCCCCTGACCAGTGACGGACCGAACGTCCCGGAAGCCGAAACGCCCCCAGCCGAAACACCCCGTCTCCCGCCCGGACTGACAGCCGGCACCTCCGCAGCAACGCCCTACTGCGCGCACGCCAAGCGCCACAGGAGTCCACATCGATGAAGATCGCACAGAAGCTCGGCCTGCTGGTCGGTGCTCTCCTGGCGGCGGTACTGGTCACGATTCTCGTCCTCTCGGCCCAGCTCTCGTCCACCTCCCGGGAGTACAAGGACCTGATCGACGGCAACATCCAGCAGCGTGAGACCTCCCGCACGATGCTGGTGGCCTTCGGGCAGCAGGTGACCGCCTTCCAGCAGATCTTGCTGCAGGCCCGGACCGCCGATGACTACAAGCGTCTCAAGGGTGTGTACGACGAGCACGTCGACACGGTGAACGGGCTCAACGACGAGCTGCTCAAGAACGTCGGGCCGGAGGACCCGCGGCTGAAGACGTCGCTGGAGGAGTTCCAGTCGTCGCACAAGGCCGTCGGTATCCAGTACACCGCCGCGCTGAACGCCTTCGTCGCCTCTCGCTACCAGGCTGTCGACGAGGTCAGCACCTCGGCCGAGGGCCTCGAGCAGTTCCCGAACGACCTGGTCAACGTCATCGCCGACTACCGCACCCGGTCCGCCCAGGAACTGATCCAGCAGCAGAACGACTCCACCTCGAGCCGTCTGCGCCTCATCTACATCGGTGGCGTGCTGCTCCTGCTGCTCGCGACCGGCTTCGCCGTCGTGGTGGTGCGGGGCATCGTGCGCCCGGTGCGCTCGCTGACCAACGCCGCCCTCGCAGTCGCCAACGACCGTCTGCCCAAGGTCGTGGCGGAGATCAACGACCTGCCGGCGGAGGCACCCGCGCCGAGCCTCCCGCGGTTCCAGGTCAACACCCGCGACGAGCTCGCCGAACTGGCCGGCGCCCTGAGCACCCTGCAGGACAGCGCCGTCGGCCTGGCCCTGGAGCAGCGGCGTAACGAGCAGGCCAACGCGGAGACCCTGGTCAACCTGGGTCGCCGTAACCAGAGCCTGATGACTCGTATGCTCGGTTACGTCACCGAGCTGGAGCGGGACGAGAGCAACCCCTCGTCCCTGGACCGCCTGTTCCGTCTGGACCACCTGACCACCCGTATCCGGCGGAACGCCGAATCGCTGCTGGTCCTCGCCGGTGCCAAGCAGACCCGTACCTGGTCGCACCCGATCGCCATGCAAGACGTGGTGCGCGCCTCGCTCTCCGAGATCGAGGAGTACAACCGGGTCACCGTGCACCACATGGACCACGCCAAGGTGGCGGGTTCGGTCGCGGCCGACCTCACGCACATGCTCGCGGAGCTGCTGGAGAACGGCACCCGGTTCTCCCCCCGGGAGCGTCAGGTGCAGGTGGTCGGACGGCTCATCCCCAGCGGTTACCAGTTCGACGTCATCGACTCCGGCCTCGGTATGACCGAGGAGGAGCTGGACGCGGCGAACGACCGGATCGCCCACGCCGGCCAGCGCCGGCCGGACGCGAAGGTGCTGGGCCTGCACGTGGTCGGCCGGATCGCCGCCCGTCGTGACATGGTCGTGCAGCTGCTGCCGTCCGACCAGGTCGGCCTCACCGCGCAGGTTCTCGTGCCCGGTTCGGTCATCAGCGATGCGAAGCTGCCGACGAACTTCCACGAGGTCACCGACGTCCCGATGCTGAGCCCCGCGCCCAGCAAGAAGACCGACGTGTCCGAACCCCCGGCCCCCGCCCTGGCCCCCACGCCCCGGCGTACGCCCACCGCGGCCCCGGCCGGGCGCCAGTCCCCGAAACCGGCCGGCGGGGGCGTGGTCCAGCCCTTTCCGGGAGGGTCGTCCGCGCCCGTCGGCGCCCCGGCCCAAGGACACATGCCGCAACGCCCACAGCTGACCTCGGGCTCCTCGCCGAACCTTCCGGCTCCGGCCGGACTGCCCTCCGGCCTCTCGTCGGCGTCGCAGAACCCGCAGAACCCGTCCCGGCGGGTCCGCGGGGCCCAGCTGGGCGATCTCGGCTCGAACCTGCGCGATCAGACCCCGCGCGCAGTTGATCCTGAACTCGCGAGGTCGCAGATGTCCTCGCTGCAGTCCGGAGTCGCCGCGGCCCGTCGTGGTAACGACCAGGCCGCTCACCAGAACGACCGGCCCCCGGCCACCGCGCAGACCCCCGCCGGCTCGCAGAACCCGATCCCGGTGCGCCGGGTGCGGGGCGCGCAGCTCGGGGAGCTCGGGGCCGGGACTCCGGGAGAGTCCCAGAACAGCACCGTCGATCCGAATCGCGTGAGGTCGCAGATGTCTTCGCTTCAGTCAGGGGTGGCGGCCGCACGCCGGGAGGCCGGCCCCACCGGTGAGCCGGCCCCCCAGAACCCGCCGCCGCCCACCGCCCCGGTCCGCCGGGTCCGGGGCGCGCAGCTCTCCGAACTCGACACCGGCGCCGGCGGCGCCTTCCGCGGCCTGCCCCGCGACGCCGCGGGTATCGGCCGTCAGCTGTCGGGCCTGCAGGCCGGCACCACCCGGGCCACCCGTGAGACGGGCCGGCCCAACGCAGGAGATGAAGAGACCATGGGGAGCAACGAATGAGCCCGAACGGATACGGCGCGACGGCAGTCCTGAGCCCCGCCGCCCAGAACGTCAGCTGGATGCTCGACAACTTCGTCCGCGAGACCGCCGGCGTCGAGCAGATCATCGGAGTCTCCTCCGACGGTCTGCTGATGGCCATGTCGGTGCGGATGGACCGCGGTGACGCGGACAAGCTGGGGGCCACGGTCTCCGGCCTGACCACGCTCGCCCAGAGCGCCAGCCACCTGCTGAACAAGGGCGGCCTGACCCAGGTCATCATCGAGTTCTCCGGTGGTTACCTGCTCTGCTCGATGATCAACGGCCGCGCCTGCCTGGGTGTCGTCACCTCCCAGCAGTGCGACCTCGGTCTGGTCGGTTACGAGACCGCCATGCTGGTCGAGCGGGTCGGTGCCCTGCTGACGCCCGAACTGATCTCCGAGCTCAAGGCGAACCTGGCGCGGTGAGCGACTACGACGGGCTCAACGAGGAGCAGGAGAGCTTCGGCCGGCCGTTCCTCGGCCGGGTCATCCGGTCCGAGGCCGATCACGGGTTCGCGCCCGAGCCGGTGGACGAGACCCCAGGCGGTCACAACCGCCCGTACCTGATCACCGGTGGCCGTACCGGCGGCGGCGCCGCCGGCATCGGTATCGAGACCCTGCTGATCCGCGACCCGGGCGCTGTTCCCAACAACGCCTGGTCGCCGGAGATGGCGATGATCGTGCGCACGTGCGACAGGGCACTCGCGGTGGCCGAGGTGGCCGCCTACATCGGCCTGCCGATCGGGGTGGTCCAGGTGCTTGCCGGAGACCTGGTCGCGGCCGGCGTTCTCCAGCGGTCCGCGACGTCGAAGTCCCTGGCGGACGACGTCGCCTTCATCGAGAGGTTGATTCACGGTGTCTCTGCACTCTGAGACCAGAAATGTGGCGGGGGGCCAGCCCGACGGGGGCAAACGCCCTCCGATCCCGGTGAAGATCCTGATCTCCGGTGGCTTCGGCGTGGGCAAGACCACCACGGTCGGCGCGCTCTCCGAGATCGACCCGCTGAGCACCGAGGCGCCGATGACGTCGGCATCGATCGGTGTGGACGACGCGGGTGTCGGCAGCCAGAAGACCACCACCACGGTGGCCATGGACTTCGGCCGCATCACGATCGACGAGAGCATCATCCTCTACATGTTCGGCACGCCGGGCCAGGACCGGTTCGGCTTCATGTGGAACGACCTGGCCGAGGGCGCCCTGGGCGGCGTGGTGCTGGTCGACCCCAGCCGGATGGAGGAGTGCTTCGTCGCGCTCGACTACTTCGAGAACATCCAGCTGCCCTACGTGGTGGCGGTCAACACCTTCGCCGGCCGTGAGTCCCTGACCCTCGATCAGGTGCGGCACGCGGTGAACGTCGACCCCGACGTTCCGGTGGTCGCTGTCGACGCGCGTGATCGCGAGCAGGTCAAGGCCGTGGTGCTGACCCTGCTGCGCCGCATTCTGGCCCGGGCGAAGAACCGTACCCGTGGCTGAACGAGGAGGAAGATTGTTACGCAAGGTCCTGGCTGGTCTGGTGACCGCCGGTCTGGCGTTCACGCTCGCGGCCTGTGGCTCGGACGAGGTGCCGGCCGACAGCGTGTACGCGAATGTCGGCGCCAAGGTCGGTATCTCGCTGCCGAACGAGACCTCCGACCGGTGGGCCGGTGACGGTAGCGCCATGGCGAGCCAGTTTAAGGCGATGGGCTACAAGGTTGACGTGAAGTACGGCGCCGACAAGGCGGAGCAGCAGATCAAGCAGGTCCAGGCCATGGTCGACGAGAACGTGGACCTGCTGGTGATCACGGCGATCGACGGTAGCTCGATGACCGACGTGCTCGCCAAGGCGGCGGCCAAGAAGATCAAGATCATCGCCTACGACCGTCTGCTCACCAACACCCCGAACATCGACTACCAGGCCACGTTCGACAACACCCGGGTCGGCGTCATGCAGGCCAACCTGATCGTGGAGAAGCTGGGGCTGAAGAAGGCAGACAGCGGCCCGTTCACCGTCGAGCTGTTCGCCGGTCACTCCGGGGACGCCAACGCCAAGTCGTTCTGGAACGGCAGCATGAGCGTGCTGCGCAAGTACATCAGCAGCGGCCAGCTCGTGGTGAAGAGCGGCCAGAACCGCTTCGCCCAGACCGCCATCGACCTGTACAGCGGCGATCTGGCCGAGGCCCGGATGAAGAAGATCCTCCGCACCTACTACGGTTCCGAGGACGTCGATGCCGTGCTGTCGCCCTACGACGGCGAGACGATCGGCATCATCAAGGCGCTCAAGGCCGACGGTTACGGCACGGAAGCCAAGCCCTGGCCGATCACCTCGGGCCAGGACGCCGAGCTGCCCTCGGTGAAGTCGATCATCGACGGTGAGCAGACCGCGACGATCTTCAAGGACACCCGGGAACTGGCGAAGGTCGCCGTGCAGCAGGGCAACGCACTGCTGACCGGCACCGACCCGATCGTCAACGACACCACCACGTACGACAACGGGGTCAAGAAGGTCCCGACGTACCTGCTCTACCCGGTGGCCGTCGACAAGACGAACTACAAGACTCTGCTCGTCGACAGCGGCTACATCAAGGCCGCCGACCTGATGTCGTAGGGCACCGTCCGATGAAGGACGCGGTCGGGCACCCCGGGTGCCCGACCGCGTCCTTCATTTTGGGTGGCTTCTCAGGAACGCCGGACCGCGCCCCGGAAGCGCTCGACCGCCACGATCCGCCCCGCCGTCGCGACGTGTGCGACCAGAGCCTCACCGGTGCCCAGCCAGGGGTTCGCCTCCGGCATCCCGGCCCGGGCCGGCGGCGTGCAGGCTTCGGCCAGCGTGGTCATGACCGCGGCCAGCACCGGCCGGTGGGTGCAGACCAGTGAGCTCCCGGAGGCGAAGTCCGCAGCCAGGATCGAGCGCAGCAGTTCGGGCACCCGGTGCGGGTCGTTGCGCAGGCCCTGCTCCGACAGCAGCGGCAGCACCTCGACCCCGGCGTACGGGTCATCGGCCCCGTTGCGTTCGCGCAGGTAGGGCGCCAGCGTGAGCATGCAGCGCGCCCACGGCGAGGTCAGCAGCACGTCCGGGTTCCAGACCCCGAGCAGGCCGGGCAGCGCGTTGGCCTGGGAGCGGCCCACCGACGTGAGCGGCCGGTCGGCCTCGGTCCCCGGCCAGTGGGCCCGGGCGCGGGCCTTGGCGTGGCGCAGCACCACCAGGGCCCGGGTGTGCAGCACCCCGGCCGCGGCGTGCTCGATCAGCGCTTCCAGGGGCGGTAGATCGCCCGGACGGGTCAGCCGGGCCCGGGCCTGCGACACCGGCAGCCAGGCCACGTCGTCGATCTCGTCGGCGCCGGCCGTGCGGAGGGTCTGCGGGCCGGCGGTGGCACTCCAGTAGTGAACGGTCTTGTCCCGCCCGTCGGGCAGCACGTAGTCGACCGAGGGCAGAGCACGCCCGAGCAGCGGACGCACGCCGGTCTCCTCGGTCACCTCCCGCACGGCACACTCGGGCAGGCTCTCGCCGGGCTCGATCTTGCCTTTCGGCCACGACCAGTCACCCCAGCGTGCGCTGCGTACCAGGAGGACCTCGATGTCGTTCGGGTCGCTCACCAGGCTGCCGGGGGTGTGGGGGGTGCGGGGGCGCCAGCACAGGGCCCCCGCCGAGACGACGGTGGGCCGGTCGACGAGGGTGGGGTGGCGCCGGCGACGGGGAATCGGGCTGCGTCCCTTCCGCTCGATCTTGCGGGATCCGGTCTTTCGGGAACGCCTGGACGAGCGGGTGGGACGGCGGCTCACCCTGCGACTATCGCAGATGCCCGAGCTCTCGTCCTGTCGGCCCCGACCTGCGAAGACCGCCCCCGAAGCACACTTTTCAGGCTCCTTGTCACGGCGAACCGACGTGTGGGTACCCTTGTCAATGCGGGCAGATTCACAAGGGGCAAACGTTGTTCGACGGCCCTTGGGGGACTAATCGACAGCATTGGTCACTACTCTGTCGACCGTGCGTAGGATCGGGACCGGAGCAGCCATGCTGTCTGCCGGCGTCGTCGTCGGTGTGGTGGTCAGCGGAGGGTTCTCCGGTGGCGGGTCCACGACCGCAGCTGCAGCGTCCCCACCGTCCTCGGCGTCGCCGTCCGTGACGGCCACGAACGACGCGGCGCCGGCCTCCGGTACCGCGTCCGTGACCGAGACGGCTACCGAGGCAGCGGCCACGGCCGCCCCCAGCGCGAGCGTCTCGGCCGACTCCTCGGCCGAGGACGCCGCGGCCGCCCGGGCGCAGGCCCGCCGCAAGGCTGCCGTCCAGGCCGCCGAGGGGGCCACCACGACCGAGAGCGGCGGCACCGTCACCTACGGCGGCCAGGTGGTGCCCGACCTCATCGTCGCGCCTCCGGAGAAGACCGACGGTGCGCTGCGGCTGACCGTGGGCCTGGGTGACTCGATCACCTACCGGTCCGGCTCGTGGTTCCGCCGGGTCTGCGGCTCCGGCGTGATCAACACCTGCCGCGACTCCGGCATCCGCGGTGACACCACCGCCGGCATGCTCAGCCGCCTGCAGACCGACGTGCTCGACCTGAACCCCGACGCGGTCACGGTGATGGCCGGCACCAACGACATGCTGTACGGCTTCACCACCGCCCAGAGCATCCGCAACATCGGTGAGATCGTCACCCAGATCAAGGATTCCGGCGCCACCGTGGTGCTCTGCACGATCGCCCCGCGCAACGCCACGCCCGGTGAGGCGATGGCGCTGAACAAGGCGATCCGCAAGTACGCCAAGAAGCATCACGTCGCTCTGTTCGACATCGCCCCGCTGCTCAGCACCTGGAACGGCCGCTTCAAGGCCGGCCTGACCGACGACGGCGTCCACCCCAACGCCCGGGGCATGAAGCTGGTCGCCGACTACGCCGAGCAGCGCCTCCCCGCGCTGATCAAGTAGCTCTAGAGCTTCAGCTCACCGAACGGCACCCGCTCGTCGAAGCGCCGGGAGACCCTCCCGGCGCCGCGCCACAGGCGGGCCACGTAGTCCTTGTCCTCCTCGAGCACCAGGTTGCCCATCACCCGCAGGGCAATGGTCATCAGGAACTTCGAGCGCATGCCGACCGGGCCGCCGTAGGTCAGCACACCGGGCACGGTCAGCAGGGTGGCCAGGCGGCGGGCGATCGAGAAGGCCTCGCCGTAGTGCTCGCGCAGGGTGGCGGGCCAGGCGCGGTTGAGATCCGCGTAGCTGCGCCCGGTTCCGCGGCCGGTGCCGGCGCCGGCGGCGAACAGTTCGGCCACCAGCCGGCCGGTCTCCAGGCCGTAGTCGATGCCCTCGCCGTTCAGCGGGTTCACACAGCCCGCGGCGTCACCGATGAGCGCCCAGTTGGGCCCGGCCACCCCGCTGACCGCGCCACCCATGGGCAGCATCGCCGAGCGCACACCGCGCGGTTCGCCGCTCAGCTGCCAGTCGTCCCGGCGCAGGCCCGCGTAGATGTTGATCAGATCTTTGAGATGCACGTCGGCGGGCCGCTTCTCGGTAGCCAGCGCGCCCACGCCGATGTTCACCTCACCGTTGCCGAGAGGGAACACCCAGCCGTAGCCGGGCAGCAGCTCGTTCTGCGCGCCCCGCAGCTCCAGGTGCGAGGTGATCCACTCGTCGTCGCTGCGGTCGGACTTCACGTAGGCCCGGGCCGCCACACCGAACGCCGTGTTCTGGTGCCATTCCCGGCCGAGCACGCGGCCCAGCTGCGAGCGGTAGCCGTCGGCCACGACCAGGCGGCGGCAGCCGATGGTGTAGTTCGGCTTCTCCTTCCCGTCCGCCGATCGGCCGCCGGCGAACACCACGCCGATCACCCGGTCGCCGTCGCGCATCACGTCGATCGCCCGGGCGTTCTCCAGGCCACGCGCGCCGGAGGCCAGGGCCTCCTCACGGATCCGGTGGTCGAGCGTGGTGCGGGGTACCGCCGAGCCTCGGTCGGGCAGTGAGCCACCGGGCCAGGGCAGGTACAGCTCCTGCCCGAAACCGCAGGCCCGCAGGCCCCGGTTCGACGGGTAGGAGGACAGCCACTCGCTCAGGCCGAGCTGGTCCAGTTCGGCGATCGCGCGGGGCGTCAGGCCGTCACCACAGGCCTTGTCGCGGGGAAAGGTCTCCTTGTCGGCCAGCACCACGTTGAGCCCGGCACGGGCCGCCCAGGCCGCCGCGGCCGACCCCGCCGGCCCGGCGCCGATGACGAGCAGATCGGTGGACGTCGGCGTCTGGTCAGTCATGGGGACAGTGTGCCCCTCAGAGGTACGTGATCGTCCCCCACCCCTCCTTCGTGATCATGCGATCCCTCCCCGGGGAGGGATCGCATGATCACGAAAGGGTCTTAACGCCTGCGTCCGGACCTCTTCGGCGGGCGGCTGGCGATGATGTACGACTGGAGGTCGCGCAGGGGCTGGCCGTCGGCGTCGTGGTGGTGACGGGTCCAGGCCCCCTCGCCGTCCAGGTGCCAGGAGGCCGTGTCCGCGTCCATCGACACGTTCAGCAGCTCTTCCAGCTCGGCCACGTCGCGCGGGTCGCGCAGGCGCAGCATGGCCTCCACCCGGCGGTCGAGGTTGCGGTGCATCATGTCCGCGCTGCCGATGTAGACCACCGGCTCACCACCGCCGGCGAACCAGAACACCCGGGAGTGCTCCAGGAACCGGCCGAGGATGCTGCGTACCCGGATGTTCTCGCTCAGGCCAGGTACACCGGGCCGGATCGCGCAGATGCCGCGCACGATCACGTCCACCTTCACGCCGGCCCCCGAGGCCCGGTACAACGCGTCGATGATCACCTCGTCGACGATCGAGTTGATCTTGATCTTCACCCCGGCGGGCCGGCCCGCCTCGTGGTTGGCGATCTCCCGCTCGATGCGGTCGACCAGGCCCGTGCGCAGCGAGCGCGGGGCCACCAGCAGGCGGCGGTAGGCCGTCTTCGGGGCGTAGCCGGAGAGCTGGTTGAACAGCCGGGACAGGTCTTCGCCGACCTGCGGGTCGCACGTCAGCAGCCCCAGGTCCTCATACAGCCGCGCGGTCTTCGGGTTGTAGTTACCCGTGCCCACGTGGCAGTAGCGGTGCAGCCCGTCGGCCTCCTGGCGCACCACCAGACTGAGCTTGGCGTGGGTCTTCAGGCCGACGATGCCGTAGACCACGTGCACGCCCGCGCGCTCCAGCTTGCGCGCCCAGGCGATGTTGGCCTCCTCGTCGAACCGGGCCTTGATCTCCACCACGGCCAGCACCTGCTTGCCCGCCTCGGCGGCGTCGATCAGGGCGTCGACGATCGGCGAGTTGCCCGAGGTGCGGTACAGCGTCTGCTTGATCGCCAGCACCTGCGGGTCGTCGGCCGCCTGCTCCAGGAACGCCTGCACGGTCGTGGAGAACGAGTCGTACGGGTGGTGCAGCAGGATGTCGCGGCGCTTGATCGCGTCGAAGACATTGGTCGGCTTGGAGCGCTCCACCTCCGACAGCTGCCGCGGGGTGGCCGCGACGTACTTCGGGTAGTGCATCTCCGGCCGGTCCAGGTCGGCGACCAGGTTCAGTCCGCGCAGGTCGAGCGGCTCCGGGAGCGGGAACACCTCGGACTCGCTGACGCCCATCTCACGCACCAGCAGCTCACGCATGTGCGGCCCGATGTCCTCGGCCACCTCCAGGCGCACGGGCGGGCCGAAACGCCGCCGCAGCAGCTCTTTCTCCAGCGCCTTGAGGAGGTTCTCGACGTCGTCCTCCTCGACCTCGAGATCTTCCTGGCGGGTCACCCGGAAGGTGTGGTGCTCCAGCACCTCCATGCCCGGGAAGAGCTGGTCGAGGTGCGTGGCGATGATGTCTTCCAGCGGCACGAACCGCGCGCGGGGCAGGTCGTCGCCCTCGTCGACGTTGTTCGCCTCGTCGTCGGCGTCCACGTTCACCAGGCGCGGCAGCAGCTGCGGCACCTTCACCCGGGCGAACATCTCCTTCTCCGTGACCGGGTTGCGCAGCACCACGGCCAGGTTCAGCGACAGCCCGGAGATGTACGGGAACGGGTGCGCCGGGTCGACCGCCAACGGCGTCAGCACCGGGAACACCTGCTCACGGAAGAACCGGTGCAGGCGTCCCTGCTCGTCCTCCGCCAGCTGGTCCCAGCGGGCGATGGTGATGTTGGCCTCGGCCAGGGCCGGGGCGATGTCGGCGGAGAACAGCTTGGCGTGCTCCGCCTGTAGCTCGTGTGCCCGGGAACGGATGCGCCCGAGCAGGTCCCGCGGCTCCAGCCCACTCGCCGCGCGCACCGCCAGACCGGTCGCGATCCGCCGCTTCAGTCCTGCCACCCGCACCATGAAGAACTCGTCCAGGTTGCTCGCGAAGATCGCCAGGAACCGGGCCCGCTCCAGCAGGGGGAGGTCGGCGTCGCGCGCCAGTTCGAGCACCCGCTCGTTGAACGCCAGCCAACTCAGCTCGCGGTCCAGGAACCGTCGCACCGGCGGCTGCTCCACCTCCCGGAACAACGCGGTGAGCTGGGCGTCCTCGGCGGCGGCGACGAGCGAACTGACGGCGTCGGAGCGGGTGTCCGCGGAGGAGTTGCGGTCGGGGGTCACGTCTTCCTTACTGGCCACCGCTGCGACGGGGGCGGCCGGCTCTTCGGGGGTCAGGAGGGCCTCGGGCAGGTCGCCGACGGTGGACGCCGACGGGTCGGCCGCGAACCGCGAACCGCCCGGGCCGCTCCGGGCCGGCTTCTTGGCCGTTCTTGCTGTCTTGACTGCCTTGACGGTCTTCGCTGTCTTCGTTGCCTTGCGGGCACTGCGCCGGTCGGTGTCCGGTTTCTCCGGCGTGGCCGCGGTCTTTTTCGTCGTGGCGCTGCGCGCGACGGCTTCGGTCACGGGGGCCTCCTGCGCGGTGTCCGGGCTCTTGACCGTCCTGTTTGAGGACGATGTACGCGCCGCAGCCTTTCGGGTCGCCCGTGTGCGGGCGGTCGCCGGCGGGCGAGGGGCCGGCGCTGCCGGGTCCGGTGTCGGTCCGGCCGAGTTCGGTCGCGGCCCCGCGGGCGTGGCTCTATCGGCCTGATCGGCCTGATCGGCCTGATCGGCCTGATCGGCCTGATCGGCCTGATCGGCCGGCTTGGTCGCGGACGGAGCCACCACGCTCGTCGTCTTCGAGGTCGTGTTCTGCCGGGCCGCGGCCGGGCGGGAGGTGCTCCTGCGCCTGGGGGCAGCCTGGTCGGTCCGGGCCTGGCCGGCTGGTGTCCGGCCGGGCTCTTCGCCGGCCGCCGCGGTAGCCGTGGCTGCGGCGGTGCTGTCCGACACGGCAGCGGTGATCTTCCGGGCCGGGGCGCGCCGGGTGGCCGCCCGGCGGGGGCCGGTGCTCGTCCCGGTGCTCGTCCCGGTGCCTGTCCCGGTGGTCGGGCCGGTGGTCGCGCCGTCCTGCGCGGCGGCCGTGTCGGTGGTCGGTTTCTGTTGTGCAGCAGCACGTTTCCGGGTGGAGGGAGCGCGGGTGGGGGACGACGCGGTCTTCCGGGTGCGCGATGTCCCGGCAGCGGTCGACGGGCCCGTACGGGCGTTCGTCGTGCTGCCGGCCGCGCTGGACTTCCGGGTGGCCGCCGGGGTGGGGGAGGGGCCGTCCGAGCTGGTCATGTCCGCCATGCTCTCACTGTCCTGGTCTCGCGCTCGATGTCCGATACCGGCGATGAGACCGGATCGGTGCGGTTGTCAGTTCTGACCCGTGTGGAGCCGCGGGTGAAAGTCCATCCCTACGGCCTAGTTCGGCCTACGAGGGTCGTAACTTCAGTTCTTCGGAGCGTCGGCGTACGGGCCCTCGTGCACCACGTCGACGCTGAAGGAAGTGAATCCCAGCCGGTGGTAGACCTTCAGCGCCGGTGCGTTGTCGGCCTCCACGTAGAGCAGAACGGTCTCCAGGCCCGTTTCGTTCTGGGTCTCGCCCCCGGCGGGAAGGCGCAGACCGGCCAGGTGACGCAGGCCGGCCAGCGTGAGCGCCGTGCCCAGGCCGCCGCCGTGGCGCTCCGGGTCCACCCCCACGGCGTAGACCTCACCCAGCCCTTCGGGGTGCACCTTGGTCCAGTGGAAACCGAGCATCCGCCGGCTCCCCGACGAGTCCGGGGAGTTCGAGGAGTCCGACTCCTCGGCGACGAAGAACCCGGCCGGGTCGAACCAGGGCTCGGCCTTGCGGGCGTCCAGGTCGGCCTGGGTCATGCGGCCCTGCTCGGGGTGCCAGCTGAACGCGGCCGCATTCACCCGCAACCATTCCGCGTCGTCCTCACCGGGCCGGAACGCGCGCAGCGTGACGCCCTCCGGCACCCGGAGTTCGGGCAGGTCGTCGGCACCCGTCAGCGGACGGCGCAGCTGCAGAAGCTCGCGCACCACGCGGTAGCCCAGCCGGGCGCCCAGCGCCCGGGCCCCCGGGTGATCGCCGTGCGACCAGACCCGGGCGAGGTGATCGGCGTCCCCCATCTTCTCCAGCAGAGCCCGCCCGAAACCCTGGCGACGGCTCTGCGGGGCGACGACCGCCTCGGCGTCCACGATCGTCCGGGAACCGTCCTGCTCCGGAGAGGTCTCGGTGTGGGCGTAGCCCACGATCGCGTCGGAGGAGTCGCGCACCACCAGGTGACGGCCGGACCCGACCGCGGAACCGAGCTGGAGCAGCACGTGCTCGGAGATCGGGGCGGCCTTGTCGGCGGCCGTCGCGGCGGTGAGAACGGCCCGTACGCCCGCGGCGTCGGACTCGGAAAGCTGGTCGGATACGACGATCTTCACGCTGGGGATCACCGTTCGCAGCATATGTCGTGACGGCGAGACCTCGACCCGAGGTGACCTCGGGACTCATGTGAACGGATGGCGAACGCTTTACGCGACCACTTACGCGTCCACCGTCTCCTCGATGCCGACGCGCTCGCGACCCGGGGGCACGAACCGGTAGCCGACGTTGCGCACGGTGCCGATCAGCGCGTCGTGCTCGGGACCGAGCTTGGCGCGCAGACGCCGTACGTGGACGTCGACGGTGCGGGTGCCACCGAAGTAGTCGTAGCCCCAGACCTCCTGCAGCAACTGGGCGCGGGTGAAGACCCGGCCCGGGTGCTGCGCGAGGAACTTGAGCAGCTCGAACTCCTTGTAGGTGAGGTCGAGGGCGCGGCCCCGCACACGGGCACTGTAGGTGACCTCGTCGACGATCAGATCGCCGGCACGGATCTCCGGGGTCTCGTCGGACTGCTGGGCCTCGGCCAGGCGGCTACGCCCGGCGGCGAGCCGCAGACGGGCCTCCACCTCGGCCGGACCGGCGGAGTCGAGCAGCACGTCGTCCGCACCCCAGTCGGCGACGACGGCGGCCATTCCGCCCTCGGTCAGCACGAGCAACAGCGGTGAGGACAGACCGGTGGTGCGCAGCAGGCGGCACAGGGAGCGTGCACCCGCCAGGTCCCGGCGGCCGTCGACAATGACGGCGTCGGCCGGTGGGGCATCGACGAGAACAGCCGCCTCGGCCGGTAGCACCCGAATCTGGTGCGGCAGCAGGCCGAGCGCAGGCAGCACCTCCGCGGAGGGGGCGAGGGCATTCGTCAAGAGAAGGAGTGAAGCCATCTGGTGAGACCTCCGCGTCGTCCGACCGTGCAGGTGGCGAACCCCCGTGTTGCCGCGTCTTTGCGGAGCGCAACCAGCTCAAGCGTATGTGACAACACGTTGTTGGCACAGGGGTTACCTGGGTTTTGTCACCACGCAACGTCACAGATGAATCACGTAAGCGCGGATCTGAACGTAAACGTGACCTCACCGGAGCGTTTCCGGGGGGTGTCTGCAGTGAATCCGGTTCGGTGCGTTCCCGCCAAGGGGTGTGAGGTGTGACTCTCGCGGCATCGGTCACCGGCAGATCGTCACCGCGTGCTGGTGAGGACGGTTTTGTCCGGGATCGAGGTCCGGCTCTTGTCTGTGATCATGCCCGGATCGGCCCGCGAGCCCGGCTGAAGGTGCCCGAAGACGCGCTCGGCCGGGGGCCGGGTGCGGCCATCTGTCAGGATGCGACCGTGACCGCCCCGCTTCCCGCCGGCCTCGCCATCGTGGCGGCCGCCGTTCTCGCCGTGGCCGGTTACGCCGGAGGATGGATGATCGCGGCTGCGGCCGGGCTCACCGTCCTGGCCCTGGCCGTCGGCTGGAGCGACCTGCTCCGGCTCCCGCACCGCCCCGGCACGTCCGCCCTGGTCCTGATTCTCGGCGTGAGCGGCCTGGTGGCCGGGACCGTCGCGGTCTCGCCCCGGATCGACGTCGATCAGCCACTCTCGGTGTTCTCCGGGGTGATGGCCGGCGCCGTCCTGAGCAGCTTCGGCCACGAGATCGTGCGTCAGGACGGCCGCCACGACCTGGTCGAGTCCGTCACCGGCACACTGGCCGGTCAGTTCGTCGCGGTGCTGGCCGCCGGCTGGATCCTGGTCGCCGACAGCGGCGGCGCGCAGGCCGTGGTGGTGGCTGCCGCCGGCGCCGCGGCCGCCCGGGTCGCCCTGGCCCTGCCCCTGTCGCAGTCCGTGCTCACCTGGGCCGGGCTCGGTGCCGGTCTGGCGGCGTCGGTGATCGCGTCGCTCGTGGTCGGCGACGTTCCGGTGATCACCGCGGTGGCCGTCGGGGTCGCGGTCTCGGGGGTCGGCATCGCGATCGACCGGCTGATCGACGCCGACGGGCGGCTGACCCGGCTGCAGCCCGCCACCCTGGCCCGGGCCGCGGCCCCGATCGCCGCGGCCGGCACCGCCGCCTACGCGGTCTTCCGCCTCGGTATCGGCTGAGCCTCAGTAGACGAGCGCCTGGGTTCCCGGCCGCAGCAGACGCTCCACGTAGGTCGCCGCCCCGGCGATCGTGACGCCGGGCAGGACATCACCGGGTGCGATCGCCCGGCGCGCGGCCGACTGCGAGCACACCGCCAGGCTGCCGAACTCCAGAACGAGGTCGATCAGCTCGGGCAACGGCGTGGCGTGCTCCAGTTCCACCCCGGCGGCCCGGCCGGGGAGTGCGAGCGAGCTGCCGTCACCACTCAGCCACACGTGCACGGGCACGCCGGACGCACACGCGGCGGCAGCCACGGTGAAGGCCTGGTTGCAGCGCTCCGGGGCCTCCGGCCCGACGGTCACCTCGATGACGAGCGATCCAGCTGATTCGTCCACTGATCCGTCCACTGATCCGGCCACGCCGCGAAGCTACCGCGAGGGCTCCCCTCCCCTCCTTCCGTGATCATGCAAATCCCCCAGCCTTCGGCCGGGAGGTGCCCCCACTCCCCGGAGTTCTAGAACTGTCTGCTCGAGAGTTCTAGAACTCGGGGGAGGTTTTGCATGATCACGGAGGTTTGGGGGTGGGGAAGGGGTGCATGATCACGGGGATGGCGCGGGGCCCGGGGCTTCGGGTTCTGGTTCGGCACGTGCGCCGCTTACGATCGGCGGGTGGCGTTCCAACTAGACATCGACCTGCCCACCCCGCTCGCACCCCTGGCCTGGCTGATCGGTCGCTGGGAGGGTGCCGGTGTGATCGGCTACCCGACCATCGAAGAGGCCCAGTTCGGCCAGGAGATCGAGTTCTCGCACGACGGGCGGCCGTTCCTGTCGTACGTCTCGCGCATGTGGCGGCTGGACGACGCGGGCAACCAGGTCGAGCCGCTGGCCACCGAGACCGGCTACTGGCGCCCGGTCGCCACGCCGCAAGACCCGCAGAACCCGGGCACCGAGCTGGAGGTGCTGCTCGTGCACCCCACCGGCATCTCGGAGATCTACCTGGGCCGGGTCGACGGCCCGCGCATCGACCTGCAGACCGACCTGGTCGCGCGCACGTCCACGGCCAAGGAGTACACCGCGGCCACGCGGCTCTACGGCCTGGTCGAGTCCGACCTGCTCTGGGCGCTGGACATGGCGGCCGAGGGGCAGCCGCTGCAGTCCCATGCCTCGGCCCGGCTCAAGCGGGTCTGACGCGATGGGCAAGGTGACCGCGCAGGCCCTCGACCAGGCGCTGCGGGAGCGTGGCCTGCGGGCCACCCCACAGCGCCGGTCGGTGCTGCGCGCGGTCACCGAGCTCGGTCACGCGACCCCGGAAGACGTCTGCGACTTCGTCGGGACTGACTCGGGCGACACGGTCAATCTCTCCACGGTCTACCGGTCGCTGGAGCTGATGGAGAAGATCGGCGTCGTCAGCCACACCCACCTCACCCACGGTTCGCCGACCTACCAGGTGGCCAGCCACGTCAACCATCTGCACCTGGTCTGCCGGGGCTGCGGGCGCATCGACGAGGCCGACCTCGACCTGGCCCGCCCGCTGGCCGACGCCGTGCGCGCGGCCCACGGTTTCGAGACCGACCTGGCCCACCTGTCCCTGCACGGCACCTGCGCGCAGTGCCGCGGCGACGAGGTTCAGCCCGATCCCGACCACGGTCACGGTCATGGCCACGGACATCCCTGATCCGGGAAGTTCTGTGCGTCCCGGCGCGCTGGAGACAGACATGAGTGACGTCGCTGTGCCGCAGAGCCCCACCGAGCTGACCTACCGCAGTCCGCTGCTCGAGCGGCCCGGTGCGGTTCCCGCTGAGGGCCCCGACGCGGGTCTGGCCTGGCACTACGGCAATCCGACGGCGGAGCAGCGACGGCTGGAGGCGGGTACGGCGAAGGCCGACCTCTCCCACCGTGGGGTGGTGCGCATCGAGGGCCCGGACCGGCTGACCTGGCTGCACTCGATGACCACCCAGGCGCTGAGCGGCCTGGCGCCGTACACCTCCACCGAGGCGCTGCTGCTCACCCCGAACGGGCACGTCGAGCACGACCTGCATCTGGTGGACGACGGCACGGCGGTCTGGATCACGGTCGAGCCCGGCACCGCCCCGGGGCTGGTCGCATTCCTGAAGAAGATGCAGTTCATGCTGCGGGTCGAGGTCGCCGACGTCACGGCCGACTGGGCCGTGATCGGTGAACCCGTCGACGCCGAGAGCGCTCCCGGCGAACCGCTGGCGTGGCGTGACCCGTGGCCCGAGCAGGGCGTCGGCGCCGCGCTCTACACCACGGCCGAGGTCGAGGTGGAGGGTCACCCGGCCTGGGCCTGGCGCGAGGTGCTGATCCCGAGAGAAGAATTCAGGACGCGGGTGGCGGCGGGGGAGTTCGACGACGCCGCGGGCACGTGGGCGGTGGACGCCCTGCGCGTGGCCGCCTGGCGGCCACGGCTCGGTTTCGAGACCGACCACCGCACCATCCCGCACGAGCTGGACTGGCTGCGCACCGCCGTCCACCTGGAGAAGGGCTGCTACCGCGGTCAGGAGACCGTCGCCCGCGTGCACAACCTCGGCCGCCCCCCGCGCCGCCTGGTGATGCTGCACCTGGACGGCACCATGAACGAACTGCCCGTCACCGGCGCCACCGTGCTCCACGGCACCCGTGAGGTCGGCCGGGTCACCACCGCCGCCCGGCACCACGAGCTCGGCCCGATCGCCCTGGCCGTGCTCAAGCGCTCCACTCCGGCCGATGTGCAGCTGGTGGCCGGTGGGGTCGAGGCCAGCCAGGAGATCGTGGTGGACGCCGCCTCGGGACCCTCCGCCGTCGTCCCCAAGATCCGCCGCCTCCCGCAGGCCTGATCAGCGTTCCCCCCAACCTTCGTGATCATGCAAGCTTTCCGGGGGCCGGGGGCCGGGGGCCGGGAGCCGGGAAAGCTTGCATGATCACGGCCGAGGGAGCGGGCGGAGATCTTACGGCCGCGCCTGGCTTCTCTGGATAAATTTCCGGTCCGCGTTCACGATGGCCGGATGAGTCGCACACTGATCACCGTTGCCCCGACCGGCGCCGAGATCGACAAGGCCGGCTGCCCGCAGTTGCCCACGACCCTCGACGAGCTCGTCGCCGAGGCCAGGGCCTGCGAGGCGGCGGGCGCGGCGATGATCCATGTGCACATCCGCGACGCGGAGCACCGGCCCACGCTCGACCTCGGCCGGTTGCGCGAGACCGTGGTCGCGCTGCGGGAGAACACCGCGCTGATCGTGCAGCTCTCCACCGGCGGCAGCGTGCACGATCCGCTCGACGCCCGGCTGGCCGTACTCGAGGCGGAGCCCGACTCCTGCTCGCTGACCTGCGGCACGGTCAACTTCGGCGACGACGTGTTCAGCAACCCCTGGCCGTTCATGGCCGAGCTCTACCGCCGCACGCAGTTCACCGGGGTGGTGCCGGAGTTCGAGCTGTTCGACCTCGGTCAGGTGACGTCGATGGCCCGGCTGCTGGAGGAGTTCGGCCCGCCCGCCGGGGGTCGGGTGCACGCCGACTTCGTGCTGGGGGTGCCCGGCGGCCTGCCCGCGACCGTGCCGGCCCTGGTCGCCGGGGTGCAGGCGCTGCCCGCCGGGGTGACCTCGTGGTCGGCCACCGGGATCGGGCGCGGGCACCTCCCGGTGCTGGCCGCGAGCCTGGCGATGGGTGGGCACCTGCGGGTCGGTATGGAGGACAACACCTTTTACGCCCCACGCCGCCCGGTCACCGGCAACGCCGAGCTGGTGGCCCGGGCCGCGGCGCTGGCCAGCACCCTGCAACGCCCGGCGATGAGTGCCGTCGAGGCCCGCGAACTGATCGGATTGCCCGCTTTGCTGTGACCCGCATCATGCGTCCCGGGACTTCGGGCAGCTTGCAAAGTGCTAACTCGAGCAAGCACAGTGGCCGGGTGGCGACCATCAAAGTGCCCGACCGGGTGAGTGACCTCGGAGCCTTCGTGCGGGAACAGCGGGAGAGCGCGAAGCTCTCCCTGCGGCAGCTCTCGCACGTCGCCGGGGTCAGCAATCCCTACCTGAGCCAGATCGAGCGTGGTCTGCGCAAGCCCTCTGCCGAGGTGCTCACGCAGATCGCCAAAGGGCTGCAGATTTCCGCCGAGGCGCTGTTCCAGCGGGCCGGCCTGCTGGAAGAGTCCGTCGGCGTCGAGGCCGAGGTGGCGATCCAGAGCGACATGCGCCTGACTGCCCGGCAGAAGCGGGTGCTGCTCGACATCTACGAGACGTTCCGGGCGGAGAACGCGCGCGACGACGCCGAGGCCGACCGGAACGCCGGTGATGCGGCCGCGGAGGTCGCAGCCACCGTCGTGCCGCTGATCGCCAAGAACGGTCTCAAGTCCTCCGCGGACGACTCCGACCAGGCAACGGAGCACGTGGTCGCGGGAGAGGGCGTCGCTGAGGGGCATCCGGCCGGTACCGGCCGGCGCAGTGTGCTGAAGCCGGCGACCACGCGGGCGCCCCGCACCACCCGCAGGCGCTCGGCGGCCTCGAAGGCCTCGCTGCGCGAGGTCGGCAAAGACGACTGAACGGCTCACCGAACTTCTGTCCATCGGCAGTGCCGCCGGCGGGCCCATCCGGCGGCTCCTCGCGGCAGCAGCCGAATCCGGCACCTGACCAGGAGGACCTCATGGCCACCAGCATCGATAGCACCGACAGCGCCGAGTCACCGAGCCCGGGCAACGGCCGCCCCTCGATCAGTACTACTCCGCTCTTCGCCGCCCTCGGCGCGACCGACCTGGCGGTCCAGCAGGTGCGGGCCGCCGCGGCCGGCGCCGCCGCCTTGCAGCAGAAGTTCGCCTCGGACGTCGAGGCCCGCCTCGCCGGGGTCGAGAAGCGCGTCACCTCGATCGACCCGAAGGTGCTGCGGGAGCAGGCCGAGCAGGCGCCCACCCGCGCCGTCGCCCGGGCCCTGGAGGTCGCGGTCCGCGCCGAGGCCGTCTACTCGGAGCTGGCCCGCCGCGGAAAAGACCTGGTCGAGCGGGTCTCCACCCAGTCCGACACCCAGACGTTCCGCGCCCAGGCCGGTAGCACCCTGGACCGGGGCCGGGCCGCCGTCACGGTCGCCCGCCGGGCCGCCGACGACACCGCGACCGCCCTGCGCGGAACGCTCCGGACGGGACGTCCCGGGGCCGCAGAGCCGACCGAGGTGACCGAGCCGACGACGAAGCTCAACGAAGAGGCCGTGCTCCGCGCCGTGGCCGTCGGCGACGGCGGGGACAAGGCCGTCACGCGCCCCCGCACCCCGGCGAAGAAGACCTCGACCACCCGGAAGAGTGCAGCTGTCACGGGGGCGACGAAGACCACGACCGCCCGCAAGTCGGCCGGTACGGGGCCGCGGGCGACGAAGAGCCCGGTCCCGAAGCCGGGCGAATAGGGACGAAGCACCGGGCCGGAACCGTCGGGAACGATCGCCGGTTCCGATCGTTGTCTCCACTGACCATCCCCTGGAGAGACGACCGGGGAACCGCCAGGCCCTAAGGTATGTCTATGAACGCGCTGGGTAGTTTTCAGGACCTGCTGACGCTCATCATCGGCGTGCTGGCTCTCGGCGTGCAGGCCTTCGCCCTGATAGACGCACTACGGCAGCGGACAGACGCGTTCGTGGCCGCGGGGAAGCTCACCAAGCCGATCTGGCTGGCCATCCTCGCGGTGGCGGCCGCGATCGGGGTGATCTTCGTGTTCAACCCGTTCGGTTTCTTCGACCTGATCGCCTTCGTCGCGGCGGCCGTCTATCTGGTCGACGTGCGCCCCGCGATCAAGTCGATCACCGGTGGTGGCAACAGCGGTCCCTACGGGCGCTGGTGAAGTAGTTCCTCCGCGCTGACCGGTTCCGCGCGACTCGTCGCGGAACGGGGTCGTACAGTCACGCTTCGCCATCGAAGAGCCGCTAGAGTCGGGCTCTCGTCGTCGCGCTCGCAACCCGCGGGCGTGGCGGTGCCCACGGTGTCAGCGTGACTGCCCGACCTCAGGAGGGTCCATGACCGAGTACAGGCCCGGAGGGCGTCGCCGGATCGACCGGGTACTCGCGCCGGGATATCTGGACGGGATCGATCTGCTCGACCTCGACGAGGTCCGCATCCGCCGGGCCGAGGCCGACCAGGAAGAGGTCGATCTCTCCTACGCCCGTCGCCTGCTCCAGGGCCGTATCGACATTCTGCGGGCCGAGCAGGAGCGCCGCAGCGGTGACGGTTCCGACGCCCCGGTCTTCGGCAACCGCACCGACGAGGCGATCGCCGAGACGCTCAAGCGCATTCTGGGCGGCGAGAAGCGCACCGACCGGGGTATGGGCCGGCACCTGGCCGCCACCCCGAGCCGGGTGGGCGAGCACCGCCGCGAGGCCGAACGGGCCGTCTCCGACGTCAGCGTCTCCGACCTGGACATGCCCGACGCCGAGCTGGAGGCCGCGATCCGCAAGCTGATCGACATCGAGAGCCGCACCTCCGCCTCCCGCCGGGCCGTGCAGCAGGTCGTGGATGCGCTGACCGCCGAGGTCGCCCGTCGCTATCAGCTCGACCAGGTGAGCCTGGCCGACCGGTTCTGAGGCAGCTACTACGCTGAACGACCGTGAGAGCAGTCGTTCAGCGCGCGTCATCCGGTCGGGTCACGGTCGACGGTGAGGAGGTCGGCGCCCTCGACGGGCCCGGCCTGGTGGTCCTCGTCGGTGTCACCCACGACGACGGTCCCGGCCAGGTGACCACCATCGCCCAGAAGATCGCCAACCTGCGCATCCTTCACGGCGAGAAGTCCGCGGTCGACCTCGGTGCCGGGGTGCTGCTGATCAGCCAGTTCACCCTCTACGCGGACACCGCCAAGGGCCGCCGTCCGTCCTGGAACCAGGCCGCGCCCGGCCCGGTCGCCGAGCCCCTGGTCGACGCCCTGGCCGAAGCGCTGCGTGATCAGCACGGCCTCAAGGTCGCCACGGGCCGCTTCGGCGCCGACATGCAGGTCGAACTGGTCAACGACGGCCCGGTGACCATCCTCCTGGAAGCCTGATCACAGAAGAGATGTGCGAGGGCGGACTGCGTCCCAGCGCACCGTGATCTCGCCCAGCCGCCAGCGGGAGGGGCCGTCCAGCACCGGCCAGCCCTCCGTCTTCACCGCCGACACCGTGGCCAGCCAGCGCTGACGCACCCCGAACGAGCTGAGCGGGGCGTTGCGGGTCCAGGCCGAGTCGAGGGCGTTCAGGTACGCGTGCACCCGCTCACCTGGAATGTTGCGGTGGATCAGGGCTTTGGGCAGGCGCTCGGCCACGTCCGAGGGCCGCTCGAGTCCACCCAGCCGTAGCGAGATGCTCAGCGACACCGGCCCGTCCGCGGCGTCCACCGCGATCCAGGTGGAGCGCCGGCCGATCTCGTCGCAGGTGCCGTCGACCAGCAGCCCGCCGGGGACCAGACGCGAGCGCACCAGGTCCCAGGCCGGGGCCACCTCATGCTCCGCGTACTGCCGCAGCACGTTGAAGGCCCGCACCAGGACCGGTCGGCGACCCTCCAGCGGCAGTTCGAAACCGCCCACCCGGAAGGTCAGGCCCGGCCGTTCCAGCGGCCTGGCCACGGCGACCCGGACCGGGTCGATCTCGATACCGACCACGTCGACGTCGGCCCGCACCACACTGAGCCGCTCGTGTAGTTCCACCGCGGTGATCGGGCTGGCGCCGTAGCCCAGGTCCACGACCAGTGGATCCGCCGCGCGGCGCAGGCGGGGAGCAGCCGGCCCGGCCAGCCAGCGGTCGACCCGCCGCAGCCGGTTCGGGTTGGTGGTGCCCCGGGTGATGGTGCCCTGCACGGCGTGGGGGCGGGGTGTCACGAGGTCAACCCTAGGGCGATTCCTCACCCTCTGATCCCCTGTCGATCGGGACGCCGACCGGTAGGTGACGACATTGCACCCTCACGTGACCACGTGGTGACGATCACCCTCGGCAGGTTCGGGAAGACCGGCCTGGTCTGGTGAGTTAGCTACCTTCGGGGGATTTTTAGGCGTGGAGCATCGAGCATGGAGGACGCATGGGGCTGATGAGGCCGGACGGAACCCCCGGACGGGTCGCAATGCTCTCTGTGCACACCTCTCCGCTGGAGCAGCCGGGTACCGGCGATGCGGGCGGGCTCAATGTGTACGTCGTGGAGACGGCGAAGCGTCTGGCACAACGCGGCACCGAGGTGGAGATCTTCACCCGGGCCACCTCGGGCGACCTGCCGCCCTCGACCGAGCTGATGCCCGGTGTGCTGGTGCGCAACATCGTCGCGGGCCCGTACGACGGGCTCGCCAAGGATGACCTGCCCGGGCAGCTGTGCGCCTTCAGCGCCGGGGTGCTGCGCACCGAGGCGCGCCTGGCGGCCGGCTGGTACGACCTGATCCACTCGCACTACTGGTTGTCGGGGCAGGTGGGCTGGCTCGCGGCGGAGCGCTGGAACGTGCCGCTGCTGCACACCATGCACACCATGGCCAAGGTGAAGAACCTGTCGCTGGCGGGGGCCGACAAGCCGGAACCGGCCGGCCGGGTGATCGGCGAGGAGCAGGTGGTGGCCGCGGCCGACCGGCTGATCGCGAACACCGATCTGGAGGCGCGTGACCTGATAGGTCTGTACGACGCCGATCCGGAACTGGTCACGGTGATCCCGCCGGGTGTGGACCTGGACGTGTTCAGCCCGACGGCGGGCGGCGGGCAGGCCGGGGCCCGGGCCCGGCTGGGCCTGGCCCAGGGCGCCGACGTGGTGCTCTTCGTCGGCCGGATCCAGCCGCTGAAGGCCCCCGACGTGCTGCTGCGGGCGATCGCCGAGCTGGTCACCCAGAATCCGGCCCGCCGGGCGAACCTGGTGGTCGCCGTGCTCGGCGGTCCCAGCGGCTCAGGTCTGGAACGCCCCGAAGAGCTGCAGAAGCTGGCGGTCGAGCTGGGCATCGGCGACCTGGTCGCGTTCCACCCGCCGGCCGACCGGCCGGTGCTGGCGGACTGGTACCGCGCGGCCGACCTGTTGGCCATGCCGTCTTACAGCGAGTCGTTCGGGCTGGTCGCGGTGGAGGCCCAGGCCTGCGGCACACCGGTCGTCGCGGCCCGGGTGGGTGGTCTGGCCTCGGCGGTGCGCGACGGCCGCACCGGTCTGCTGATCACCGGGCACGAGCCGGTGCGGTGGGCCCGCGCCCTGGACGACCTGTTGCGGGCCCCGCACGTGCGGCAGCGGATGGGTCAGGCGGCGGTGCGCCACGCGAACAGCTTCAGCTGGGACCACACCGTGGACACCACGCTGGAGACGTACGCGGCCGCGTGCGCCGACCACCGACTGGCGGCCGGGGGACCGCAACTGACGGTTGCGGCAGGCTGAGAGAATGAATCGCGAGCGTGAGGACGCGGAACAGGCCGTCCGTGACTGGGCCGCCGGGGTGGGGATCGAGTGCCAGAGCGGTACCCGCCGGGGCGAGTACGTGGTCGAGCTGCCCGGTGAGGCCAAGCTCCGCACGGGTGTCTCGCTGCTGGTCACCGACCGCGCGCTGAGTGTCTCGGCGTTCGTGATGCGGCGCCCGGACGAGAACCACGCGGCGTTCTACCGCTGGATGCTGCAGCGCAACACCCGGCTGCCGGGCGTCGCCTTCGCTCTGGACCCGCTCGGGGATGTCTACCTGACCGGGCGGCTGCCGCTGGCCGGGGTGAACCCGGACACGATCGACGATCTGCTCGGGGCGATCCTGACCGCGTCCGACGGCTCGTTCAACGACCTGCTCAAGCTCGGATTTCTCTCCTCGATGCGCCGGGAGTGGGCCTGGCGGGTGGACCGGGGCGAGTCGACCCGCAACCTCGAGGCCTTTCGTCACCTACTTCAAGGCGAGTGACCCGCGGACCGGCGAACCGCGTCCACTAATGTGCTGGGTATGGTGTACACCCTCGTGCTGCTCCGTCACGGCGAGAGCGAATGGAACGCGAAAAACCTGTTCACCGGCTGGGTCGACGTGCCCCTGTCGGCCAAGGGCCGCGAGGAGGCCGCTGCGGGCGGCAAGCTTCTGACCGATGCCGGGATCCTTCCCGACGTCGTGCACACGTCACTGCTGCGCCGCGCGATCACCACGGCCTTCCTGGCGCTCGACGCCGCGGACCGGCACTGGATCCCGGTCAAGCGCAACTGGCGTCTCAACGAGCGTCACTACGGTGCGCTGCAGGGCAAGGACAAGAAGCAGACGCTGGCCGAGTTCGGCGAGGAGCAGTTCATGCTCTGGCGCCGTTCCTACGCCACGCCGCCCCCGCCGATCGCGGCCGACGACGAGTTCTCCCAGGCCGGAGACCCGCGCTACGCGGATCTCGGTGACGACATGCCCGCCACCGAGTGCCTGAAAGACGTCGTCGAGCGCTTCATCCCGTACTGGGAGAGCGACGTGATCCCCGACCTCCAGGCCGGTAAGACCGTGCTGCTGGCCGCGCACGGCAACTCGCTGCGCGCGCTGGTCAAGCACCTCGACGGCATCTCCGACGAAGACATCGCCGGGCTCAACATCCCGACCGGCATCCCGCTGGTCTACGAGCTCGACGACGACTTCAAGCCGGTCGTCAAGGGCGGCAAGTACCTCGACCCCGACGCCGCCGCGGCGGCCGTCGCAGCGGTCGCCAACCAGGGCCGCTGAGTCTCCGGAAACCACCCATGAGGGACGCACGTGGGCAGCCCACGTGCGTCCCTCATTTTGCGGGGTGGTTCAGTTCTGGTCGTTCACCGGCTCGCCGTGCGCGGCCGAGTGGTCGCCGGTGACCAGGAAGACGACGCGACGGCAGACGCCGACCGCGTGGTCGCCGTAGCGCTCGTAGTAGCGGCTGAGCAGCGTGATGTCGACGGCCGACTCGACGCCGTGGTTCCAGTCCGGCGACAGCAGCTTGGCGAACAGCTCGCGGTGGATGCGGTCCATCGCGTCGTCGTCGGCCTCGAGCTCCTCGGCCGACTGGACGTCGCGGCTGGCGATGATCGAGCCGGTCTTGATCACCAGGCGCTCGGCGATGTGACCCATCTCGACGATGTCGGTGCGTAGTTCGGCCGGCACCGCCGAGTTGGGGTAGCGCAGTCGTGCCAGCTTGGCCACGTGCCGGGCCAGGTCGCCCATCCGCTCCAGGTCGGCGCTCATGCGCAGCGCCGCGATCAGGGTGCGCAGGTCGGTGGCGACCGGAGCCTGGCGCGCGATCAGGACCAGCGCGCGCTCCTCCAGATCGTGGTGCAGGGCATCGACCTGCTCGTCGGCCGCGATGACGCTCTCGGCCAGACTCAGGTCGGCGTCGAGCAGGGCGGTGGTGGCCCGGGCCATCGCAGACCCGACCAGCCTGGTCATCTCGACCAGCTGGTCGTCGATCGACTGCAGATCGATCTCGAATTGCTCGCGGATACCGCCGCTCACTGTCACTCCTGGTGTTCTGTACTCGGCCACGGCTGTCTCACTTCACCTGGTGGGGCAGACGTCTTCACCGCAGGTGACGGATCGACGGCACATCGCTCATCACGCTCGCAGCGGCCCGTGAATAGATCACGAGCTGAAGGTGAACAGGCGCCGAAGGGTTGGCCCGGCCGGGCCCTCGGCGGCAGAACTGCCCCGCGGTCAGCTTACGCTGACATGGTGAGCACGCCCCTGGCCTTTGCCATCGCCATCGGGATCGGCCTGGTCGTCGGGTTGGTCGTCGGCGTGCTGGGCGTCGCCGGACGCCGGGACACCCGGCCGCCGGTGGTCCCGCCGCCACTTACCGGCCCGCTCCCCGAGGGGGCCGCCGACGTCCTGAACGTGCTCGCCTCCGCCTCGGTCGTGCTCGCCACCGACGGCCGCCTGATCAAGTCCAGCCCCGCCGCGCACGCCTTCGGCCTGGTCCGGGGCCGCGAGCTGGTGCACGCCCAGCTGCGCGAGATGGCGGTCGAGGCCGGCACCCTGGGCCTGGTGCGCGAGCGCGAGCTGGAGCTGCCCCGGGGCCCGCTCGGCCGGGGCCGCCTGGTGGTCTACGCGCGGGTCGCGCCGCTGCGTCCCGACCTGGTGCTCGTGCTGGTGGAAGATCGCACCGAGGCCAAGCGTGTCGAGGAGATCCGCCGCGACTTCGTGGCCAACGTCAGCCACGAGCTGAAGACCCCGATCGGGGCCCTGAGCCTGCTGGCCGAGGCTGTGGCCGACGCCTGCGACGACGCGGACGCCGTGCGCCACTTCTCCGGCCAGATGCAGCGGGAATCGATCCGCCTGACCAAGCTGGTGCAGGAGATCATCGACCTGTCCCGGCTCCAGGTGGCCGACGCCCTGCACCCGCCGGAGCCGGTCGGCATCGACGACGTGGTGGCCGAGGCCGTGGATCGGTGCCAGATGGCCTTCCGGGCCAAGAACATCGAGGTGGTCGTCGGTGGCGACCACGGCGCGGTGGTCTACGGCGATCACAACCTGCTGGTCACGGCCGTGCGCAACCTGGTCGACAATGCCATCTCGTACTCCCCGGAGAACACCCGGGTGGGGGTCGGGGTGCGCCGCGTCGGCGGGATCTGCGAAGTGGTGGTGAGCGACCAGGGCATCGGCATCACCGCCAGCGATCAGGACCGCATCTTCGAGCGTTTCTACCGGGTCGACCCGGCCCGGTCGCGGGTCACCGGGGGCACGGGCCTGGGTCTGAGCATCGTCAAGCACGTGGCGGCGAACCACGGCGGTGAGGTGATGCTGTGGAGCCGGTCCGGTCAGGGCTCCACGTTCACCTTGCGCCTGCCGGAGAGCGTGCAGCCCGCCGGGACCCACGACCAGCGTCCTGGCTCCGACCACTCCACCGCGGAGACCTGGGAGCCGGCGGAACCCAAGCCGGAGTCCAGGCCGGACCCCGCACCGGAGTCCACGCCGGATTCCGTCCCGGGGACCGGCGCACCGGCGCCGTCCCCCACCGAGACCGCACCACCCCGTCCGGACACCGCAGGTGCCGACGGGACCGCTGAGAAAGGACTCCCGCAGGACGCGGGGTCCGCGCTGAAAGGAGCAACCCCGTGACCCGCATCCTGGTGGTGGAGGACGAGGAGTCGATCAGCGACCCGCTGTCCTACCTGCTGCGCCGAGAGGGCTACGAGGTGGCAGTCGCCGGCGACGGTCCGGCGGCCCTGGACGAGTTCGACCGCAACGGCGCCGATCTGGTTCTCCTCGACCTCATGCTTCCCGATCTGCCCGGTACCGAGGTCTGCCGCCAGTTGCGCGTGCGCAGCAAGGTGCCGGTGATCATGCTGACCGCTAAGGACAGCGAGATCGACAAGGTGGTCGGTCTGGAACTGGGCGCCGACGACTACGTCACCAAGCCGTACTCGTCCCGGGAGCTCGTCGCCCGGATCCGCGCCGTCCTGCGCCGGGGCACCGAACCGGACGTGGCCGAGGGCGCGACGGTCGAGGCCGGCCCGGTGCGGATGGACGTCGAACGGCACGTGGTGACCGTGAACGGCGCCGCCGTGCCGATGCCGCTGAAGGAGTTCGAGCTGCTCGAGCTGCTGCTGCGCAACGCGGGCCGGGTGCTCACCCGGATGCAGCTCATCGACCGGGTCTGGGGCTCCGACTACGTCGGTGACACCAAGACCCTCGACGTCCACGTGAAGCGCCTGCGCAGCAAGCTGGAGCCCGACCCGGCCAGCCCTCGCTACCTGGTCACCGTGCGCGGCCTGGGCTACAAGTTCGAGGCCTGAGCACCTGAGCACCTGAGCACGGCCCCGTGAACGCCTGAGGGCGGCCACCCCGCAAGGGGTGGCCGCCCTCAGGCGTTGGTCGCCTCTGGCCGGCGTCAGTTGGCCGAGGTGGTCTCTTCCGCGGCCGCGGTCTCCTCGGCGGCGGTGCCGGACACCTCGGGGGTGCCGGTGGCGTCCGGCGACTGGCCGTTCCCCTTGCCCTTACCCTTCCCGTTGCCGGTCGGGGTGGCGGTGGGCGTGGCGCTGGGGGTCGGGGCCGCGGTGACGCCGGCGTAGGTGCCCTCGGGCGGCATCACCGGCAGGTTCAGGTCGACCCGGCCACCGCTGGTGGTGGACGCGGTCAGGCCGGTGATGTCACCCGGCTCCACCGCGAGCTCGCTGATGGCGACCTCGGTCTGGTTGGCGCCCGGGCCGAACTGCACGGACTCGCCGGCGGCGACGGCCACGGTGGTCTGGCTGGGCTGCCCGGTCTCGCCGGTCGCGGCCTGGAGCTGGATCCGGGCGTCGCTGGTGCCCCGGTTGATGACGGAGCCGATCAGCTCGGCCGGGCCACCCTTCTCGGCGCCGACCACGAGCAGGTTGCGCAGCACCACCTGGGTGCCGGGCAGGTCGGCGTCGATGCCGTCGGACGCCGGGTAGGGCGTCTTGATCACGGCGGGGGAGGTGACCGAGCATCCGGCCAGGCCGAGAGCGACGGCACCGATCGCGAGGGCGGTCTTGGCGGCTAGAACACGGGTGCGCTTCACGGCGCTGGCCTCCTGCGGATTCGAAAAGTGCGGTCGCAGCCTATCGGGCCCCCGCGCAGCTCCTCAGGCACCCCACGCCGCAACCGCCTCGGCTACTGCATCGGTCGTTGTCGGGCGCAGGACAAGCCCCGCGGCCGGGTGCGTTCCGAGGGGGTACAGGGGCCGGTGACCGGGCCGGGACCGGTTCGGGACCGGGGCGGGGTGACACCGTGTGACCGTTCGAAACCACGCCGTGTTGCATCTTTTCGGCAGGTCGTATCATTGCTATGCCTCTGACCTGCGAAAATACTGATGATCCTCTAGTCCCTACCGAGCCGGACGTGGTAGTCTGTAGTTGGGAAAGGGGATACTTACACATGGCTTTCACGGTCGGCGAGACTGTCGTTTACCCCCATCACGGGGCGGCACTCATCGAGGAGATCAAGACCCGTACTATCAAAGGCGAGGAGCGTCAGTACCTCGTCCTGAAGGTTGCTCAGGGAGATCTGACCATCGAGGTGCCGGCGATGAATGTCGACCTCGTAGGTGTCCGGGACGTCGTGGGCCAGGAAGGCCTCGACAAGGTGTTCGAGGTGCTTCGCGCCCCCTACGCCGAAGAGCCCACCAACTGGTCCCGCCGGTACAAGGCCAACCTGGAGAAGCTCGCCTCCGGCGACGTCGTCCGGGTGGCCGAGGTTGTTCGTGACCTCTGGCGCCGCGACCAGGACCGTGGTCTTTCCGCAGGTGAGAAGCGCATGCTGGCTAAAGCCCGGCAGATCCTGGTGTCCGAGCTGGCCCTGGCGGAGCACACCAACGAAGACAAGGCCGAGGCCCTCCTCAACGAGGTCCTGGCTTCCTGAACCACCCGGTCGCCCTGGTGGCGGCAACCTTCCCCGGTCCTGATGCCGGGTGGGGATCTTCGTAAGTCCTGAAACCGGCGTCTTCGCCGAAATCGTTTCCGGGGTTCTTCGGACCTCATCACGATCTTCGGTGGCGGCGCCGGCTTTCTTTTGCCATCGGAAAATCAGGTACCGTTTCGCTGCGAAATCATCCGGACGAGGTTTAGTCAATCCGGCAGGCCCGTCCGGGTGAATGCGTTGGTAAACTCACCCGAATCCGCCGGTCGTGATTCGGGTGATCCTGACTCCCGGAATTCTGATGAGGTACTCGCCATGTCCACGGCATTTGTCGCGGTGATCCGTGTCGACGATCTTCCGGCCGCGGACCTCCCCGGTCTGGCCGCGGCCGGGGCGGTTGCCGTGCACACGCTGCACGACCTGGCCGCCTGCACCGAGCCGGACGACGCGATCGCGGTACTGGCCGATCCCGGACCGGCGCAGCTGCTCGAGCCCGTGCTGGCCGCGCTCGAGGGGACCCCGGCCGCCGGCCTGGCCGTGACGAGCGTGCGGCCGGTCACCGACACGCTCAAGCGGGTCGGGCCGGACGGGGGCCTGAACGGCACGGCCGACCGTGAGCACCACCGGTTCGTCACGCTGCCGGTGGCGACCCGGCTGGGGCTCCTGCGGGAGGCGCGACGGCGCGAGCCGACGGCGGCGACGACCGGAGAGATCCTGGCGTCACTGGCGGCGGCGGGGGCGACCGTGGTGGCGGCAGGGCGTTAGGAGGGCTCCCCCCCCAGAACCTTCCGTGATCATGCAAAATCTCCCCGGAGTTCTAGAACTGTTGCGATGAGAGTTCTAGAACGCCGGGGAGATTTTGCATGATCACGAACAGGGTTGGGGGCGCACCTTGCGAGCTAGCGGGCCGGGCCGGGCCGGGACAAGACAGGGCCGGGACAGGACAGAGCCGGGCCGGGCGGTGAGTGTCAGGGCGCCCTCGGCTGAGGGGCCTTCGGTCAGTGGGGGAGGAGGGCCTCGGCGCGGGTCATGTCCTCGGCGAAGGTGACCTTGAGGTTCGCCGGGCTGCCGGCCACCGCCACCACACGCACCCCGTCGCGGCCCTCGAGAGCCGCGGAGGTGTCGGTGCCCTCGGTGCCGTCGCGCAGGGCCTGGGCGTAGGCCTCGAGCAGGGGGGTGGCCCGGAAGGCCTGCGGGGTCTGGACCCGGTGCAGCGACTCGCCGGGTGGGGGCGGGCTCAGCCGGCCTGTCCCGTCCATCGCCCAGGCCTCGCTCTCGGGCAGTGTGGGCACGGCGCCGCCGTGGGTTGCCGCGGCCTGGATGACGGTGCGCAGCAGATCGGGGCCGGCCAGGGGCCGGGCGCCGTCGTGGACGGCGACCACCTGCAGCGAGCCGGCGCAGATCGGCCACGACAGGTGGTCGAGCGCGTTCTGCTCGGACCCGTGCCGGGTGACGCCGCCGTGGATGATCTCGACGGGCAGGCGGATGTCGGCCGCGGCCACGGCCTCTTTCGCCTGGGCCTCGTCCTGCGGGCGGATCACCAGAACCACCCGGCCCACCTCGGGCACCTCGTCGGCCCAGGACAGGGCCCACGACACCACGGGACGACCGCCGAGGGGGAGGTAGACCTTGTTCTCGCCGGCACCCACGCGGGTGCCGCTGCCTCCGGCCAACACCACGAAGGCGGCGGCACCTGCGGGACAAGGACTTTCCGGATCGGTCACGATGCTTGATTCTAAGGCCACTCCGGTGGATCGGGCCTCATGGTCCACACTGGCGACCGTGAGTGATCTTTCAGTCAACGACCGGATCAGCGCTCTGCCGCGGACCGGGCTGGGTGTCGACGTGCACGGGTACGCCCCGGAGGGCAGCGGGCGGACGATGTGGCTGGCCGGGCTGGAATGGCCGGGGGAACGGGCGCTGGACGGGCACTCCGATGCCGATGTGGCCGCTCACGCCGCCTGCGACGCGTTGCTGTCCGCCGCCGGCCTGGGCGACCTGGGGTCGCAGTTCGGCACCTCGCAGCCGGAGTGGGCGGGGGCGGCGGGCACCACCCTGCTCGCCGAGACCGCCCGGCGGCTGGGTGAGGCGGGCTGGGTGATCGGCAACGTGGCGATCCAGGTGATCGGTAACCGGCCCAAGCTCGGACCCCGCCGCGACGAGGCCCAGGCGGTGCTCTCGAACGCCTGCGGGGCCCCGGTGACGGTCTCGGCCACGACCACCGACGGACTGGGCCTGACCGGGCGGGGAGAGGGCGTGGCGGCGGTCGCGACGGCCCTCGTCGTCCAGCAGCAGTAAAAGCAGTTGGGTGAGACCGGTAACCTTGACAGGTGAGCCTCAGACTGTTTGATTCCGCGACCCGGCAGGTACGGGACTTCGTCCCCGTCGTCCCCGGCAAGGCGGGCATCTACGTCTGTGGGCCCACACCGCAGAGCTCACCGCACATCGGCCATGTCCGGGCCCAGGTCAACTTCGACGTGCTCCGGCGCTGGCTGACGTACGGCGGCCTGGAGGTCGGCTACGTCCGCAACGTCACCGACATCGACGACAAGATCCTCGCGAAGTCGGCCGAGGCGGGCCGGGAGTGGTGGGCGCACGCCTTCCTCTACGAGCAGGAGTTCACGCACGCCTACGACGTGCTGAACGTGCTGCGACCGACGATCGAGCCGCGGGCCACGGGCCACATCACCGAGATGGTGGAGCTCATCGAGCGGCTGATCGCGGCCGGCCACGCCTACCCGGCGGCCGACGGTTCGGGCGACGTCTACTTCGACGTGCGCTCGTTCCCCGCCTACGGCTCGCTGACGCGGCAGAAGATCGACGACATGGAGGCCGCGGCCGACACCGCGCCCAACACCCGCAAGAAAGACCCACGCGACTTCGCGCTCTGGAAGAGCGCCAAGCCGGGCGAGCCCACCACCGCCTCCTGGCCCACGCCGTGGGGGCGGGGGCGCCCGGGCTGGCACCTGGAGTGCTCGGCGATGGCCACCCGCTACCTGGGGGCCGAGTTCGACATCCACGGGGGCGGTCTGGACCTGCGGTTCCCGCACCACGAGAACGAGCTGGCCCAGTCGCGGGCGGCGGGTGACGGGTTCGCCCGCTACTGGCTGCACAACGCCTGGGTCACCATGTCCGGCGAGAAGATGAGCAAGTCGCTGGGCAACACCATGACGATCGCCGAGCTGACCCGCACGGTCCGCCCGGTAGTACTGCGGTACGTGCTGGCCACGCCGCACTACCGGTCGAACATCGAGATCAGCCCGGAGTCGCTGGCCGACGCCACGACCGCCTACGAGCGCATCGAGAATTTCGTGCACCGGGCGGCCGAGCGGCTGGGGGCACCCGGATCGACCGAGAAGGTGCCGTCGGCGTTCGCGGCGGCGCTGGACGACGACCTGGGCGTGCCCGCGGGCGTCGCCGTGCTGCACGACACCGTGCGGGAGGGCAACCGGGCACTCGCCGAGAACGACGGTGCGGCGCTCGGAACGGCGCTGGACGAGGTGCGGGCGATGACCGCGGTGCTGGGTCTGGACCCGCTCGACCCGGCCTGGAGTACCGGCGGTGCGGCCGGCGACGCCCGGACCGCAGCGCTCGACGTGCTGGTGCGGGCCGAGCTCGATGCCCGCGCGACCGCCCGTAAGGAAAGAGATTTCGCCACTGCGGATGCCATCCGCGACCGGCTCGTCGCAGCCGGAGTGGTAGTCGAGGACACGCCGGAAGGCGCCCGTTGGAGTCTGGAGGCCAGTAGTGGCCGGTAATTCGTCGCGCAAGGGGGCCACCCGTAGGCCCGGTACGAAGAAGGGCGCGACGGTCGGCACCGGTGGCCAGTCCCGTAAGCGCCTGGAGGGCAAGGGCCCCACGCCCAAGGCAGTGGAGCGGGAGTACCACCCGGCCGCCCGCCGGGCCCGTTCCACCGCCAAGACCGGGGGCTCGCAGCAGCGTCCCGCCGGCACCGGTGGCAACCGTTCGCAGCAGAAGCGCTCGTCGACGGCGGGCAGCTCCGAGATGGTCGCCGGGCGCAACCCGGTGGTCGAGGCGCTGCGGGCCGGGGTGCCGGCCAAGGTGCTCTACGTGGCCGCTCGCATCGACAGCGACGACCGGGTGCGTGAGGCCATCAAGACGGCTGCGGATGCCGGTCTTCCGCTGATGGAGGCCTCTCGCACCGACCTCGACCGGCTGACCGGTGGCGCCGTGCACCAGGGCCTGGCCCTCCAGGTCCCGGCGTACGAGTACTCCCACCCGGACGACCTGCTCGAGGCCGCGGCCCGCAGCGGGAGGCCGCCCCTGCTGGTGGTTCTCGACGGTGTGACCGACCCGCGCAACCTCGGCGCCGTGGTGCGTTCGGTGGCCGCGTTCGGTGGTCACGGCGTGATCGTGCCCGAGCGCCGGTCGGCCGGCATGACCGCCACCGCGTGGAAGACCTCGGCCGGTGCGGCCGCGCGAACCCCGGTGGCCCGCACCTCGAACGTCAACCGGGTGATCGAGTCATTGAAGGCCGCAGGCTGTTTCGTGGTCGGTCTGGACGCGGGCGGCGATGTGTCGCTGCCCGGGCTGGATCTCGCGACCGGTCCGCTCGTGCTGGTGGCCGGGGCCGAGGGCAAGGGGCTCTCCCGTCTGGTGCGGGAGAACTGCGACGCCATCGCCTCGATCCCGATGATCGGCGGCACCGAGTCACTCAACGCCAGTGTGGCGATGGGTGTTGCGCTCTATGAGGTCTCGCGGTTGCGGGCCGGATAAGCCAGACACAAAATGGAGGACGCCGTTGAGACTCGAGTCTCAACGGCGTCCTCCATTTGGTGGGCCTCTAAGCGATCGGATCGATCACGACCGGCATCTCCTGGGTGTCGACGCCGAGAACGGCCTTCTCGTCGGGCCGGTGCACCAGCACGTTACGGATGTAGCTGGCGACCGCCTCGTCGATACCGACGTCGCGGCCCTGGTTCTCGGAGATGAACCAGCCGTGTTCCAGTACCTCGTGGAACACCTCGGCCGGAGCCAGTTTTCCACGCAGGTCGGCCGGGACCGCCCGCACCACCGGCTCGAACCGGCGGGCCAGCCACTCGTGCGAGATGACATCCTCGTCCACGTTCTGCCGGTCGGTGGCGGCCCGGTAGGTGTCGAGGTCGTTGAGCAGGCGGCGGGCCTGGTTCTCCTCGACGTCGAGCCCGGTCAGGCGCAGCAGACGGCGACGGTGGTGACCGGCGTCCACGACCTTGGGCTGGATCTCGATGGACGTGCCGGTGACATCGGTGTTGATGTTCAGCTCGCCGACGTCGAAGCCCAGGTCGTTGAGACGGCGGATGCGGGCGTCGACCCGCCAGCGCTCGTCCGTCTCGAACGCTTCCTTGGCCGTGAGTTCCGACCAGAGCGTGCGGTAGCGCTCGATGAACGCGTCGGCGGTCTTCACCGGGTCGAGGGCCTCGTCGAGCAGGCCACCGGCCTCGAGGTCCATCAGCTCGCCGGCGATGTTGGTCCGGGCCAGGTCGAGGTCGTGCTCGCGCTGGCCCCGGGACAGGCTGTCGTAGAGGTCGCCGGTCTCCGCGTCTACCAGGTAGGCGGCGAAAGCGCCCGCGTCGCGCCGGAACAGCGTGTTGGAGAGCGAGACATCGCCCCACCAGAAACCGCTCAGGTGCAGACGCACCATCAGCACGGCCTGGGCGTCGATCAGCCGCATGACCGGCTCGGGGCCCATGGTCTGGGAGAACACCGCGCGGTAGGGCAGGGAGAACTGCAGGTGCCGCGTCAGCAGCACCGGGTCGAGGTCTTCACCGTCCTTGTCGGTGCGCCCGGTGATGATGCCCAGCGGCTCGACCGCGGGCAGACCCAGGCGGCGCAGGAGGCGCAGCAGCCCGTACTCGCGCCGGGCGAACTCCTCGGTGATCTCTTTGGCGGCCAGGACGTTTCCGGAAAGGTTCACGAAACGTACGACGTGCCGCGAAATACCGCGGGGCAGGGTGGCCAGCCGGTTGGCCGGCCAGTTCTCCAGAGGCAGGTGCCACGGCAGGTCCAGCAACGCCGGATCCGGTGCCGCGGAAGTGATCTGAAGTGTTCTGGTAGTAGTCATCTCTCGAAACCCCCGCTCGTGCGCGGGCGACCCCGCACCGGCCGGTCGAAACCGGCCGGTGCGGTCGTCGAACTGAGCAGTGACGCGATCAGGCGCCGAGCCGCTCGCCCGAATCGGCGTTGAACAGGTGCGTGTGGCCTTCCTTGGCCTGGAGGTGGACCGTCTGGCCCTTCTCCGGGGGACGACGCCCGTCGACACGAGCGATGACGGGCAGGTCAGTGCCCTCGCTCTTCAGGGTGCCGTGCAGGTAGGCGTCGGCACCGAGAACCTCGACCAGCTCGACCTGGACCGGAAGGCCGCGGTCGGACAGGGAGAGGTCTTCCGGACGCACACCCAGGGTCACGTGGCGACCGCCGGCGTTCAGCGTCTGCTCGGAGATCCGGTAGACCTCGTCGCCGAACTGCACACCGCCGTTCACCACCGGAAGGTTGAGCAGGTTCATCGCGGGGGAGCCGATGAAGCCGGCCACGAACGCGTTGTTCGGGTGATCGTACAGCTCACGGGGCGAGCCGACCTGCTGCAGGAGACCGTCCTTCAGCACCGCGACGCGGTCACCCATCGTCATGGCCTCGGTCTGGTCGTGGGTGACGTAGACCGTGGTGACGCCCAGACGTCGCTGTAGCGACGCGATCTGGGTGCGGGTCTGGACACGCAGCTTGGCGTCCAGGTTGGAGAGCGGCTCATCCATCAGGAACACCTGGGGCTGGCGGACGATCGCTCGTCCCATCGCCACACGCTGCCGCTGACCACCCGAGAGGGCCTTCGGCTTGCGGTCCAGGTACTCGGTGAGGTCGAGGATCTTGGCTGCCTCGGCCACCCGCTGCTGGATCTCGGACTTGCTGATACCCGCGATCTTCAGCGCGAAACCCATGTTCTCGCCGACGGTCATGTGCGGGTAGAGCGCGTAGCTCTGGAACACCATGGCGATGTCGCGGTCTTTCGGCGGCATCTGCGTGACGTCCCGGTCGCCGATCAGAATACGTCCTTCATTGACGTCTTCCAGACCGGCGAGCATGCGCAGGGAGGTGGACTTGCCGCAGCCCGAGGGCCCGACGAGAACCAGGAATTCGCCGTCCTCGATCTCCAGCGAGAGCTTGTCGACCGACGGCTTGGTAGCACCCGGGTAAACACGGGTTGCCTGGTCATATGTGACGGTGGCCACTTTGCCACTTCCCTTCACCGGCAGGAACGTGCCGGACGATCCGAGTGGAGGGTGAACCGGCCGCCGGGGTTGGCGACCGGGTCATTACCGGATTGCTCCGGACCCGCGCGGGGCCCGGTCGAACGATGGCTGAGCGGCGCACGGGGCGTCGTCGGCCACGGGGTACATCTAAGACTGCCGAACGGCCCGGCGCATAGGGGTAGTGGGTGTCATCTGCGTCCCACTGGGCCCGGGCGGGACGTTTCCCGGCCTTTCCGGTCCCGGTTCGGCACCATGGGTTCATGGGAATCAGGGAGAAACGTCTCATCATTCGTCCCTAATGTCGCATTCTGTCTGTTCTCATCAATATCCGACGAGAATCTTCAGGAGCCCGGTCCATGGCGTCAGCACCCCGCGCCCGGCTCGCGGACATCGCGGTTCAGGCCGGTGTCAGCGAGGCGACGGTGAGTCGTGTGCTCAACGGCCGCTCCGGTGTGGCCGAGGCCACCCGGGAGGCCGTGCTCACCGCCCTGGACGTGCTCGGTTACGAGCGCCCGGTGCGGTTGCGCCAGCACTCCGCCGGGCTGATCGGCCTGATCGTGCCGGAGCTGGACAATCCGATCTTCCCGGCCTTCGCCCAGGTGATCGAGTCGGCGCTGGCCCATCACGGGTACACGCCGGTGCTCTGCACGCAGACCCCCGGCGGGGTGCGGGAGGACGAGTACACCCAGATGCTCACCGAGCGCGGGGTCGCGGGCATCGTCTTCGTGTCCGGCCTGCACTCCGACACCTCCGCCGACCCGTCCCGGTACGTCGCCCTGCGCCGTCGGGGCCTGCCGATCGTGCTGGTCAACGGCTATGTCGAAGGGCTGGACGCGCCGTTCGTCAGTAATGACGACGTGACCTCGATGGACCTCGCGGTGAACCACCTGGTGGCCCAGGGGCACCGGCGGATCGGCCTGGCGCTGGGCCCGCGGCAGTACGTGCCGGTGATCCGGAAGATCGACGGGTTCCGCACGGCGATGCGGCGGCACCTGGGCCGCGACGACGTCGACGACGCGATCGAGTGCTCCCTGTTCAGCGTGGAGGGCGGGGCGGCCGCCGCGCACCGGCTGATCGACGCCGGCTGCACCGGGGTGATCTGCGGTAGCGACCTGATGGCGCTGGGGGTGATCCGGACCGTGCGTGACCGGGGGCTCCAGGTTCCGGCCGACGTCTCGGTGATCGGGTACGACGACTCTCCGCTCATCGCCTTCACCGACCCGCCGCTGACGACGGTGCGCCAGGCGGTCCAGGCCATGGGGGCTGCGGCGGTGCGGGCCCTGCTCGACGACATTCACGGCGGAGGTCACGGGGCCTTCGCGCCGCGGACCGAGTACCTGTTCCGTCCGGAGCTGGTGGTGCGGGGGTCCACCGGGTCGGTCCCGCCCGGTGATCAGGGTGTTCGGTAGGTCTCCCATCGGCTGATGGGCTGTGATCCTGGACACGTTCGGGGGTTCCCCTTCGTGCAGAGCTCACCTACCCTCGGTGAAGGGCCGCAAGCGCGTTCCCGGCCGCCCGGACCCCTGTCCGGGTCTTGCCTGTATCGCCTGTAGCGACTGAATCGGTGGAGGTCCAACCACATGCGGATCAGCGAACTACTCCGGCAGAAGGGCGGGCTGGTCGTCACGATCAGCCCTGACCGGCCCGTCACCGAACTCCTCGACAAACTGGCCACGAACGGTGTCGGCGCGCTGGTGGTCTCCGCCGACGGGCAGTCGGTGGACGGCATCGTCAGTGAGCGCGACGTCGTGCGCAAACTCCAGCGATTCGGCCCTGGCCTGCTGCAGGAGCCGGTCAGCGAGATCATGAGCCGCGACGTGCAGACCTGCCCGCCGGCCACCGAGATCGAGGAGCTGGCCAAGCTCATGACCAACGGCCGGTTCCGGCACGTGCCGGTGGTGGACGGTGATCATCTGGTGGGCATCGTCAGCATCGGCGACGTGGTCAAACACCGTATGGACGAGCTCGAGGGTGAGCGCGACCATCTGCAGGCCTACATCAACACCTGAAACCTACAAACCCCGGCGATCCCGGCGATCCGATGCTCGTAGCGGCTACCCGTCCGGGGGAGCCGCTACGGGAAGTCGGTCGTTTGGCCTACCGTGTTCACCATGCCGCACGATGCAACCGCCCGTGCAGCAGGCGACACGGGGCGGATCGGTCAGTACCGCCTTGTTCAGCGCCTGGGAGAAGGCGGGATGGGCGTTGTCCACCTCGGTCTCGACGAGAACGGCAAGGCCGTCGCCGTCAAGGTGCTGCGCCCGCACATCGCGGGCGACCCGGACGCGCGTCGCCGCCTTGCGCGTGAGGTCGCCACGCTGCGCCGGGTGCGTCACCCGCGCGTGGCCGGCGTGCTCGACGCCGACGTGGAAGGTGACACTCCCTATGTCGTCACCAGCTTCGTCCCGGGCAAGACGCTGGAGAAGCACGTCCGTGATCACGGCCCTCTGCCGCGCGGTCACGTCGCGCGCATTGGCCAGGTGCTCGCCGACGCCCTGCGCGCGATCCACGCCGCCGGGGTGGTCCACCGCGACGTGAAGCCCGCCAACGTGATGCTGCTCGACGGTGAGCCGGTGCTGATCGACTTCGGCATCGCGCACGTCGCTGACGAGTCCCGCATCACCCACACCGGTCTGGTGATGGGCACCCCGGGATACCTGTCGCCCGAGATCATCGGTGGTGACGCGGTGAGCGCCGCCACCGACTGGTGGGGCTGGGGCGCCACGCTGGCCTACGCCGCCACCGGCCGCCCCCCGTTCGGAACCGGCCCGATCGAGGTCGTGCTCGACCGGGTGCGCCGCGGCGCGATGGACGTGGACGGAGTGGACGACGGTCTGCGCAAGACGCTCACCGCCGCGCTCTCGGTCGACCCGCGCCGGCGCCCGCACCACGACGAGCTGATCGCCGGTCTGGCCGCGGCGGCGCCCTCCCGGCCGAGCACCGGCCCGAACTCGCAGGGCCCGTCCTGGGGTTCGCGGGGCGATGTGTACGTCACCCCCGACGAGGAGACCCAGCGTCAGCCCGGCCCGAAAGAGATGGCGGCGAACCGCCAGATCCGGCCCGGCGACTCCACCGAGATCCGGCTGCCCGCAACGGACGACGCGGACGAGATGCCCACGGCCCGCACGCCCCCGCCGTCGTTCAACACCGGTTTCGCGAACGCGCAGACCTCGGTGATCCCGCCGCACGCCTCGGGTGGGAACAATGATCAGACCTCGGTGATCCCCCCGCACGCCTCGGGTGGGAACAACGACCAGACCTCGGTGATCCCGCCGCCGTCGGCCCGGGCGAACGCCCAGACCTCGGTGATCCCTCCGCACGCCCTCGGGCATGGTGGCAACAACAGCGAGACGTCGGTGATCCCGCCGTCCTGGGGTTCCGCGCCGGAGTCCACCCGCCGTTTCGACCCGCCGAAGCCGAACCAGAACTCGAACCTGGGCCAGAACGCCGGTCCGGCCAACGGTTTCGAAGCCCGGACCCAGCAGGGCCAGCGCCCGCAGAACCAGAGCCCGCAGAACGCCGGCCAGAACCCCGGCCAGAACCCCGGCCAGAACCGGGGCCAGGCCCCGGTCCTGGCCAAGGGGCGCCCGATCGGCGACGACCCGCACCAGTCCCAGGCGCACCACGACGAGGACGAGCGCGGCGAGAGTGTGCTCGACCGGCTGCCGCTGGGCTCGATGCCGCTGTTCCTGTTCGGCCTGCTGGTGGTGCTGGCCGGGGTGGCCGCGGTGGCTCCTTACGGCGCCATCGTCATCGTGGCGGTGGGCATGATCGCCGCCCGCGTGGTCGACCGCACCAGCACGGCCCTGGGGCACCGTCGCGATACGCGCGGGTCCCGGGCCAGCGACGGCCTGGTCACGGCGCTGTCGATGCCCTGGCGCATTCTCAGCGGCGCGTTGTCCACGGTCTTCGGGCTGGTACTGCCGGCCCTGATCGGCGTCAGCGTGGCCTTCATCGTCGCCTCGGTGCAGTCCGGTGCGGCCTCGTCCAGCGTGGTGCCCGGATCGCCGATCCCGCTCGCCGCGGGCATGGTGGCCCTGCTGCTCACGGCCTGGTGGGGTCCGGGCGGTGGCCCGGTGCGCCGCGGTACCGAGAGGGTGGCCGCGGCCATCACCGGTGGCCCGACGGCTCGCCTGGTGGCGTGGTCCGTGATCGTGCTGGTGCTGATCTCCTGTCTCGTGGTGCTGCAGAACAACGAGCACAAGGCCGACTGGGGCCCCCTCGAGGGAAGCTGGCTCGTCAACGAGATCACCGCGTCCTAAGCACTCTGCAACTCGTACTGCGGGCTGGGCTTCCCGAACAGGTAGCCCTGGGCGTGCTTGACCCCGATCCCGACGAGCAGGGCGCTCTGCCGCTCGGTCTCGACGCCCTCGACGATGACGTCGATGCCGAGTCCCTGCCCGAGGCCGATCAGGGCCTCGACGATGCGGTCGCACTGCGGGTCGTCGCCCAGCCCCGCGGTGAAGCTGCGGTCCACCTTGATCCCGGAGACGGGCAGGTCCCGCAGGTACGACAGGGCCGAGAAGCCGGTGCCGAAGTCGTCCACCACGATCCGCACGCCCAGCCGGTGCAGCCGATCGATCTCCGGCCGGGCGGCGGGGGCGGCGCTGAGCATCACCGACTCGGTCAGCTCGAGCACGAGTTGCCCGGCGGGCAGGCCGGACTCGGCCAGGGCCTGCTCCACCAGGCCGGAGAAGCCGGGGCGGATCATCTGGTTCGGTGACACGTTCACGGCCACGTAGCCGGGGTCGCGGCTGGCGGCGGCGGCCCGCACGGCGGCGCGCAGTACCCAGGCGCCCAGTTCGACGATCAGCCCCGACTCCTCGGCGATCGGCAGGAACGTGATCGGCGGCATGAGCCCCTTCTCGGGGTGACGCCAGCGAACCAGAGCCTCCCGGCCGATCACCCGGCGCCCGGTGAGCCCGACGATCGGCTGGAAGTGCAGCTCCAGCTCGCCGTCGCCGATCGCGGTGCGCAGCTGTGACTCCAGGTCCAGACGTTCGGAGGCGGCCTGGCGCAGGCCGGGGTCGACGACGTCCCAGCGGTCGCGACCCCGGTTCTTGGCCTGGTAGGTGGCGATCTCGGCGTCACGCAGCAGCATCAGCGGGTCGTTGTCGGCCGAGGTGGAGAGGGCGATGCCGATGCTGAGGGTGGGCCGCAGCGTGCGTCCGCCGAGTATCAGCGGCTCGTTCACCGCGGCCCGCACCCGGTCGGCGATCGCGCCGGCCTCGTCCTCGTCGGTGATGTCGTCGCAGACCACCACGAACTCGTCGCCGCCGAGGCGCCCGGCGGTGTCGCCGGGGCGCAGGGAACCGGCCACCCGGCGGCCGATCTCGGCCAGCACCTCGTCGCCGTCCTCGAAACCGGCGTTGTCGTTGACGACCCGGAAATGGTCCACGTCACCCTGCAGCACGGCGGCCCGCAGCCCGCTGCGGCGCGTGCGGTCGAGAGCCTGCTGCACACGGTCGAGCACCAGCGGACGACCCGGCAGGCCGGTGAGCCGGTCGTGCAGCGTCATGTGGGTCAGCAGGCCCTGCGCCTGGTGCAGGTCGCTGCGGTCCTCGACCTGCACGACGAGCTGCACCGGGCGGGACGAGGAGTCGCGGATCGGCGTGATCACCAGGGTGCCCCACAGGTGCATGCCTCCGTGCCCGACGAAACTCCGCTCCAGCCGCAGGGAATCCTCATCGCTACCGATCAGGCCGGAGATCCGGGCGCGCACGGTGACGATGTCCGCCGGATGCACGATGTCGGCCAGGGAGCGGGCCTGGAGCTCGTCGGCGCGGTAGCCGAGCATCCGGCACAGCGTGCGATTCACCCGCAGGAAGCGGCCGTTCAGCGTCGCCACGGCGATACCGATCGGGCTGTGCTGCATGGTGCGGCGGAAGATGTCATCCCCGCCGACCTCCTGCGCCACCGGCGGGACAGCGGCCGGGTCAGTGGCAGGGGCCACGGAACTGACCACGGCGCGGGGCCGGCCGTCGTCACCCAGCAGCGGGATCGAGGTGACCTGCAACAGCCGGCTGACCCCGTCGACCAGCACCGGATCGGTGAAACCGCTCTGCATCTGGCCGCTGCGCAGGGCCGCCGAGCTGATCCGGTTCACGCCCTCGATGCGGCCCGGGCGGGGGTCGGCGACCCGGCGATGACCGTTGAGAGCCATCGGGCTGGTCTCGTCGGCGCGACGCTGGGCCGGCACCCCGGAGCTGGGTTCCTCCAGCAGTTTCAGGTCCAGGAGCTGCCCGGCCCGCAGATTGGCCAGGAGCACGCTGCCGTTCAGGTCCTGCAGCAGCACGCCGTCCGGGAGCGCGCCGAGCAGGGCCCGGTGGCGGGCCTCCGACTCGGCGACGGACACGCGGGCCCCATCGTGCCGGGCCCGGCGTAGATCTCCTCGCGGCATGACTCTCCTCATCGTGTGCCGCGCCCTCGCGAACGAGACCCGGCGTTCCTCACCGGCAGTCTATGAACCCTCACGCCACGCATCCGGGACGACACGGGGAGGTCTCTTCCCGTTGACACTTTCCGGTGCCCGGGTTACTCCGCTTTGGCCCACGACCCGCCACGGCTTCTGAAAAATCCCGTCCGGAGGGTCGTTTGCGAGAACACGACCGTTGCTCCCGGTTCGGCCGGGTCCGGTCCCGGGAACTCCCGGAGGGTGCATCGGGGACTTCCCTGATCGCCCGGCCGCTGTGACCCGCGACATACTCGGAGGTCACGACGGGTGGGGACCCGTCCCGAGGGGGAGAGATCCATGACTCGCACGGCCACGTTCGTCGTCAGACGCCGCTGGTGGGTGATCAGCTTCTGGCTGGTCATGCTCGTCGCCGGGGCGGGAGCCTCGTCCGTCGTTCCCGACCGGCTGAGCTTCGACTTCTCGATGCCCGGCCAGGAGGGCTACGAGACCTCGGTGAAGCTGGCCGAGGCCTACGGCATCGCCGGGGACATGTCCTACGTGCCCGTCTACACCGCGCCGGACGGCGACATCGCCGGGCACCGCGACGAGATGGCCCGGATCGACGCAGCTCTCGCCGATCTGCCGGGGGCGCAGGTGATCGGCTACGCCGGCACCGGCGACGAGCGCTTCCTCACCGACGACGGGCGCAGCGCGTTCAGTCTGCTGTTCACGCCCACGCCCCAGGGGTTCGCCGACCCGCTGGCCGAGCAGCTTACGAGCACTCTGGCGCAGGCTGGTCAGGGTGCCGGTCTGGAGGTGAGACTGACCGGATACCAGCCTCTCTCGACCAGCTCGGCGGAAAGCACCGAGGGCCCGAGCGTGCTCGTGGAGACCCTGGTCGGGGCATTCGGCGCGCTGATCGTGCTGATCTTCGTCTTCGCCTCGTTCCTGGCCCTGGTGCCGCTGCTGATCGCCGCGGTGGCGATCCTCTCCACCTTCCTGGTGGTGCTCGGCCTCACCGAGATCACCGACGTGTCGTTCGTGGTGCAGTTCCTCGTCTCCCTGATCGGCCTGGGCGTGGCCATCGACTACTCGCTGCTGGTGGTGTCGCGCTGGCGGGAGGAACGGGCCCACGGCGCCACCAACGACGACGCGGTGGTGACGGCGGTGCGCACCGCCGGGCACGCCGTCCTGGCCTCCGGGGTCACGGTCGCCATCAGTCTCATCGCCCTGATCCTCGTGCCCGTGCCGCTGCTGCGCAGTATGGGTTTCGGCGGCATGCTCATTCCGCTGATGAGCACCCTGGTCGTGCTCACCCTGCTGCCGGCCCTCCTGAGCCTGGTCGGCCCCCGCGTCGACTGGCCCCGGATCCGCCGCGAGAGCAAGGCGTCCCGGGGCTGGTCGGCCTGGGCCCGGGGCGTGGTGCGGTTTCGCTGGGTCGCGGCCGGGGTGGGTGTCGCGGCGCTGGGGCTGGCCATCGCCCCGGTGTTCGGCCTGCAGTTCGGCATGACCAGCTCCGCCTCCCTCGCCGACTCCGGGCCGGCCTACGACGCGTTGCGCGACCTGCGCGAGGGAGGCGTCGGCAGCGGGGTGCTCTCACCGATCAGCGCCGCCGCGGCCTCACCCGCCGACGTCCCCGCGATCGTCGAGGCCGCCGGGAAGGTCGACGGCGTGCGGATGGCGGTGCCGCTCGACCCCTCGCCGTCCGGCCTGGTGGACGTGATTGTGGTGCCCGACGCCGAGACGGTGGACAACAACTCGGTCGCGATCACCGACGACGTACGGGAGGCGGTGAGCGGCCTACCCGGATATGAGGGGCTGGCCGGTGCCGGTCCGGTCGTGCAGGACTACCAGAACGCCGTGTACGACCGGTTCCCCCTGGTGCTGGCGCTGATCGCCCTGATCACGTTCGTCCTGCTGATGCGCACCTTCCGCTCGGTGCTGCTGCCGCTGAAGGCCGTGGCACTGAACCTGGTGAGCGTGGCCGCGGTGTTCGGGCTGGCCACGTTCTTCTGGCAGGAGGGCCACGGCTCCCAGGCCCTGTTCGGCGTCACCGAGACCGGAGCCATGGAATTCTGGCTCCCCGTCCTCATTTTCGCTTTCCTGTTCGGCCTGTCAATGGACTACGAGGTGTTCCTCCTGGCCCGGATGCGCGAGGAGTACGACCGCACCGGCTCCACCTCACGGGCCGTCGTCGAGGGGGTCGGCCGCACCGGCCGCCTCATCACCTCGGCCGCACTGATCCTGTTCTTCTCGTTCGCCGCACTCGCCTCGGCACCTGACACCGACATCAAGGTGCTGGCCACCTCGCTCGGCGTGGGCATCCTGCTCGACGCCACCCTGGTGCGCTCGCTCCTGGTACCGGCCCTGGTGTCGCTGTTCGGTCAGTACAACTGGTGGCTGCCGGTCTGGCTGGCCCGGCTCCTGCGGGTCGAGCCGTCGCCGCTGCGGCCCGACGCTCCCGTGGTCCCCGAAATTGAGGACGAGGGGGAGCGTCGGCCCGTCAGCGTCAGCTGACGTCTGGTTCCGTCGGGTTCCGTCGGGTTCAGTCGACGCGTTCGAGCCCGGCCTGGCGAGCACCCTCGATCGCCGAGGTCAGGCCGAACGCGTTGACCGGCCCGGTCGCCCCCGCCGCCGCGGGCCCGCAGTTCGGCACCGCGATCGCATGCCAGGCCAGCAGCCGGGCGGTGAGGTCGTACGGGTTCGGCCCGGTCAGCGTCACCCGCGACAGCGTGTTGCCAGCCGAGTCCATCGCCTCGGCCACCACCATGCTCACCATCCCGGTGCGGCCCACCGAGTCGGGCCCGGCCTCGGCGTCGCGCACCATCCGCCGGTGCATGAACTTCGTCATCGCCCGCCCCGGAGACAGCCGGGCGGTACTCGTCGCCGACTTCGGCAGCAGCGACCGGCCCTTGGGGTCGGTCTGCAGCCAGCCGATGAACACGTCGACGTCCCGCACCCGGGGCTGGAACTGGGCCAGCGTGAAGTGCTCCGGCCCGCCCACACTGATGGCCCGGCGTTCCAGGCCGTCGATCGTGTAGGTGCGCTCGCGGCGCCCGGGCATCTCGGTGTCGATCACCCCGTCCCGGCGCACCAGGCCGGGCTCGAAGAGGGCACCCGTCACCGACTCCAGCACGCCCGCGCTGAACGAGTTCTGCTCGAAGTCGCCGAGCACGAAGTAGGCCACCTGCACCTTGGTCGCCTCCTGCCCGGCCTCCTGCAGGGCCGCGGCGCCGGCGATGTTGCCGGGGGAGAAGCTGAAGCCGACCGAGGGCATGACCACCACCCCCGCCTCGCGGGCCGGGCGTCCCCACTTCTGGAACACCGTGCGCACCCACGGCGGCTCGGGAGCCACGTCGAGGTAGTGCGCCCGCCGCGTCACGGCCGCCCGCACGACCTCCTCACCGACCGTCCGGAAGGGGGTGATCGTGCTGATCACCACGTCGCCGGGGCTGATCAGGGCGGTGAGGGATCCGCGATCCCGGGCATCAGCGATCCGGAAGTCCAGGCCCCCCAGCTCGTCGGACAGCTGCGCGAGCTTGTGGCCGTCCCGCCCGGCCAGGATCGGTGTGAGCCCCCTCTCCACCAGAGCCCGGGCCGTGATAGCGCCCAGGTATCCGGTGGCCCCCAGAAGTACGGTTCGCGGTCCATTTGTCACAGGCTGAAACTAGGCACTGGGCCACTTGTTCACCAGCGGAAACCCTGAACCCAGCACCATTTGGCGGCGGCAGGTGACGCAAATCATGAGACCAAACGGACGTTCCTGTCAGGTAACGCTATTCGGTCATGTCGGCTTCGGGGTGAGTTGCGAAACTCGGATTGCTCCTCTGGTCAGCGGATTTTCGGACGCACGTCCAGAAGTTCGGCGATGCCGGGGCGGCGCCAGTGGTCTGCCGAGGCCGTTCGTCACGGCCTGGCCCCTGAACCGGCGATTCGCACAGATCGGCCGAGGGTGCCGCATCGGGGCCCGCATGACCGGTAGAGTCTTCCGTGCAGGAACTCGCCCGCTTAGCTCAGTTGGCCAGAGCAGCTGTCTTGTAAACAGCAGGTCATCGGTTCGAATCCGATAGCGGGCTCCAGGGTCAGATGCCTGAAAGATGGACTGACCAGCACGTATGCCCTTTGGGGGCGACCCCGCGATGTGCAACCGAGTGCCGTTCGGTGTCGCCATATGCCGCTGTCTCTGCCCCATCTCTGCCCAGAATCAGCACAGGGGCACGGCCACGGGTCTGTGGCCGTGCCCCTGGTCGCAGAGGAGGGCGTCAGGCTTCGATGACGCTGTCCTCGTCGTAGCCCAGGGCCTGGCCGATCCTGGCGTTCGCGGCGGCTGAGCCGCTGTCGATGCACCCGGCGTAGACCTTGAGCAGCACATCGGAGCTGTGGCCGGCGCGGCGAGCGACCTCCGGGATCGGGACACCCGAGTTCAGCCACAAGGTCACGGCGGCATGCCGCAGGTCGTACGGGAGGCTCGCAGACCTGTAGGGACAAGGGGCTCGGTCACACCCGGCCGGTGCGTCCTGGGTCCGAATGTCTCAGGGGGAGACCCGGCTACGAGAAGCCAGAGCCCGCAGGTCGGGGGTTGTCCGCCCGGACATCAGCAGACCCGAGATCAGGGCTCGGATCGCGGGACGGGCATGAGTCTCTTCTGGGGCCAGATGCTCGGCGGCCAGCAGCGCTCGTAGACATTCATCGCGGTCACCGCGTAGGGCCTGGGCCGTTGCGACGTCGCCCCAGTACCGGGCCCGCCGTTCGATTGTCGGTAGCCGGGACGGGGCGAGGGCGTGCGCTGTGGCTAGGGCCGTAACGGGATCACCGGTGCTGGTCTCGGCCGAGATGCGATGCAGAGCCACTGTCGCGGGGGTGAACCCGCCGACGTATCGGCGCACCACAGGACCGTCTGCCAGACCGGCAGCGATGACGGCGGCTTCGGCGGTGAGCTCGCGCATCCCCTGACCGTCACCGATCTTCGCAGCGGTGTAAGCGGCCGACTGCACCAGCAGACCTCGCATCGCCGTGCCCTCGCGGCCGGCTTGCCGCAGACGCGGGTCGTCGGCCACTGATAGCGCGATGGAGAGCGCCTGATCGGTCCAGCCGGAACGGCGGGCCAGGACGGCCAACTGTCGGGCGGCCTCGCTGGCCAAGAGCACGTCGTCACGGTCGGTGGCCAGCTGTCGTGCGCGGTCGGCGGCCATCCACCCCAACGGCTGGTCGCCGAACTTGATCAGGACCCGGGTCGCGACCAGGTACGCCTGCGCCAGGACCGTTTCATGCGCATCGCTGCTGTCGGCCCCGCCCGTGGGCGGCGCAGAGTCTGGTTCGGTCATCTGGTGCCCAGCACGGATCAGCGCAGGCAGAGTCTGTGCCAGGCTCCCGTACCGGCATCCTGCATCCTGCTCGATCACGAGCCGCAACTGCGCCGACAGTTGCCGAGGCATCTCGTCGGCTGCGTCGGCACCGGGATCGTTGAGGCCGAGCATCGCATCGCGGATACCCCCAACGAGGGTCTCGGCAGCGGTGGTCTGGGGTAGTGACGATGCCGGCTGCTCCCCGAGCACGGGCAGGCCAGCTGCGCTGGTCGCTGATAAAGCTAGGAATGCTCGCCGCCGCACGCTGTCCTCCTGCCTGAGGATGTCCACCCTAGGCGGGGAGAGACGCGGATAGGCCGTAGTTCCGGTCTGTCGCGCTGTCGTCGAATGCTGATTGGATACGGCTTCGGCCAGACCGACCTCGGCCACCGGAATGCCCAGCGCCGTGCAGAACCGGCGTAGGACCTCGACATCAGTCAGAGGCGAGATGCCGCGCTCGTACCGGGAAACCTGAGCGGAGGAGTACCCCGTCAGCTGTCCCAGTTGTGCCTGGGTAAGTCTGCGCCCAAGCCGGGCTCGGCGTACCACCAGGCCTGTCATCACTGCAGACGTCGACATTCAGCCCCGTTCCCCCGTACCAGCCGCGCCACCCCTGTCGGACTTTAACTCCGATCCAGCGACCGCAGAAGACGAATTGCATGGTTTGCAAGTTGATGAGCATCAGGCGACCGTGCCGCTATCCGCTCCAGCTCGGGAGCCGTCTACTGGAAACACGTCAGGAACCTGGCACAGCAGTAGCTTTCGAGAATCGGAGTGTCATGACCGGCACGTCTGTTGGCGCATTGCGCCCTCTCCCTGAAGCCGCGCTTCACCGAGAAACAAGCGCACCTCCGGTCGGAAATCCGACGGGCGGGCCCGCCAGGCTCACCGCCGAGCAGTTCCGTCGTCACTTGATCAGCCAGCACATTCCGGTGAAATACGTAGCCACTCTGGATACCGGTGAGTTCCAGGTTTACCTCCCCGCCGGTATCGCACCACGCCAGTTCCAGGCACTTCTGGAGCGCATCGAAGCGCTGCCGGAAGTACGTAGCGCACAGCGGCCACCGATAGGCCGGGGCGCTGACGTCCTGTTCGTTACTCCCTCGTGGCTGCCGATGGGGCAGATAGAGGGATCGCCCTGATCGGCCGTCCGTCCCGGCCGTCTCCCTCCGTCGGCCGCGTCGGACGGTCCTGAGACCTTCGGACGGCTCAAACGGGGTGGGCCTTCCGAAGGTTGCGGGGGCCGGTGCCCGGGACCTCCTTCCCAAGCCGGCACCGGTCCCCACCGCGATCGTCGTCTCGGTGCACTCGCCCAGCCGGGATCCGTTCCCCGACTGCGCTATCGGCATAGTGGACTGGGCTGCCCCGTGTCTTCATGCCCGGGGTACCGCATCAAGGAGAGTCCATGACCGCTGTTGTTCTGACCACTGATCATCTGGCCTGGACAACCATTGCGGACGGCTTTCGTGCCTGGCTGATGGACGCAGGCGAGGAGACCTGAGCCGGTCAACCGGGAGCCGGACAAGTGCCTGCAGCTGCGGTGGTTCGCGGTGCAGGACCTGCCCGAGAACCTGATTCCCTATCCGGCCGCGGGGTTGCGGGGGTATCTCGGCGATGACCCGGGATCACTCTGCACGGCTGGCCGGACAACGCCGGGCCCGGCTGATCACCAGGGCATCACCGTTCCGTCCCAGCTGAAGAACGCGCCGGTCGGGCCGTTGTCATCGAGAAGGGCCAGGCGTACCGCTCCCTCGGCCGCCTCGGCCGGGTCTTCGCCCAGGGATCGGGCCCGGCCGTTCAGGTCGGTCGCCCGCAGGCCGGGGGCCAGGGCGTTGATCCGGAATTCGGGCAGGGCCTGGGCGTAGAGCGTGGTGATCATGTTCAGGGCGGCCTTGGACGAGCGGTAGCTCACGGCGGCGGGGGAGTGCATGGCGGGGGCGCCGGTGGCGGACGCCCGCACCGCTTCGTCGGTGCTGGCCCCCAACGAGGCCGTGCCGCTGGAGATGTTGACGATGCGAGGGGCGGACGAGCGGCGCAGGGTGGGGAGGAAGGCGTTCGTGACGGCTACGACGCCGAAGACATTGGTCTCGTAGGTGGTGCGGAAACTGTCCACCGACGCTTCGGGGCCGATCGCCCCGTCCACCATCATTCCGGCGTTGTTGATCAGGATGTCGAGGGCGCCGATCGCCGAGGCGGCGGCCGCGATGCTCTTCTCATCGGTGACGTCGAGCTGGACGAAGTGGCAGTCGCCGCCGATCTCCTCCACCGCCCGGCGGCCGCGTCCGGCGTCGCGGGAACCCAGGTGCACGGTGAGGCCGGCCTGGACGAGCTGCCGGGCGATCTCCTGGCCGATGCCCTTGTTGGCGCCGGTGACCAGCGCAATCGTGGAAGTCATGGGACCAACGCTGCCGCCCGCGTCCTCAGTTATCCAGGTACCGGTGATACCCGAATAACCACGGGGAAAAGCGCGTTCAGGGAACATGCCGAGAACCGAACTGGCCCGGTTCCTGCGCGACCGCCGGGAGGCGCTGCGCCCCGTGGACGCCGGGTTGCCCCCGGGCCGCCGACGCCGCACGCCCGGGCTACGCCGCGAGGAGGTCGCCGAACTCGCCGGGATGTCGGTGGACTACTACGCCCGGCTGGAACAGGGGCGTGGTCCGCGTCCCTCGCCGGGCGTGCTCGAGGCGGTCGGCGGCGCCTTGCGTCTGGAACCGGCCGAGCGCATCCACCTGTTCCGTCTGGCCGGCAGCACCCCGCAGGCGCCGTCCGCACCGACCCGCCGGGTGCGTCCTCACGTGGCCGGTCTCCTGCACCGGATGCCGGGCACGGCGGCCGTGGTGACCGCCGCGAACTATGACGTGGTGGGCTGGAATCCGCTTGCCGCAGCACTTCTCGGGCCGCAAGAGGGAAGGAACCTGGCCCGCCGCCGATTTCTCGGCCAAGACGTCAGCGCGTCTACGGCCCCGGAATTCTCGGAGATCGTGGTGACCCGGCTACGAGGGGCGGCCGTGCGCTATCCGCACGATGCCGCCCTGAACCGGCTGCTGAGCGACCTGCGCGAGGGCAGCGAGGAGTTCCGCGAGCTCTGGGCCCGTAACCCGGTGAGACTGCCCGGCCACCAGGTGAAGACGCCCGAGCATCCGGAACTCGGCCGCCTGCGCCTGAACTGCGACGTTCTCGCGGTGCCGGAAGACGATCAGCAGGTCGTCTTCATCACCGCCGACCCGGGCAGCGCCACCGAGCGGGCGCTGCGGCAGCTGGCTGCCCGGGCCGTCGTCAGCGCTACCTGACCCCGTACTTCTCGCAGGCCTTCTTCAGAGCTTCGGTGGTGCAGACCTTCCCGGCCGTGGTGGCCCCGTCGTCGATGACGTCCTGCACGTTGTCCGCGTAGATCGCCTGGGGCTCGATCAGCACCGACTTCACCGGCTGATTGGTCTTGGTGTCGGTGACCGTGCCGCTCGCGACGGCGTCGGCGCCCGCGGTGTCACCCTTGATCAGCTTCACCGTCAGGTCGACCGCGGCGGCGGCCTCCTTGTTGATCGACTTGTAGACCGTCACGCACTGGTTGCCGAGCAGCACCTGCTGAAGGCCCGTGTCGGTGGCGTCCTGCCCGGTGACCGGCACCTTCCCGGCGCGGCCCTCGGTCTTCAGCCGGGCGATCACCGCACCACCCAGGGTGTCGTTGGCGGCGGCCACCCCGACGAACTTGCCCTTGAGCTCGGTGTTGATCTGCTCGAACAGCGTGCCGGCCTTCTGGCTGTCCCAGTCGGGCACGGCCTGGTCGGCGGCCACGCCGTAACCGGCGTCGCGGATGGCCTTGTCATAGCCCTGCTTGAACAGCGTGGCGTTGTTGTCGGTCGGCGAGCCGTTCAGCTCGACCACGTCACCGGTCGTCGTCCCCTCGTCCTGAAGGCATTTCACCAGGCCTTCACCGATCGTCGTGCCGACCAGCACCGGGTCGACCGCGACGTAGTACTTCGCCCCGCCGCCCAGCGTGAGGCGGTCGTAGTCGATCACCGGGACACCCGCGTCCGTCGCCTTCTTGATCACCGCGGCCCCGGAGTCGTTGTCCAGATTGACGATGAGCAGAGCACTCACGCCCTGGCTGATCATGCCGTCGGCGATGGTCTGGAACTTGGTCTTGTCGCCGCCCGCGTTCTGGATGTCGACCTTCACGCCGGCCTTGGTGAAGGCCTCGGTCAGGGCCGGTCGGTCGGCGTTCTCCCAGCGGGGGGACGAGGCGGCGTCGGGCAGGATCACCCCGACCGTGCCCTGCGGGGTGGTGCTGCCGGTCGTGGAACCCTCGGAGTCACCACCGCAGGCCGAGAGTGTGAGCAGGGCTGCCGAGCCGATCGCGGTCGCGGCGAGCATCTGTCTGCGCATGGATCCGGTCCTCCCTCTGCCCGGCCTCTTTGCCGGGCGTGGAACAGGACGTCAGACCCGTCATCGGCCCTGACGCGGATATGTTGCAGGGCGCAACCTATGCCTGTTACCGGAGGATTGACCAGGTTTAACTGGGGACCTGGGAGCGCGTACGCCACAGCCAGTAGAGGCCGATCATCGGCAGCACCAGCGGCACGTACCCGTAGCCCTGCCCGAAGTTCGACCACACCGTCGCGTCCGGGAAGTCGCCGGAGTCGAGCACGCTGAACAGGCCCACCCCGATCACGCCGATCAGCTCGAAGGTGCACGTGATCAGCGCGACCCGGCGCCAGGTCGCGCCCGGGCGGGCGAGGGCCAGCGTGGCGACCACGTAGACGATGCCGGAGAGCAGCGACAGCAGGTAGGGCACCGGGGCGTTGCTGAACTCCGTGGCGATCTGGACGATCGCCCGGGAGCAGGCGGCCAGGGCGAAGATCGCGTAGACGGCCACGAGAAGCCGTCCCGGGCCAGAGGTGCGGGGGTCATCCACCGACGGTGCTCCAGATCTGAAACATCCGGGCCGTCATCACGGCCACGGCAAAGCAGGCAACGAAGATCACCAGGACGCTGGTCCTGGACTTGTCCGCGGCCGACCAGAACACTCCTGCGGGCAGGATCAGCAGCTCACTGGCGGCGTAGGCGATGAAGGTGGCGGTCTCGTCGGGTCGTTCGCCGCGCGTCACCAGCACGATCGCGACGATCAGCTGGACCAGCAGCAGCACCTCGAAGGCGACCAGCACCAGCAGCATGGTGTTGCTGGCCCGGCGGTCACGGGCGAAGAGCAGCACGCTCCAGATCGAGGTGATCAGGCCGAGGACGATCACCGGGCCGGACAGGATGCTGCTCACGAGGAGGCACTCTAATGGGGGTGTCGTGGCACCGCGCCTATCGGGCTGATCGCCCGGTGCACCAGGATGAGGGCATGTCTTATGTGGTCATCAACGTACTGACCGTTCCCGGTGGACGCGGCGAGGTGCTGGAGCAGCGCTTCAGCACCCGCGCCGGCATGGTGGAGAACAGTCAGGGCTTCGAGCACTTCGAGCTCCTGCGCCCGGTCGAGGGCACCGACCAGTACCTGGTCTACACCCGGTGGAACACCAAGGAGGACTTCGAGGCCTGGCAGTCCTCGCAGGCCTTCGCCCGGGGCCACGGTGAGGGCAGTACCCGCCCGGCCGGCGACGGTCCCGCCGCCACCGGCTCGAGCATCTGGGCCTTCGAGATCGTCACCGAGGCCTGAGGGTGTTTTCCTAGATTGAGGACGAGGGTGCTCGCCCCGGCGGGAAACCGCCGGTGGCGATCGGTCCCCACCGCTCGGGGGTGATCCGGATCAGGCTCTTGCCCTGCTTGACCATGGCCTCGCGGTACTCGTCCCAGTCCGGGTGCTCGCCGGCGATGCTGCGGAAGTACTCGACCAGCGGCTCCACCGAGTCGGGCAGGTCGATCACCTCGGCGGTGCCGTCGACCTGGACGTAGGCGCCGTTCCACTCGTCGGACTGGATGCAGACCGACGCGGTGGGGCGGCGCTTCAGGTTGATGGCCTTGGCGCGCTCGGGGTAGGTCGAGATGACGATCCGGCCCTGCGGGTCGACGCCGCAGGAGACCAGGGACAGCTGCGGGCTGCCGTCGGAGCGGGTGGTGACGAGCGTGGCCCGGTGACGCGGCCGGATGAACTCCAGCAGCTCTTCGAGCTCCACGCGCTGCGCGGTGGCAATGGTTGGCATAACGTCAATCTAATGCCGGGCTGACCTGAGGCTCCTTAGCGTGCGGCGTATGCGATACACCAAAAGGGTCCTCGCGGGCTCAGTAGCGAGTTTGATGTTGTGCGGCGGCATTGCGTTCTCCGCCTCGGCGGCGGAACCGGAGACGGTGACCTATACGGCCGGCGACGCCGTGATCGCCAACCCCGAGCGCGGCTTCTACAAGCACACCGAGACCCACAGCACCGGGTACACCCCCTTGAGCGCGGAAAACCTTGCCGGATATCGGAATCAGGGCATCACCCAGATTCTGCGGGTGTTCTACCTGGAAGATTTCGCCTCCGGTGCCGCCATCAGCGACGCCTATCTGGCCAAGGTGCGTGCCGACCTCGACACCGCACGGGAAGCCGGGATCTCGGTCATCGTGCGCTTCGCCTACGCGCAGGGCGGCGACTGGCCGTACAGCGCGCCTTACGGTGACGCCTCGCTCGACACCGTGCTGGCCCACATCGACCAGCTGAAGCCGATCTTCAGCGATGACGCCGACGTGATCGAGCTCGTGCAGCAGGGTTTCATCGGCCTGTGGGGTGAGGGCTATTACACCGATCACTTCGTGGCCGACCCGGCCAACCCCGGCGTGGTCACGGCGGCCGACTGGAAGAAGCGCAACGCCGTGCTGAAGGCCCTGCTCGACGCGGTGCCGGACGAGCGGATGGTGGCGGCCCGCACCATGTTCTCGAAGCAGCAGTACGTGGGCTCTTCCGACCCGCTGACGGTTTCGGAAGGCTTCAGCGGGTCGGACCAGGCTCGCATCGGCCATCACAACGACTGTTTCCTGGCCTCGGCCGACGACTACGGCACGTTCCTGTCCGACCCGATCACCCTCGACCAGGAGTATCTGGAGGCGGACAGCGCCTACCTGCCCATCGGCGGCGAGACCTGCGGGGTGAACGCGCCGCGCTCGGAGTGGGCCAGCGCCTCGGCCGAAATGGCCCGCTACCACTACAGTTACCTCAACCGTGACTACAACACCGACGTGCTGAACAGCTGGGGCGAGGCCGGTCTCACCGAGGCGGCCCAGAAGCTGGGCTACCGCTTCGTGATGACGGAGAGCTCGGTCTCGGACGATGCGGTGTCGCTGAGCGTGCGCAACGACGGCTGGGCCGCGCCCTACAACCTGCGCACGGCGCAGCTGGTGCTGAAGAGCGCGGACGCCACTCACACGGTGGCCTTCGACGGCAACGCCGATGTACGCACCTGGGCGCCGGGTGAGACGGTCGAACTCAACGGGCTTCTGGACGAGGTGCCGGCCGGTACGTACGACATCTACCTCGCCATCCCATCGGCTTCGCCGGCTTCGGAAGATGACCCGAACTACGCCGTCCAGGTCGCCAACGAGGGCACGTGGGACGCGGCGACGGGGCTGAACGACCTGAAGCAGAAGGTCACGGTCAGCTAGAGGTGAGATGGGGTGCCTGCCTCTTCGCCGAGGAGGTGGGCACCCTCGTCCCTCTGTTCGTCCCCGCCCTTTCGCCCGTGATCATGCAAATCCCCCAGCCTTCTGCCGGGCGGTGCCCCCACTCCCCGGCGTTCTAGAACTGTGGTCTCGAGAGTTCTAGAACGCCGGGGAGGTTTTGCATGATCACGGAAGGGTTCTTTCAGGAGGACAGGTCGACCACGCCCATGTCCTTGTCGCCCGAGCCCGTTGCTGTGCGTTAGCGAACATCCTGATCAGGAATGACCCTCTGTGGGGAATCGCAAATTTTAGTCACACAATATGGTGTAAATCAGTTTAAACTGTCCGAAGGGCGAGACAAGTGCCACGCGACTCCAGGAGGCGTGCGGTGCCCTTAGTGCCTAGGGTTACAAGGCGTGAATGACGTCACGATGGGTGAATCGTCATCGGATGTTCCTCTCCGTCACCACCCGCGTCGCCTCTGACACGCGGACCGAGGACCTGATCAGGAAGGCCGACCCCGTGTCGCACCAGTCGCAGCAGCAGCGAGACCCCGACCATCGCAGCGACCTCGTGGTGGTCGCGAATCGCCTGCCCGTCGACCGCAAGATCGCCCCCGACGGCACGTCCACCTGGAAGCCCAGCCCGGGGGGCCTGGTCTCGGCCCTCGAGCCGGTCATGCAGCGCAACTCCGGTGCCTGGGTGGGCTGGACCGGGGCTCCCGGCGACGCCCCCGAGCCGTTCGAGGCGCGCGGTATCCACCTGATCCCGGTGGAGCTGAGTAAGAAAGAGGTGGAGGACTTCTACGAGGGCATGTCGAACGGCGCCCTCTGGCCCCTCTACCACGACGTCATCGCCCAGCCGCAGTTCCACCGGCACTGGTGGGAGGCGTACGTCAAGGTCAACCGGCGGTTCGCCGAGAAGGCGGCGGAGAACTCGGCGGAGAACGCGCTGGTCTGGGTGCAGGACTACCAGCTTCAGCTGGTGCCGCAGATGCTCCGGGCCCTGCGGCCCGACCTGCGCATCGCCTTCTTCAACCACATCCCCTTCCCGCCCTACGAGATCTTCGCCCAGTTGCCCTGGCGGCGGCAGGTTCTCGACGGTCTGCTGGGTGCTGACCAGCTCGGCTTCCAGCGTCCGGCCGACGCCAACAACTTCCTGCGCGCCTGTCGCCGCAACGGCCTGGCCACCCGCCGGGGCATGGTGCACCTGCCGGCCGAGCCGCGCTTCGGTAGCGCCGACCACCACCCCTCGCGCGAGGTGCGGGCCGCCGCGTTCCCCATCTCGATCGACTCCGAGTCGATCGACGCGCTCGGCCGCCGCCCCGACATCCAGGAGCGCGCCCGCGAGATCCGGCGCGAGCTGGGCGATCCCAAGGTGGTGCTGCTGGGCGTCGACCGCCTCGACTACACCAAGGGCATCCTGCACCGGCTCAAGGCGGTGGAGGAGCTCTTCGCCGAGGAGGTGCTCAGCCCGCCCGACGCCGTGCTCGTGCAGGTGGCCACCCCGAGCCGGGACCGGGTCGAGGAGTACGAGAAGATGAAGCGCGACGTGGAGGTCACGGTCGGGCGCATCAACGGCGACTATGGCCAGCTGGGCCACCCCGCCGTGCACTACCTGCACCAGTCGCAGGACCGCGAGGAACTGGCGGCGCTGTATCTGGCCGCCGACGTCATGTTGATCACCGCCCTGCGCGACGGCATGAACCTGGTGGCCAAGGAGTACGTGGCCACCCGGCACGACGAGCAGGGCGCCCTGGTGCTGAGCGAGTTCGCCGGGGCCGCGATCGAGCTGCCGCAGGCCTTCCTGGTCAACCCGCACGACATCGACGGGGTGAAGGCCGCGATCGTGCGGGCCGCCGGGATCTCGCCGCGCGAGGCCACCCGCCGGATGCGGGCCATGCGCCGTCGGGTGTTCGAGTTCGACGTGGCCCGCTGGGCCTCCACCTTCCTCAAGGTCGCGGCCTCCGCCGCGGCCGAGCCGATGCAGTCCCCGCCGCACCGGGTGCACATGCCGGCCACCGAGAGCATCGAGCTGTCGGCGATCCTCGCGGCCGCCGAGGCCCGGAACGACCCGGCCGCGGCCGAGGCCCGGGCCGAGAGCGACTCCACCGCACAGGTTCCGGTAGACGAGGGGCGTAAGTACTGGGAGGCCGGCGACTCCACTCCCTACGACGACGCGTACGAGGAGAAAGACCTGGACGACCCCGAGGGCCTGGAAGAGCCCGGGCACGTGCTGGACGATCCGCTGGTCGTGATCGACCCGGAGAACCGGCGCCCGGCACTGTCTCTCGGCCTGGTGACGGCGCTCGAGGGCTTCGCCATGCATCCCTCGCTGCTCATCGCGATGGACTTCGACGGGGTGATCTCCCCGATCGTGGCCGACCCGGACGCCGCCCGTCCGCTCCCGCACGCCCTGCGGTATCTGAACGAACTGGCCTCGCTGCCCGGTGTCCGGGTGGCCCTGGTCTCCGGCCGGCAGCTGGACGACCTGGTGCGGGTGGCCACACCGCCCGCGCGGGCTCTGCTGGTCGGCAGTCACGGGGCCGAGTTCCGCGACCCGCTGGGTGAGTCCTCGGCCGGCTCCCCGCTGACCGACGCCCAGGCGGAGCTGCTGGCCAAGGCCACGGCCGAGATGGAGGCCATCAGCTCGCGGCATGAGGGCACACACGTCGAGACCAAGCCCACCGGCGTGGTGCTGCACACCCGCCGGGCGATGCGTCCGGTGGCGGCCAAGGCCACTCAGGAGGCTCTCGACGGGCCCGCCTCGTGGCCCGGTGTGCATCTCACCCACGGCAAGGAAGTGGTTGAGCTGTCGGTGGTCTCGGTGACCAAGGGCACCGCCCTGCGGCGCCTGCGCTCGATCACCGGGGCCGACGCGGTGCTCTACGCCGGTGACGACGTGACCGACGAGCGGGCCTTCGCCGTGCTGCGCACGGAGGCGGGTGACGTGTCGGTGCGCGTGGGCTCCGGCGAGACCCGGGCCGACCACCGTCTGGGTTCCCCGGACGAGGTGGCGACCATGCTCGGGCTGCTCGTCGACCTGTGCGGTGAATGAGGCATAACTGATGCATAACCAGGCCGATTACGCCACCGGGGGCCTAACGGGTACGGCCTGAACATCTCGACATGCCGCCCCACGCGCCCCGTGATTCGATCTTGGTGTCGGAAAGAACAGATGGCGCTAGACGCCTCTTTAGAGTGACGGGAGCTTGTTCATGCCTCTCTGGCTGATCCTCATCATCGTCGGTGTCGTGCTGGCCGTTCTCGGCTTCGGTGGCGTCGGCAACCTGCTCATCTGGATCGGTGTGATCGTGCTCGTCGTGGGCGCCGTTCTGGCACTGGTCGGCCGTTCGAGGGTCTAGCACCCTGTGAGCGCCGTCCGACCACGGCCACACATTCATCGTGGGCGTCACCTGAAGAAGGTGACGCCCACGAGGCGTTGGGCGGGTCGTCGCCAGGAAGCGCTCTTCGGCCCCCGGTCTTTCCGCTCTACGGCGGCGGGTCCCTCCGCCGGACGGCCCTTTTCGGATCGGCTCTATGCACCTTGGCCTCCTCGTCACCGCAGGGGAGTCTGGGGACAGGGGCACGGGCGGTTCCACTGACGGGCTTCACCCGACCGGACTAAAGGTCACCGGAACGACTGCCGAACTCCGCTGGGAAAGCGCGGGTTGCCCCGAACGGGTGCACCCGCTGGTGCGGAGAGAGGTGGCACGGTGCGAGCGAAACGGCGACGATCACGGGTCCGCGACACGGCTGCGGTTCTCGCACTGGCCACGGCGCTCGTGGGTGGCCCGGCCCTGAGCGCGGCGGCGGACGAGCCGGTGCCCGGTCAGGACGACGTGCGGCGGGCCCAGAGGAAAACGGCCCAGGCCCAGTCCCGCGTCGATGCGATCCAGGCCCGGATGGACGCGTCGGCCCGCCGGGTCGAGGCCGCGAACGTGGCGCTCAGCCAGGCCGCCGAGAACTACGACTATGCCCAGGTGCAGCTGCAGGCCGCGGCGAAGGCCTCGGACGAGGCCCAGGCGCTCGCGCAGCGGGCGAAGAAGCGGCTGGACGGTGCCGAGGGGGATCTGGGCCAGCTCGCCGCCCAGGCTTACCGCAGCGGCGGTCCGATAGCGCAGCTCGACGTACTGTTCTTGCCGCAGGGCCCGCAGGACATGCTCGAGCGGGCCTCGATGATGCAGGTGCTGGCCGGGCATCGGCAGAGCGTGCTGCGCCGGGCCGACTCGGCCCGGGTGGTGGCCAACAGCCTGACCGCGCAGGCCGAGCAGGCCCTGAAGCGTCGCCGGGCCGCGGCCCGGGTGCTGGAGCAGGCTCAGCAGGAGGCCGAGCAGAAGGCCGCCGCCGCGCGGGCCGCGCTGGCGCAGGACGCCCGGCAGCGCGGCCAGTTGCTCACCGAACTGGCCGCCGCCCGCCGCACCTCGGTGGCGATCGAGCGTCAGCGCGAGGAAGGGTTGCGCCGGCAGGCCGAGGAACGGCGTGAGGCCGCGGCCCGGAAGGCGGCCGCCGAACGCGCTGCACAGGCCGCCCGGACCGCTCAGGCCGAGCGGGAGGCGGACGACAACGATTCGGACTCAAGTTCTGGTTCGGGCTCCGGTTCGGATTCTGGTTCGGGCTCTGGGAGCGGCAGTTCCAGCGGGTCCACCGCGTCGGGCGGCTCGTCCGGCGGCAGCAGCTCGGCGGGTGCCGGTGCGGTGTCCTGGGCCCGCGGCAAGCTCGGCCTGCCCTACCTCTGGGGTGGTGAAGGCCCCGGTAGTTACGACTGCTCGGGCCTGGTGATGAAGGCCTGGGCGCAGGCGGGCGTGGCCCTGCCGCACTCGTCCCGGTTGCAGTACGCGTCGGTCCAGCACGTCTCGTACGCGAGCATGCGCCCCGGCGACCTGATCTTCTTCGGCACCAGCCCCGGCAACCCCGCCTCGATCCACCACGTGGCGATGTACATCGGCGGCGGCCAGATGATCGAGGCCCCGTACACCGGCGCGTTCGTCCGGATCGTGCCGGTCCGCAGCTCCGAGGCCATGCCCTACGCCGGCCGCCCCTGATCACGGAAAAAAGGATTGTTCGCTTCGGGGGGCGGGACCTCGTCCTCCATGCGGGCCACAAAACCCGACGGGGCCCCTCGACGGTGAGGGGCCCCGGTCGTGCTGAGCTGTGAGAACCTGTGAATATCAGTGATACGTGCCGTTCGCCTTGGCCTCGATGAGCCGCTTGCGCGAGTTCTCGATCTCGATCTCGGCCGCGGCCTTGTCGGCCCAGGCCGCGTCCTCGACCGACTTGCCCGGTTCGAGGTCCTTGTAGGTCTCGAAGAAGTGCTGGATCTCGAGGCGGTAGAAGTGGTTCACGTCTGTCAGGTCCTGGAAGACCTCCAGACGCGGGTCGCCCGAGGGGATGCAGAGGATCTTGTCGTCCCCGCCCTTCTCGTCGCGCATGTGGAACATGCCGATGGCCCGGCACTTCACCAGGCATCCGGGGAAGGTGGGCTCCTCCAGCAGGACCAGGGCGTCCAGCGGGTCGCCGTCCTCACCGAGCGTGTTGTCGATGAAGCCGTAGTCCGCGGGGTAGCGCGTGGCGGTGAAGAGCATGCGGTCCAGGCGAATACGGCCGGTCTCGTGGTCGACCTCGTACTTGTTGCGCTGTCCCTTGGGAATCTCGATGGTGACGTCGAAGTCCACGGGTGTTCGCTACCTTCCGGCATGTGGTGTGGGCGGCCCAGCGTAATCTGGTACCTCTGGACCATGGGTTGTGATCGGGGTGTCTGACGTCACCCAGCGGACGTCCAAGCAATGGGTGATCCGCTTGTCTGTCGTGTTCGCTGTTCTCGTCGCCGCACTGATCGTCGCTCTGACGGTACTTGGTCCGTTCGGCGATCGGCAGTCGACCTCCCCGCAACAGGCCCTTGCGCCCTTGACGGAGAGGGTGCCCGGTGCATCCCTGCCTGAGCAGGAATCGCCCGAGGTTCTGCCCGCGGTCGACGCGGCGGCGCCGGAGATCTCCGCGACGAAGCTCACAGAGCGCATGAGCAAACTGATGAGCAGCAAGGCCCTGGGCAAGTCGGTCTCGGTCGACGTGCTGGACCCGCTGACCGGCGAGCACGTGCTCAGTCGGGCCTCGGGCACCGCGCGCACCCCGGCGTCCACCGCGAAGCTGCTCACCACCGCGGCCGCGCTCTCCGCCCTGGGCCCGCACGCCACCATCACCACGTCGGCCGTGTTCGACGACGACACCGTCTACCTGGTCGGCGGCGGAGACGTGCTGCTCGGGGCGGGGGAGAGCGACGAGGACGCGGTGGACGGGCACGCCGGCCTGGCCACGCTGGCCGAGCAGGCCGCGGCCGCGCTCTCGGCCAGTGGCCCGACCAGCGTGAAGGTCGCCCTGGACGACGCCCTCTTCGAGGGGCCGGCGATGGCCGAGGGCTGGGACGCCTCCGACGTGACGAACGGCTACGTGGCCCCGGTCTACGCGGCCGAGATCAGTGCCGGACGGTTGCGGGAGGGCAACTACGTGCCGCGCTCGGCCGACCCGGGCAAGGCGGCCGTGCAGGCGTTCGCCAAGGCCCTGGCCGAACAGGGGATCACCGTCGAGGGAAAGATCACCCGGTCGGAGGCCCCCGTCACGGCCACCCCGCTGGGCAAGGTGCAGTCCGCGACCATCGGCGACCAGGTCGAGCTCGCGCTCGACCACAGCGACAACACGATCGCCGAGGCCCTGGGCCGGCTCGTCGCCATCGAGCGCGGTGAGGGGGCGACCTTCTCCGACACCGGTCCCGCCGTGCTGAACGAGCTGGCCGAGCAGGACGTGGAGGTGGGCGGGGCGATCCTCGCGGACGGCAGCGGACTTTCCGCTGAAAGCAGAATCCCGGTGCAGGTGCTGACGTCGGTGCTCGCCCTGGCCGCGGGCGAGAACGGCGCGCAGTTGCGGCCGATGCTCAGCGGGATGCCGATCGCCGGGGTCTCCGGCACGCTCGCCGAGCGCTTCGAGGCGGATTCGGAGAGTGCGGCGACCGGCCTGGTCCGGGCCAAGACCGGCACGCTGAGCGGGGTCAGCTCGCTGGCCGGGACGCTGGTGGACGAGGACGGGCGCTACCTGGTGTTCGCGGTGATGGCCGACAAGGTGCCCTCCACCGTGGCTGCCCGTGAGGCCCTGGACCGGTTCGCCACCGGTCTCGTGGGGTGCGGTTGCTCCGGGGGGTAACCCGTACCGTGGGTCCATGGCAGCGGATCCGGTGGTGGCTGAGCCCGTCGACACGATGATCAACTGGGACCTCGCGGCCCGCACGGCGGCCCGGGTCGGGCGTTCCGGCCCGGATGTCAGCGTGGCGCAGGCCCAGCAGATCGTGGGGGAGCTGCGCCAGGCCGCGGCCACGGCGCACCCGCACGTGCAGTCGGTCACCGGGCTCACGACGAACCCGGGCGAGGGCGTCTTCGTGGTGGACCGGCCGGGCTGGGCCCGGGCCAACATCACGGCCTTCCGCACCCTGCTGGCCCCCGTGATGGCCGAGGTCCAGGCGAAGAACGAGGAGCGCGGCAAGGCCGGGGCCGGGCAGAGCGCGATCGGCAGCCGGGTCACCGGCGCCGAGATCGGGGCCCTGCTCGGGGTGCTCTCCAGCCGCGTGCTCGGCCAGTACGACGCGTTCGCCAGCCCGGGCCGGCTGCTGCTGATCGCGCCGACGATCGTCACGGTCGAGCGTGACCTGGAGGTCGTGCCCGAGGACTTCCGGCTCTGGGTGTGCCTGCACGAGGAGACACACCGGGTGCAGTTCACCGCCTCGGACTGGCTCGCCGACCACCTGCTGGGCGAGGTCCGCAGCCTGATCAGCGAGCTCATGCTGGAGCCCGGCCAGGTGGCCGACCGCTTCGGCCAGGTGCTGCGCGGGCTGCCCGACATGGTGCGGGGTGAGGGCGACGGGCGCTCGGTGCTCGAGGCCGTGCAGACCCCGCAGCAGCGGGAGAAACTGGCCCGCATCACCGCGATCATGTCGCTGCTGGAAGGCCACGCCGATGTGATCATGGACGAGGTCGGCCCGCAGGTCGTGCCCACCGTGGCCACCATCCGCCAGCGCTTCACCCGTCGCCGGGCCGGCCGGGGCGCCATCGACCAGCTGCTGCGCCGGCTGCTCGGCCTCGACGCCAAGGCCCGGCAGTACGCCGACGGCGCGAAGTTCGTGCGGGGGGTGACCCGGGAGGTCGGCATGGAGGGCTTCAACGCGGTCTGGACCTCGCCGCAGACCCTGCCCGAGCCCGCGGAGATCAACGACCCGAAGGCCTGGGTACGCCGCGTGCATGGATGACGTCACGGCCGTCCACGTGGCGGTCCGGGACGCTCTGGCGGACCTTTCGGGCAGATCCGGCCCGGTTCTCGTGGCCTGCAGCGGTGGGCCCGACTCCCTGACGCTCGCCGCGGTCACCGTCACCACCGCCCGGGCCCACGGGTTCCGCGCCGGGGCGGTGGTGATCGATCACGGCTGGTCGGCCGCGGCGTCCGCGGCCGGGGCGCAGGCGGCCGGGGCCTGTCGCGCGCTGGGTCTGGATCCGGTGCGTTTCATGACGGTGGACGCGGGTGGCCCCGGGGGGCCCGAGGCGGCCGCCCGGGTGGCCCGGTACCAGGCCCTGGAAGCCGTGGCCGCCGAACTGGGGGCCTGCGCGGTCCTGCTCGGCCACACCCTCGACGACCAGGCCGAGACCGTCCTGCTCGGCCTGGGGCGCGGTTCGGGGGCTCGCAGCCTGGCCGGCATGCCCGCGGTCCGGGGCGTCTTCCGCCGTCCGTTCCTCGGGCTGCGGCGGCAGGTCGTGGCCCGGGCCGGCGCCGCCCTCGGCCTGCACCCGTGGCACGACCCGGCCAACGACGACCCGGCCTACACCCGGGTGCGGGTGCGGCGGCTCTCCGGGGAGCTGGAGGGGGCCCTGGGGCCCGGGGTGGTCCCGGCCCTGGCCCGGAGCGCCCGGATGCTCAGGGAGGACGCGGACGCGCTGGACGCGCTCGCGGCCCAGTTGCTGGAACCGTTGCTGGAACGATCCCTCACCGGCGCGCACGAGGTGGCCGTCGAGCCGTTGCGGGACGCTCTGCCCGCCCTGCGCCGCCGGGCCCTGCTGGGGCTCGCGCGCCGGGCCGGCTGCCCCGGTGGGGCCCTGGGACACCGGCACGCACTCGCGCTGGAGCGGCTGGTGATCGCCGGCCGGGGCCGGGCGGATCTGCCCGGGGGAGTGGTGGCCCAGGTCATGACCGCCGGGCGGGGGCCCCGGCTGAGCCTGCACGGCCGGATTGTGGCAGGCTGAGATGCCGCCGGATCCGGCGCGACACCCCACTTCCGAATGCACCTGGGAGATACGTGGACGCCTCCGACATGGGTTCGGACCTGGAAAAGGTCCTGCTCACCGAGGAACAGATCCAGGCACGACTCGGCGAGCTCGCCGAGCAGATCGAGAAGGACTACGCCGGTCAGGACGTGCTCCTGGTGGGCGTGCTCAAGGGCGCCATCATGGTGATGGCCGACCTGAGCCGCACCCTGCACCGCAGCTACGAGACCGACTGGATGGCCGTGTCGTCGTACGGCTCGGGCACCAAGTCGTCCGGTGTGGTGCGCATCCTGAAAGACCTGGACCGCGACATCAGCGGCCGGCACGTGCTGATCGTCGAGGACATCGTCGACTCCGGGCTGACGCTCTCCTGGCTGATCGCCAACCTGAGCTCGCGCGGCCCGGCCTCGGTCGAGGTGTGCACGCTGCTGAGGAAGCCGGAAGCGATGAAGGTGGACCTCAAGGTCCGCTACGTCGGGTTCGACATACCCAACGAGTTCGTGGTCGGCTACGGCCTCGACTACGCCGAGCAGTACCGCAACCTCCGGGTGGTGGGCACCCTCGCGGAGCACGTGTACTCGAGCTGACGCCGCCTGGCTCCACCTGGCGCCAAGCTGTGAGCGCAACTGTGAACCGGCAGGAGCGGAACAGGAGGACGATGTCCTCCGTTCCACTCATAGCTGCCTTCCGGACGTGCGTCGGTAGTAGCCGGAGAAAGCGTCCGGAAGCGGCGACGTCCGCAGCAAGATGTGCACGGGCCGCCGGGTCGAGGCCGGGTCGGTCTGTGGGCATCGGTGTACCGTCGTCCTATTGAGCACGAGCAGGAGGGTCGGGGCCTTTTTGGCTCCAGGTGAACACACGGCATGGACGTCAAACGACTGACGCGGGGGCCGGCGATCTGGGTGATCGTCTTCGTGGTCCTGCTCATCATCGGGGCCCGCGTGTTCGCGCCCAATCAGGTCTCGAAGATTGACACGTACCAGGCCATCGACCTGATTGAGCAGAACAAGGTCGAGAGCGCCACCCTCATCGACGGTGACCAGCGCATCGAGCTGACCCTGAAGGCCGGCAACGAGATCAAGGGCCACCTTCAGGTCGAGGCCAACTACATCTCCCAGCGCGGCGACGAGCTGGTGCAGCTGCTGAAAGACAATGAGCCGGCCAAGGGCTTCACCGACAAGGTGCCGCAGTCCTCATGGTGGTCCAGCCTGCTCATCGGGGTGCTGCCGCTGATCCTGCTGCTCGCCGTGTTCTGGTTCCTGATGGGCCAGATGCAGGGTGGCGGCTCGCGGGTGATGAACTTCGGCAAGTCTCGTGCCCGGCTGGTCAGCAAGGACACCCCCAAGGTGACCTTCGCCGACGTCGCCGGTGCCGACGAGGCGGTCGAGGAGCTCCACGAGATCAAGGAGTTCCTGGCCGAGCCGGCCAAGTTCCAGGCCGTCGGGGCCAAGATCCCCAAGGGCGTGCTGCTCTACGGCCAGCCCGGTACCGGTAAGACGCTGCTCGCCCGGGCTGTCGCCGGTGAGGCGGGCGTGCCGTTCTACTCGATCTCCGGTTCCGACTTCGTCGAGATGTTCGTCGGTGTCGGTGCCTCCCGCGTGCGTGACCTGTTCCAGCAGGCGAAGGAGAACGCTCCGGCGATCATCTTCGTCGACGAGATCGACGCGGTGGGCCGCCACCGGGGTGCCGGTCTCGGCGGTGGGCACGACGAGCGCGAGCAGACCCTCAACCAGCTGCTGGTCGAGATGGACGGCTTCGACGTCAAGACGAACGTCATCCTGATCGCGGCCACCAACCGGCCCGACATCCTCGACCCGGCCCTGCTGCGCCCGGGCCGTTTCGACCGGCAGATCTCGGTCGAGCCGCCGGACATGAAGGGCCGCACGAAGATCCTCAACGTCCACTCCAAGGGCAAGCCGATGGCTCCCGACGTGGACCTCGAGGGTGTCGCCCGCAAGACCCCGGGCTTCAGCGGTGCCGACCTGGCCAACGTGCTGAACGAGGCCGCTCTGCTGACTGCCCGCGCCAACGCCCGGGTGATCGACGACCGGGCCCTGGACGAGGCGATCGACCGGGTCATCGCGGGGCCGCAGAAGCGCACCCGGCTGATGAGCGAGAAGGAACGCAAGATCACCGCGTACCACGAGGGTGGTCACGCGCTGGTGGCGGCGGCGATGAACAACACCGAGCCGGTCACCAAGGTCACGATCCTTCCGCGGGGCCGCGCCCTCGGCTACACCATGGTCCTGCCGCAGGACGACAAGTACTCCACCACCCGCAACGAGATGCTCGACCAGCTGTCGTACGCGATGGGTGGCCGGGTGGCGGAAGAGATCATCTTCCACGACCCCACCACGGGCGCCTCGAACGACATCGAGAAGGCCACCGGCATCGCCCGGGCGATGGTGACCCAGTACGGCATGTCCGAGCGGGTCGGTGCGATCAAGCTGGGCCGCAGCAGTGGTGAGGTCTTCCTCGGCCGCGACATGGGCCACGAGCGCGACTACTCCGAAGAGGTGGCCAGCGTCGTCGACGACGAGGTGCGCCGCCTGATCGAGGCCGCTCACGACGAGGCGTACCAGGTTCTGGTCGAGAACCGCGATGTCCTCGACACCCTGGTGCTGACCCTGCTGGAGAAGGAGACCCTGAACCGGGCGGAGCTGGCCGAGATCTTCGGTCCGGTACGCAAGAGCCCGGTGCGCCCGGTCTGGCTGTCCAGCGAGCGCCGCGCCGTCTCCGACATCCCGCCGGTGCTCAGCCCGGCCGAGCGTCGCCTGGCCCAGAACGGCAGTGCGGCCTCGGCCAACGGTTCGGCCAACGGCCACGGCGCCGAGCTCGGAGACCTGAACTAGGTTCGGTACGAACGATCCCCGCAGGTTCCCTCGCGCAGGGGGAGCCTGCGGGGATTTTCATCTCCCGGCGGCGGGGCGCCGGAATTCGCCAATCACTGGAGAACCACGTGGCACACGAGCTGGACACCGTCGCCGACACCCCGGCCGAGGGACTGGACCCGAGCGTCGACACCGCCCGGATCGAGTCCGCCGTGCGAGAGATCCTGCTCGCCATCGGGGAGAACCCCGACCGCGACGGTCTGGTGCAGACCCCCGCCCGGGTCGCCCGGGCCTATGCCGAGATGTTTGCCGGTCTGCGTCAGGACCCGTCCGACGTGCTCTCCACCACCTTCGACCTCGGGCACGAGGAGATGGTGCTGGTCCGCGACATCGAGCTGTACTCCTGCTGCGAGCACCACCTGGTGCCGTTCCACGGCGTCGCTCATGTCGGCTACATCCCCAGCTCCGACGGCCGGATCACCGGGCTGAGCAAGCTCGCCCGCCTGGTCGACCTCTTCGCGAAGCGCCCGCAGGTGCAGGAGCGGCTCACCACACAGATCGCCGATGCGCTCGTCGAACACCTGAAACCTCGCGGTGTGATCGTGGTGGTGGAATGTGAGCATCTCTGCATGTCCATGCGTGGCGTGCGCAAGCCGGGCTCGCGTACCGTGACGTCCGCGGTGCGTGGCCAGCTGCGCGACCCGGCCACCCGCGCCGAGGCCATGAGCCTGATCGTCGCCCACGCGCGCTGACCGCACGAATCTGCTGACGAGGAAAGAGGCCGTGGCCCACATCCAGCTGCCGGGAATGACCACCTCCGAACACCGGACCCTGGTCATGGGGGTGCTCAACGTCACCCCGGACTCGTTCAGTGACGGTGGTCGATGGCTCGACCCGGACGCGGCGGTGACGCACGGCCTGGAACTGCGGGCGCAGGGTGCGGACCTGATCGACGTCGGTGGGGAGAGCACCCGGCCCGGGGCCGAGCGGGTCAGCGAGGAGGAAGAGCTGCGCCGCACCGTTCCGGTGGTGCGCCGGCTCGCCGGGCAGGGCGTGGCCGTCAGCATCGACACGATGCGGGCGAGCGTGGCCCGGGCCGCTCTGGAGGCGGGCGCGGCCCTGGTGAACGACGTCAGCGGTGGCCGCTGGGACAGCGCCATGCCGGCGTTGATCGCGCAGACGGGTGCTCCCTTCGTGGCGATGCACTGGCGGGGCGTGCAGGCGCTGGGGCGGGCCGAGCACGATCTGGCCGCCCAGTACGACGACGTGGTGGCCGAGGTCGCCGCCGAACTGACCCAGAGCCTGGAGGTTCTGGTGGCGGCGGGTGTCGACCCGGCACAGGTGGTGCTCGACCCGGGTCTCGGCTTCTCGAAGAACGCCGAGCACAACTGGGAACTGCTGGCGCATCTGGACGCCCTGGTCGACCTCGGGCGACCGGTGCTGGTCGGGGCCTCTCGCAAGCGGTTCCTGGGCAGCCTGCTGGCCGGGCCGGACGCGGCCCCGGCACCGGTGGGGCAGCGCGACGACGCCACCGCTGCGATCAGCGCCCTGGCCGCGACGGCCGGGGTCTGGTGCGTGCGGGTGCATGCGGTGCGGGCCAGTGTGGACGCGGTGCGGGTGGCGGCCCAGGTTCGGCAGGCCGGGCAGATGCGGCAGATCCGGCAGCAGACCCGCAGTGGCACCCACACAGAGCACACACAGGCCGGAAGGACGACGGGGACACGGTGAGCACGGGGCTGGGCTTCGGCCCGATCACACAGGGGTCCGGGCGGTTGCTGGACCAGATCCGGCTCTCCGGCGTCACGGCCCGGGGCACCCACGGGGTCTTCGACTTCGAGCGGCGTGAAGGTCAGGACTTCGTCGTCGACGTGGTGCTGCACACCGACATCTCGGCCGCCGCGGCGAGCGACGACCTGACCCGGACCACCCACTACGGCGAGTTGGCCGGCACCGTTGCGGACATCGTCCGGGGTGATCCGGTCGACCTGATCGAGACCCTGGCCGAGCGCATCGCCTGGGCCTGTCTGGAGCCGCCGGGTGTGTTCGCCGTCGACGTCGCGGTGCACAAACCGCAGGCGCCGATCGAGGAGACCTTCGGCGACGTGGTGGTGGCGATCCGCCGCGAGCGCACGATCTTGCTGGAGCGGGCCCCGGCCGCGCCGGTGCCGGTGGTGCTCGCCCTGGGTACGAACATGGGTGACCGGCTGATGATCCTGCGAGGCGCCGTGCGTGACCTGCGGGCGGTAGAGGGGCTGGAGATCGACGTGATCTCACCGGTGATCCAGACCGATCCGGTGGGTGGTCCCGACCAGCCCGACTACCTGAACGCGGTGGTGCTGGCCACGTCCACGCTGAGCGCGAACGACGTGCTGGCCGCCTGCAACCGCATCGAGGGCGAGTTCGGCCGCGAGCGCACGGTGCGCTGGGGCCCGCGCACCCTCGACATCGACGTGATCAGCTACGGCGAGCTACGTAGTTACGACGAGAAGCTGACCCTGCCGCACCCCCGGGCACACGAGCGGGCGTTCGTGCTGGCGCCCTGGCTGGCGGCCGACGAGCACGCCACGCTGCTCACCGACTCGGGCCCGGAGAAGGTGGCCACCCTGCTGGAACGGGCTCCGGACCGGATCTCGCTGCGGCAACGGCCCGAACTCACCCTGGAGCACTGGGCATGAGGGGCGCCCGGATCAGCACCACGCTGCTCATCGGAGTGGTCTCGAGCGTGGTCTGCTGGGTCCTGCTGGACAGCTGGACGGGTCAGGGCAACACGGCTCCGCCGCTGTCCTGGACCGCGGTGTTCGGCACGGTGGCGCTGGTGGTCGTGGTGATCGCCGCCGGTCTGCCGATGCGTCGCTGGCAGCGCACCGTCCCGGGGGAGCGGGTCGGGATGAAGCGGCGGATCGACCCGCTGGTGGCCGCCCGTACCGCGGTGCTGGCCAAGGCGGCGGCGTACGGCGGGGCGCTGATCCTCGGCTGGTATCTCGGTCAGGCCCTGATCCTGCTGCCCGATCTGGTGGGTGACCGCCTGGGCCGGTTCGTGCTGGCGATGATTGCCGCGGGCAGTGCCGTGGCGCTGAGCGCGGCCGGTTTCGTCGTGCAGCGATGGTGCCGGGTCCCGCCGGACGACGACGAGAAGAAACCGGACTGAGTTCGGCATCTGTGACGGGTGTGTCGTCTGAGTCGTACCAGTATGAAAACCTCCGAACGGGAGGCTGACTGAGGCATCGGCCGAACGGCCATTCCTCTCGGTACCGGCGATGTCGGACGCACGCGTAACTACCCTGGGTACTCGATCGTAAGCACAGCGATCATTCACTCCCAGGAGACACCTTGCCCCCTGCTGTCCTGCTTGCGTCCGGATCCGTGCCCCTGGCATCCGGCCCTCTGGACGTGGTCAATGCGTTCGTCCCCTGGGACTCGGTGCAGGACCTGCGTTCCTGGATGCCGCTGGGGGTCGCGGGTGTCATCGTGTGGAGTCTGTGGATCTACCGGTGGGTGCTCTCCCGGGCCTACCGCCCGGTCAGCAACACCTTCCGCACGACCACCTCGGTCGTCGTACCCAGTTTCCGCGAGGACGTCGAGATCCTGCGCCGCTGCCTGGCCACCTGGCTGGCCCAGGGGCCGTCCGAGCTGATCGTCGTGCCGGACATCGAGGACATCGACTGCATCGAGATGCTGAACCGGGTGGGCGACCCCCGCCTGCGGGTGCTGCCGTTCGCACACCGCGGCAAGCGGTCGGCGCTGGGCGTCGGCATCCGCGCCGCGCGGGGCGAGGTGCTGGTGCTCACCGACTCCGACACTGCCTGGGAGCCAGGCCTTCTCGCGGCCGTCCAGATGCCGTTCCAAGATCCGCGGGTCGGTGCCGTCGCCACCCAGCAGAAGGTCTACCGGCGCTGGTCGAGCATGTGGCGGCTGGTCGCCGACTGGATCATCGACCTGCGTTACTACGACTACGTGCCTGCGATGGGCCGCGTCGGGGGCGTGATCTGTGTGTCCGGCCGGACCGGTGCCTACCGTCGCGACGCGGTGATGCCCGTGCTGGAGAACCTGGAGCACGAGTTCTTCCTGGGCCGCCGCTGCGTCGCCGGCGACGACGGCCGGCTGACCTGGCTGGTGCTGGCCTCCGGCTACCGGACCGAGTTCCAGTCGACCGCCCAGGCGATGTCGATGTTCCCGGCCACGTTCGCCGGTTTCGTGAAACAGCGCATCCGCTGGAGTCGTAACTCCTACCGCTGTTACCTCACCGCGCTCTGGAAGGGCTGGTTGCGCGACGTGCCCTTCGTCTCCAAGATCACCGTACTGCAGATTCTGCTCACCCCGGTGACCATGGGCATGGCCCTGACCTACCTCCTGCTCTCCCGGATGGCACCGGGCTGGGGCGGCGTGGTGCTGGCCCTGGGCTGGCTGATGGCGGGACGACTCGTGCGCAGCGTGTCCCACCTGTGGCGGCACCCGCTCGACATCTTCCTGCTGCCCGTGGTGACGCTCGTGGTCATCCTGATCTCGTTGCCGATCAAGCTCTACGCGTTCGTCACGATGAACAAGCAGGGCTGGCTCACGCGTAACAGCGACCAGATCGGTGGCGACGGGCAGGACAACGCCTCGCTCGGCCTGACCTTCGACGAGTCCCGGCGCGAGGTGGTTCTCGATGTCCGGTAAGGCTTTTCTGGGGTGCCTGGGCGCGGCCGTGCTGGTCTGCGCCGGCGGTGCCGCCCCGGCCCGGGCCGATTCCCCCGGAGACCAGGTGCTCGCCGCGAAGGAGGCTCTGACCGACGCCCCGCGCCAGGCCGAGCTGGTCGCCGGCGAGGACCAGCGGGTCACCCGGGCGCTGGTGAGTCAGCAGGTGCGCAAGGAGAAGGGCGCCGGCACCGGCGCCTACCGGGCCCGCTCGAACGGCCAGTACACGTTGGTGCTGACGGCCCGCAAGCGTCCCTACAGCTTCGACGACCTGCGAAACCTGTCACCGGACAAGCTGATCAAGCAGACCGACGGGTCGTTCCTGCTGCGCGAGCACGTGCTGGTCGGGCCCGGGGCCACTCTGTCGATCAGCCCCGACAAGCCGCTGAACCTCAAGATGAGTTCCGGCCCGGACGGTTTCGTCTCGATCGTCACCGACGGCGGGCGGCTGCGGCTGAACGGCACCGCTACCGCCCCGATCTCGATCACCAGCTGGGACGAGTCGCACGGCCGCACCGACGCGAGGCTCGGTGACGGCCGGGCCTACGTGCGGGCCAGTGGCCTGCTCGTGGCGAGCTACACCAGGTTCAGCCGGCTCGGCTTCTGGAGCGGGCGCACCGGCGGGCTGGCCGTGGGTGCCAACAGTTCTCTGCCCACCACCAACCTCAGCACCAGCGCGGCCACCGGGGTGGACGACGACCCGGTGGCCCAGCGGGCGGGCAGCCACACCGATATCCTGCCGGCGGGCAAGGTGCCCTCCGCGGCGCGGGACGGGGCCACGCCGCTCTTCTCCGCGATCACCAACTCCTCGATGAACGGCAACGCGTTCGGGCTGTTCGTGACCGGTTCCTCGGTGCAGGTCGCCGACACGGTGATCAGCAACAGCCTGGTCGACGGCCTGGTGCTGCACCGCAACGTGTCCGGTGCGGTGATCAGCCGGGTGACGGTGAAGAAGTCGGCCCTGGACGGAGTGGTGGTCAACCGCGACGTCGAGGCCACCACGCTGACCCAGCTGAACGTGCACGACAACGGCCGGGACGGCGTGCTGCTCAACGGCAGCCCGTTCGCCGACGGGCCCTCGCCCAGTGGCGCGTCCATGCGTCCCTTCGGCAACAACAACCTGAGCAGCAGCAAGATCTCCGGCAACGCCCGGATCGGGGTGTACGTCACGGGTGGGGAAGCGATCACCGTGCAGGGAAACACCGTGTCCGGTGGGCATTCCGGGATCGTGGTCTCGGAGGGCGCCCGGGAGGTCATGGTGAACAGCAACACGGTGAAAGACTCCGCAGCCAACGGAATTCAGGTGCGGGACGGCTCGAAGGCCGACCTGACCTCGAACAACGTGATCGGCGCGGCGACCGGTGTGCACGTCCGGGACGCGATCGCGTCGCTGCGCGACAACTCCACCTCCGGTGTCACCCTGCACGCGTTCACCTTCGTCGGGAACGTGGCCGGGAGCGTGGCCCGGGACAACGCGCTACGTGGTTCCGGCACCTCGGCCGTCGACACGGTGCGCGTCAGCGGTGAGGTGCCCGAGGTGTCCGACACCGATGACTCCGGCTGGTCCCGGACCGTCACGAAGGACTCGCTCGTCAGTATTCTCAGGCATCCGCTCACGATGGTCTGGATCGGCGTGGCCGTTCTGCTCCTGATGATGAGCCGTCCCCGGCGTGGCGGTACCCGTGCGCCCTACCTGGCTGATCCACTGATCGGGAACGGTCGGCCACCGATGGCCGACCTCTCGACGGAACGCACAGAACGCACGGAACGGGCAGAACGGCAGGAACGGGAGCAGTCGGTGAATCATCCCCAGCAGCCGGGATCCCGGCCGAGAGCCCAGCAATTCAGGCCGATCACGGTCAGGTCCGACGAATCCCCGCCGACCGTGGCCGCGCCCGTCCAGCATCCGGTGCCGCCGCAGCCCGGACGCCGTTCCACCCCGCAGTACCGGCCCCGCACCGCCGCGGAACGCCTGGTGCCGGGGATGCAGCCGAGGCCCGCACCGAACCGGCACGACCAAAACCGGCACGACCAGACCCCGCCCGGATATCACCCCGGTTACTCCGACCCGGAGCCCCCGGTGGCGGCCGAATGGCTTCAGCCGCGACCATCCTCGGTGCCGAGGCAGAAACCCGAGGTGCGTGTGGACGTCCGCGATTCCTGGGATGCCCGAAACGACAACGGCGACAACACCGGCGATAACGGCAACAACGGCAACAACGGCAATGGCACCCCGGCCAACGGGAGCACCGTGATCGACCTCGCGATCGCGCAGGCGCGGGCCAACCCCGTTCCCTCGCGCCGTCGCCGGTCGGTGGGACGATGAACGCGCCGACGGGCCGCCCCCTGATGGCGTTCGCGGCGCTCGGCCTGGTCGCGACCTTCGCGGCCGGCTGGGCGGTCGGGCATGAGTCCGGCAGCTCCGGCGGCGAGGTGCACAACACCACCTCCCCGGCCGTTCCGGGTGCCACCCGGACCCCGGCCACCAGCCCCGAGCTCCCGGCCGGGACCTCCACCGCACCGGACGTCACCGGTAGTCCGGAGGAAGGCGGGATCAGCACCGCCAAGCTGAAACTGCCGTCGCTGAACAAGTGGAAGAAACCACCGGTCGGCGCCTTCACCTGCCCACAGGCCACGTCCACGGTCTCGACCAGCGACGAACTGCAGCAGGCGCTCGACACCGCCAAGGCCGGCTCGTCGATCCGGATCGCCGACGGGCTGTACACCGGCGAGTTCAGGACCAGGCGCGACGGCACCGCGAAGAAGCCGATCTACCTGTGCGGCGGCCGTAAGGCGGTGCTGGAGGCGGGTGCGGTCAAGGGCGGGTACACGCTGCACTTCGACAGTGCCTCGTACTGGCGGGCCGACGGTTTCACGGTGCGCAACGGCCAGAAGGGCGTGATGGTGGACGCCGGTACGGGTATCGGCCTGCAGAACCTCCTGGTCGAGCAGATCGGTGACGAGGCCGTGCACCTGCGCACCGGCAGCACCAAGAACGTGGTGCGGGGCCTGACGGTGCGCGACACCGGCCTGCGTAAGCCGCAGTACGGCGAGGGCGTGTACATCGGTACGGCCGAGAGCAATTGGTGCGAGTACACGGACTGCAAGCCGGACCGCAGCAACGACAACTTCGTCCTGAACAACCACATCTCCGGCACCACCGCGGAGAACGTCGACATCAAGGAAGGCACCCAGGGCGGCGTGCTGACCGGCAACACCTTCGACGGCGCCGGCCTGACCCAGGGCGACAGCTGGGTCGACGTGAAGGGCAACGGCTGGCTGATCTCGGGCAACACCGGCACCGACTCACCCGCCGACGGCTACAAGGTGATCGAGATCCTGGACGGCTGGGGTTGGCGGAACCTGTTCAGCGCCAATTCCTCCACGGTCAACGGCAGCGGCTACGCGATCAACGTGACGAAGCGGCACAATGACAACGTGGTGCGCTGCAACAACACGGCGAAGAGCGCGGCCGAGGGGCTGACCACGATCGACTGCGCCAAGTAGAAGCTACTTGTCGACTACTTGTCGACGTCGCCGACCACGAAGAAGGTCGAGCCGATGATGGCGACCAGGTCGGGGAGCAGGGTGCCCGGCAGCAGTTCGGACAGCACCTGCACGTTGCTGAACGAGGCCGAGCGCAGCTTCAGTCGCCACGGCACCTTGTCTCCCTTGCTGACCAGGTAATACCCGTTGAGACCGAGCGGGTTCTCGGTCCAGCGGTAGACCTGACCGGGCGGAACCTTGAGCACCTTGGGCAGTTTCACGTTGATCGGGCCGGGCGGCAGCGAGCGCAGCCGGTCGGCGCAGTAGTCGGCCAGGTCGAGGCTGACGTGCACCTGCTCCTGCAGCACCTGGAACCGGGCCAGGCAGTCGCCCTCGGTGCGGGTGACCACGCGGCCCGGGCCGCCGGGTGCGAACAGCTCGCCGTACGCCAGGTAGGGGTCGTCGCGGCGCAGGTCGAGGTCGAGCCCGCTGGCCCGGGCGACCGGCCCGCTCACCCCGTAGGCCGCGGCGGTCTCCTTCGACAGCACCCCCACACCGCGGGTGCGGGCCTGCAGAATCTCGTTGCCGACAATCAGCGACTCCAGCCGGGGCAGCCGCCGTCGCACCGACGCGACGGCGTGGTGCACCCGGGCCAGCCAGCCGGCCGGCAGGTCTTCCTTCAGCCCGCCGACCCGGTTGAACATGTAGTGCATACGCCCGCCGGAGAGCTCCTCCATCACGGCCTGCAGCTCTTCGCGTTCGGTGAACGAGTAGAAGACCGGCGTGATCGCCCCGAGCTCCAGCGGGTACGAGCCGAGGAACATCAGGTGATTGAGGACGCGGTTGAGCTCGGCGAGGAGGGTGCGGGCCCAGACGGCGCGCTCGGGAACCTCGGTGCCCAGCAGTTGCTCCGCCGCCAGCACCACTCCCAGTTCGTTGGCGAACGCCGAGAGCCAGTCGTGACGGTTGGCCAGCACGATGATCTGCCGGTAGTCGCGCACCTCGAACAGTTTCTCGGCGCCGCGGTGCATGTACCCGACGATCGGCTCGGCGCTCACCACCCGCTCGCCGTCGACGACGATGCGCAGCCGCAGCACCCCGTGGGTGGCCGGATGCTGCGGGCCGATGTTGAGCACCATGTCCGACGTGGCCAGGCCCGAGGACCCGAGCGCCACGGTGAGAGCGCGGGAGGTCTCGCCGGCAGCGCCGACAGTGGGAGTCACGCCTGAAAGTCTGCCCTAGGAGCGGCGGGGTGGGTGTGACATCCTGCGAACCATGGTCAGGACCCAGGGCGACGTCTTCGACGCGGACGGTGCGGCGTGGACGCCGATCTCCCCGAAACTGGCCGCCGTGCGGCGCGCCTGGCTGGCGATCGAGAGCCTCGTGGCCCTGGCCGTCTTCACCGTCCCGGCCGTGATGTTCAGCCGCTGGTTCCTGATCGGCACCGCGGTCAGCGTTCTCGCCCTGATCTGGGGCTGGTGGCTGATCGGGCGGCAGATCCGGTCGTGGGGCTACGCCGAGCGGGCCGACGATCTGCTGATCCGGCACGGGGTGATGTTCCGGGAGCTGGTCGTGGTGCCCTACGGGCGCATGCAGTTCGTCGACGTGCAGGCCGGTCCCATCGACCAGTTGTTCGGGGTGGCGCACATCCAGCTGCACACCGCCTCGGCCGGCACCGACGCCCGCATCCCCGGCCTGAACACCGCCGAGGCCTCCCGCCTGCGTGACCGTCTCGCCTCCCGCGGCGAGGCCCGTCTGGCGGGGTTGTGACGTTGTGACGCAGCCTCCGGTACCTCACTCGGGCCTGGCCGACGGGGAGTGGCACCTGATGCACCCGGCCACGCCGCTGCTGCGGTCGTGGCAGGTCATCGCCGTGATCCTGGTGTTCATCGTGCAGAGCCTGGGCAACAACGTGCTCACCGGGGAGGCCGACTTCGAGCGCCCGGACGTGGCGGGCAGCTGGCTGGCCGGGGCCGGGGCGGTGTTCGTACTGCTCATGCTGCTCGGTGTCGGCTTGGCCTTCGTGGTCTGGCGCTCCACCCGGTTCCGGGTGCTCGACGAGGCACTGGAACTGCACTCCGGCATCCTCGTCCGCCGGCAGCGGCGTGCCCGGCTCGACCGGATGCAGGCCGTCGACGTGGTGCAGCCGTTCCTCGCCCGTCTGCTCGGCCTGGCCCGGCTGACGGTCGAGGTGGCGGGCGGCAAGGAGTCGAACGTCGCGTTGTCCTACCTGCGTGAGGACGACGCGCGCACCTTGCGCAACCAGTTGCTCGCCTCGGCCGCGGGGTTGCGGTTCGAGGGGCCGGACGCGCCGGAGGCTCCCGAGCGCGGCAACCTGGAGGTGCCGGTCGGCCGGCTGATCGTGTCGCTGCTGGTCAGCGGCCCGGCCATCAGCTTCGTGCTGGGGGTGGTGGTGCTGGGCACCATCAGTGTCGTGATCGGGCACCCCGGGCCGCTGTTCGGCTCGTTCGCTCCGTTGCTCGGTGCTGCCGGGGTGCTCTGGACCCGTTTCACCAAGGGCTTCGGCTTCCGCGTGGCCGACTCGCCCGACGGTCTGCGCCTGCGGTACGGACTGCTCGAGCAGCGCACCCAGACCGTTCCGCCCGGCCGCGTGCAGGCGGTCCGGATCAGTCAGGGCCTTCTCTGGCGCCGCCTGGACTGGTGGACCGTGCACGTGAACATCGCCGGGTACGGCGGTGAGGACAAGGACTCCACCTCCGGCAGCACCCTGCTGCCGGTCGGTCCGAAGACCGAGGCGGTCGGCGTCCTGGCCCTGGTGCTGCCCGATCTCGGGGTCGGGCCGGGCGAGAACCCGTGGGACGTGGTGGACGCCGGCCTGCGTGGCTCCGGTCCGACGGCGGGATTCATGACGGCTCCGCGCCGTTCACGCTGGGTGGACCCGATCTCGTGGGGCCGGTCGGGGGTCCGCGTCACCGATCAGGCCCTGCTGATCCGTAGCGGCCGGATCTACCGTCACCTCGACATCGTGCCCCACGCCCGCACCCAGAGCCTGGGCCTGAGTCAGGGCCCGCTGCAACGGAAGCTGCGCGTGGCCTCGTTCACCGTGCACTCCACCGCCGGCCCGGTCGAGGCGGTCGCCTCGCACCTGGACGAGACCGAGGCGTCCGCGCTGATCGCGGTGCAGTCGCTGCGGGCCGATCAGGCGCGTAAAGACTCGGGGCCGGAGCGCTGGATGGAGACGGGGCCGTCAGAATTCGTGCAGGAGCCAGGCGAACCCGCCTAGCCCACCGGGATCCAGCAGCTCGTCGTTCTTCACCCCGAGTTCTTTCAGGGCCCGAGCCTGGCTGGTCAGCGTGCAAGAGACCGAAGTTGCCGACAGCGCCGACAGCACCGAGTCGATCGCGACATGCGCGGTGAGATCCATGGTGCCGTCCGGGCGGGGCGGCACGGCCCGTCCCCGGTAGAACCCGGTCAGGCTGCCGCCGGCCGGCCGGTCGGCCTTCCGATGGGCGTAGTCCACGCACAGGGTGGCCACCGCCCCGGCTCGTCGTGCCCGGTCGACCAGCCGGTGCCAGAACAGGTCACGGGCCCGCCCCACTTCGACCCGGTCGCCCTCACCCAGGTGGTCGAGCGGCCACCAGGTCCTGGCCCAGTCCAGATCGACGGACGAGGCCCGCCCGCCCAGGCGCTCACGCCCGGTTCGCGGGTCGACGAGAACCAGGCTCAGCCTGCCGTTCTCGTCCATCTCCAGCACCGTCACGGGGATGACGTCGAGCAGTTCCCAGGCGATCACCAGGGCGCCCTCGAAAACGTCGTCGGGCAGGGCGTCCACCCCGGGCGACCACCCGATCGACGGTGACAGGCCCGCGGGCCTGACCACCACGTCCGTACCCCAGAGCTCGTGCGGTGAGCCGACGAGCGAGGTGAGCAACTCACCCCGGCCGGCACCGACGTCCACAATCCGGCGGGCCCCGAGCATCGAGGCGAGCCGGGAGACCGCGCCCGCCAGCTCGTCCGGTGCCGCGTGCGACGCCGTGCGGAAGTGCCCCGCCGGGCCCTCCGGACGCCGGTAGAAGCCCGCGGGTCCGTACAGCGCCTCTGACCAGGCACTCTGCCAGGGCAGCATCACTCCGGGCGGCGTAGCACCACGGCGACATCGGTGACCGCGAACATGAACTTGCCCTCGGCCGCGAGCCGGGACAGCTCCTCGACCCACGACACGGCGCGGGCGGACAGGTCCGGGTCGTCCTTGGTCGCGGCCAGTACGCCCATCGCGACCTTCCAGCTGACCGAGCCCTGGTCGAAACGGCGGTGGGCATCGGCCCAGGTCTCCGCGCCCAGCATCTCGAACGGCGACTTCGAGGCCAGGGCGAGCAGTTTGCGGCCCATGAAACCGTCGGCCCGCTCGGCGAAGCGCGGCACGGTGGAGACGAAACGGTTGACCAGCAGCCGGGTCAGGGCGTCGTCGGGGCTGGCGAACAGGGCGGTGTCCCAGTCGCTGTGGGCCAGCACGAGCCGGCCGCCGGGCCGCAGCACCCGGTAGCACTCGGCCAGGTGCGCGAGCGGGTCGGCCAGGTGCTCGGCCACGTTCAGCGAGATCACCCGGTCGAGGGAGGCGTCGGTGAAGGGCAGTGGCTCGTTCAGGTCGGCGAGTACCGAGCGCACCCGGGCGTCGTTCAGCACGTCGTCGTCGAGGCTGGAGGCCGAGTCGACCGCATGCACGCGCCGGGGCTCCACGTCGTTCGCGGCGGCCGCCTTCAGCAGGGCCCGCACGATGCGACCGGGCCCGGTGCCCAGATCGGCCACCTCCAGCCCGGCGCGGTCGAGGTCGATCAGCTCGGCGATGCGTTCGTGACGTCCCACCCTGCAACCCTACGGCGCCCTCTTCGTGATCATGCAAAACCTCCCCGTGATGACCGGATCAGGAACCGCGACGTCCTACGCTGCCGGGGTGTCTGAAACTCAGCGACCTGCCGACCGTCCGGGCCGTCTCGGGGTCGGGGTGATCGGTGCCGGCCGGGTCGGTGCCGTGCTCGGCTCGGCCCTGCGGGCGGCCGGCCACGCGGTGGTGGGTGTCAGTGCGGTGTCCGAGGCCAGCGTCGAGCGGGCCTCGGTGCTGCTGCCGGGGGTTCCGGTGCTCGAGGTGCCCGACGTGGTCGAGCGGGCCGAGCTGGTGCTGGTGGCGATCCCCGACGACGCCCTGCCCGGCCTGGTCTCCGGCCTCACCGAGACCGGCGCCTGGCAGCCGGGACAGCTGATCGTGCACACCAGCGGGCGGTTCGGCTGGAAGGTGCTGGAGCCCGCGGTCAGCCGGGGCGCGATCCCGCTGGCCCTGCACCCGGCGATGACCTTCACCGGCACCAGCCTCGACCTGAGCCGCCTGGTGGACTGCTGCTTCGGGGTCACCGCACCCGGGCCGGTGCTGCCGATCGCGCAGGCCCTGGTGGTGGAGATGGGCGCCGAGCCGGTGGTGATCGACGAGAAGATGCGTGGGCTCTATCACGCGGCCCTCGCCCACGGCTCGAACCACCTGGTCACGCTCGTGGCCCAGGCCCTCGACCTGCTCCGGGCCGCGGGTGTGGAAGACGCCTCCCGCCTGCTCGCGCCGCTGCTCTCGGCCTCGCTGGACAACTCGCTGCGGGGCGGGGACAACGCCCTGACCGGCCCGGTCGCCCGCGGTGACGCGGGCACGCTGGCCGACCACCTGCGGGCGATCCGCGCCACCGGCGAGCGCGGTGAGGGCACCCTGGAGACCTACCGGGCGATGGCCCGGGCCACGGCCGACCGGGCGCTCGCCTCGGGGCGTCTGCAGGTCGCGAGCGCGGAGGCACTCCTCGCGGCCCTCAACACGGAACCCCCCGAGCAGTAGTTGTTCGTCACGCCAGGGGCCGGTGGGCCCGGTGAAGATGACGAGTAGGTTAAGAACCATGTCCACAGTTGTGGCCCGAACCCGGGACGAGCTGGCCGTGGCTCGCGAGAAGCTGCACGGCACGGTCGCCGTCGTGATGACGATGGGCGCTCTGCACGAGGGGCACGCCGAGCTGGTGCGGCGGGCGCGCGAGCGGGCCGACAGCGTGATCGTCACGATCTTCCTCAATCCGCTGCAGTTCGGCCCGAACGAGGACCTGGCCAAGTACCCGCGCACCTTCGAGGCCGATCTGGAGCTGTGCGAGCGCGAGGAGGCCGACCTGATCTTCGCGCCCTCGCCCGACGTGGTGTACCCGAACGGCGACCCGGGCATCCGGATGTCGGCGGGCCTGCTCGGGGCCAAGCTCGAGGGAGCCTCGCGGGCCGGGCATTTCGACGGCGTGCTGACGGTCGTGGCGAAGATGTTCCACCTCACCCGGCCGCAGCTGGCGTTCTTCGGGCAGAAAGACGCGCAGCAGTTGCTGCTCATCCGCCGGATGGCCCGCGACCTGGACTTCGACTGCGAGATCGTGGCGGTGCCCACCGTGCGGGAGAGCGACGGCCTGGCCCTGAGCAGCCGCAACCGGTACCTGAGCGCGCTGGACCGGGAGTCGGCGCTGGCCCTGTCGAAGGCCCTGCACGCCGGGCACGACGCCCGCACGCGGGGTTCGGCGGCGGTGCGCCGGGCGGCCCGGGACGTGCTGGTGGCCGAGCCGCTGGTGCTGGTCGACTACCTGGTGCTGGTCGATCCGGAGACCCTCGACGACGTGCCCGAGTGGTATCAGGGTGAGGCGGTGCTGCTGGTCGCGGCCCGCGTGGGCACGACCCGGCTGATCGACAACCGGCCGCTCTGGATCGGTGGTTCGCTGTGAGCACCCAGCTGGCGACCTCACTGGCCACCCCGGAGATCGGCTGGACCACCCAGGCCGACGTGATCGTGGTCGGCTCGGGTATCGCCGGGCTCACCGCGGCGCTGCGACTGCGCCGCCGGGTGCCGCGGGTGCTGCTGGTCACCAAGACGGTGCTGGACTCCGGCTCCACCCGCTGGGCCCAGGGCGGTATCGCGGCGGCGCTGGCCCCGGAGGACTCGCCCGCCGAGCACCTCGACGACACGCTGGTGGCCGGGGTCGGGCTGTGCGACACCTCGGCCGTGCAGGCGCTGGTCACCGAAGGTCCGGCCCGGGTGCGCGAGCTGGTGGCCCTGGGGGCCAATTTCGACCGCACCCCGGACGGTGAGATCGCCCTGACCCGCGAGGGCGGGCACCACCGCGACCGCATCGCCCACGCCGGTGGTGACGCCACCGGCGCCGAGATCTCCCGGGCGCTGATCGCGGCGCTGGAGGCGGTGCGCGACGACCCGGGCATCGAGGTGCTGGAGCACGCGCTGGTGCTCGACGTTCTCACTTCTCCGGACGGAAAGGCCTGCGGAGTAACCCTTCACGTCATCGGCGAGGGCAGCCGTGACGGGGTCGGCGCGGCCCTGGGCCGGGCCGTGGTGCTGGCCACCGGCGGCATCGGGCAGGTGTTCCAGTCGTCGACCAACCCGCGCGAGGCGACGGGCGACGGCATCGCGGCCGCGTTGCGGGCCGGCGCCGAGGTGGCCGACCTGGAGTTCGTGCAGTTCCACCCCACGGTGCTCTGGCTCGGCCAGAACGCGCGGGGTCAGCAGCCCTTGATCTCCGAGGCGGTGCGCGGCGAGGGCGCCCTGCTCGTCGATGTCAATGGCGTGCGTTTCATGCCCGGCGTGCACGAGATGGCCGAACTGGCCCCGCGTGACGTGGTGGCCAAGGCGATCGTGCGGCAGATGGCGGCGACCGGCTCCTCGCACGTCTACCTCGATGCCCGGCACCTGGGCCGGGACTTCCTCCGCCGGCGCTTCCCGACCATTGTGAACGCCCTGGCCGGGCACCGTTTCGACCCCGCCGAAGACCTCATCCCGGTGGCACCCGCCCAGCACTACCACTCCGGTGGCATCCGGGTCGACGCCGTCGGCCGCTCCAGCCTGCCCGGGCTCTACGCGGCGGGGGAGTGCTCCTGCACGGGGGTGCACGGGGCCAACCGCCTGGCCAGCAACTCGTTGCTGGAGGGTCTGGTGTTCGCCCACCGCATTGCGGACGATGTGAGCACCCGGGTCTCCTCGGGTGAGCTGACGCAGGTGGAGCCGTCGGCGAGGCCGGGTCCGGTCGGCCTGCTGCCGGCCACCGCCCGCACGAAGATCCAGCGGGCCGCGTCCTCGGGCCCGGGCGTGATCCGGACCGCCGCCGGTCTGGAGAAGGCGACGCAGGACCTTGCCCGATTGTCTTCCGGTGCGCCCGTGGAGATTCCGGAAGGCGCGCACAAGCTCGACGTCACCCACGGCACGGCGGAGTGGGAGACCATGAACCTGCACACGGTCGCCACCGCCCTGACCCGGTCGGCCGCGCTGCGCGAGGAGACCCGGGGTGGGCACTACCGGGAGGACTTCCCCTCGGCGTCGGCGGACTGGCTCGGGCGGCTGGTCTCCCGGGTGAATCCTGACGGGGAGCTGGAGACCCGGTTCGAATCTTTGGGGAGCACGTCGTGAGTAACTGGGAATCGCTCTGGCCCGCAGGGGTTTCGGAGAGGCTGGACGACGCGGGGCTGGACCCGGCGCGGGTCCGCTCGGTCGTGCGTGACGCCCTGGCGGAAGACCTGGGGATCGGCGGCGCGGTGGTCTCGGTGCCCGGCGCGGCCCCCGGTCACGACGTGACCAGCGAGTCCACGATCGGCGCGGACGTGCTCGGGCAGGCCCACGTGGTCGCTCGCACCGGCGGGGTGATCAGTGGAATGCCGCTGATCCCGGTGGTTCTCGCCGAGGTGGCGGGCTGGACGGGCCTGGCGGGGGTTTCTGCCGAGGTGCTGCGCGCCGACGGTGACGTGGTCGTGCGCGACGACGTGCTGGCCGTGCTGCGGGGACCGGTGCAGGTGTTGCTGATCGCCGAGCGCACCCTGCTCAACCTGGTCTGCCGCACCAGCGGTATCTCGACGCACACCCGTCTCTGGGCTCAGGAGCTGTCCGGCACCGGCGCCCAGGTGCTCGACACCCGGAAGACCACGCCCGGCCTGCGGATGCTCGAGAAGTACGCGGTGCGCTGCGGCGGCGGTACGAACAAGCGCATGGGTCTGTACGACGTCGCGATGGTGAAGGACAACCACAAGATCGCCGCCGGCTCGGTGGCCGGGGCCTACCGGGCCGTCCGTGAGCGGTTTCCCGCGGTGGCCGTGCAGGTCGAGGTCACGACTCCGGACGAAGCCGTTGAGGCGGTTCTCGCCGGGGCCCGGTTCCTCCTGTGCGACAACATGTCTCCCGCGGTACTGGCCGAGAGCGTGAAGGTGGCCAGGGCCGCGACCGACGAGAGGATCGAGATCGAGGCCACCGGTGGCCTGACGGTCGAGGTGGCGAACGAGTACGCGCGCACCGGGGTGGACTACCTGTCCGTGGGTGGGCTCACGCACTCGTCGCCGATCCTCGACCTCGCGATCGACCTGATCAGCGATTGATCAGTGAGAAGAATCAGGCCTTTTCGTCGAGCAGGCTCTCGTAGGTGTTGCGCAGCCACTCGGCGATCGCGACCCGCTCGTTGAACCGGGCGGTCGGGTCGGCGCGCTCGGCCTGGGGTGCGCGGACGGCCTCGGCAAAGGCCTTGGCCAGCGACGACACATCGGGGATGCCGGCCCGGTCGCAGGTGTAGGTCAGGGCCGAGCGCTGCGACGAGGCGTGACTGTTCGCCGGCATGATCGCCTGCGTGCCCAGGTCGTAACAGGCCTCCGGCCACAGCGAGTGCGAGCCGAAGAAGGGCGGTACGAGTGCGGCGTCGAGACCGAAGATGTTGTCCCACAGCTGGGAGTCGGTCATCGGTCGGTGGGCCCGTAGCGTGCCGCCGACACTGTTGACGATCCGGTCGATCTCGCGGATCGTGGCCGGGTCGTAACGGGTGGAGTCGGGGTCCAGCAGGTGGTCGTGGGCGAACAGCACGAGCCGCACGTCGGGCGTGCGCTTCGCGGCCTCGGCCAGTGCCGACACCACCTTGACCGGGTCGCTGGGCAACCGCAGGCTGCCCAGGTGCACACCGACGAGGTAGGGACCGCTCTGACCGCGGGCGGGGCGCTCGCGGCGCATCCGGACGAAGTCCACGGCGTGCGGGTGCGGCTGCACCTGTGCCGTCACCTTCCAGCGCTTGGCGATCTCCTTGGCGGCGGACTCGGTGAGCGTGACGACCTGGTCGGCCGCGGGGATCAGCACGTCGAGCTGGGCGGCGTAACCGGCCTCGTCCAGGCCGGTCGGGTCGCTCAGGTGGTAAGCGGTGACGATGAGCGGCCGGCCGGCGTCGCGGGTGGCCTGCACCGCCGCCTTCACGTGCTCGGCGCTCATCCGGGGGGCCAGCGCGTGCACGTGCACGATCTGCATGTCGCCGAGATGGGTCTGGAGCCAGGCCGGGTCGAACGCCGCGGGGGGCTTGGGGGCGGAGCCGGGCATCTGGACGGTGGGACGGTGAACACCGTCGACGCCCTCGGGGTGACCGAGGTGCCGGACGTAGACGCCGCGCCCGGGGAGCGCTGCGATCTTGATGATCGTGCGGCCTTCCCACTCGGGGGATGCACGACGTCGCTTACGGGATGGTGACACGGGCGCCTCTCGCGAGATATCGCTGGTAGCGGTGGCTGTGCGACTCGCGCCGGGGCTGGACGAGATGGTCACCATAACCTGATCAACTCCACTCAACGACCTGATGATCCGAAGACTGCGAGCGGAGGTGACTCCGCACATTTCCGCCGACTCGAGCCTGGCATCTGTGATCGCTTTCCGCGCGCTGAAGCCCGATGCTAGGGGCTCGACGGCCTCGCGCCGCTTTTTGGAAAGGACCTCACTTGACCATCCGCGAGTTCGGGAACGACCTGCTGACAAGCCTTCTCGAGTTCACCCGGCAATCCGTACCGGGTGCCGTAGGGGTCGGGCTCAGCGTGGCGATGGACAGCAAGGAAAACGAGGGCGCCCCCCAGACGATCGCCGCCATCGGGGTTGCCGGAGAACTTGACATCGCTCAGTGGAAACACGCTCAGGGCCCGATCTGGGACGCATTCCGTCGCGACACCGTGATCATCCGGCCGACGGAGAACGACGACATCGGCCTGAACTCCCTGCCCGGTGTCGGCACGGACGTGACCGACGTGGTGCGCGGCGCGGTCTTCGTGCCCGGGGAATTCGGCTCGGACCTGCCCACCGTGTTCTCGGTCTACCTCGACCGGGTGCCGGACCACCAGGTGCTGCGCGACATCGACCGCTACGAGCCGCTGGTGACCCAGGCCCTGGCCGTGGTCGAGTACTGCGCCGGCGAGGAGCAGGTGGCCCAGCAGATGCTGCAGATGACCCAGTACCGTCGGGTGATCGAGCAGGCGAAGGGTCTGGTCATGGGTGCTATCGGGGCCGACGCGCCCTCCGCCTTCGCCGCCCTGGCCCGGGCCAGCCAGCACTTCAACATCCGGCTGCGCACCCTGGCCGTGGCCCTGGTCGAGCACGTCGGCCGTCAGGACGCCGAGCACCCGGACGACCCGGAACTGGTGGTGCGCCCGACCCCGGCCGAGCGGGAGACCGCGGCCCGGATCTGGGCCGCGCTGACGACCAGCGCGATCCTGGAACAGAAGTGACCTGCCTCTCGTGATCGGACCCGGGACCCGGCGCACCGTCGCACGGTCGCGCGGGGCACGGGTCGCACCGTCACGAGAGGGACGGCCTGAGGGTTGACGGCGGCGCGGTAAAGGTTTAGACGGGGCCGACTAGGATTGCTCGTCGTGACCGACCAGCAGGCTGATGCCACCCGCGAACTGCCCGACTCGAACGGCGAGGACCTTCCCGAGCAGATGCGTATCCGCTCGGAGAAGCGGGCGCGCATCCTGGCCGAGGGTAAGGCCGCCTATCCGATCGAGGTCGAGCGCAGCCACACGCTCGCCGAGATCTGCACCGCCCACTCCGAACTGGAGGCGGGCGCGTCCAGCGGCGAGATCGTCTCCGTGGCCGGCCGGGTCGTGCGGTTCCGCAACGCCGGCAAGCTCATCTTCGTCGTGCTGCAAGACGGTGACGGCACCCAGCTGCAGGTCATGGTGTCCAAGAACGGCGTCGGCGACGAGGCCCTGGCCGCCTTCAAGACCGATGTCGACCTGGGCGACTTCGTCTCCGTGCACGGTGAGGTGATCTCCTCCCGCCGCGGTGAGCTCTCGGTGATGGCCGACGGCTGGGCGATGGCCTCGAAGGCCCTGCGCCCGCTGCCGGTGCTGCACAAGGAGATGTCGGAAGAGGCGCGGGTGCGCCAGCGGTACGTCGACCTGATCGTGCGTCCGGCCGCGCGCGAGGTGGTGAGGACCCGGGCCAGCGTCGTGCGCTCGCTGCGCGACACCTTCCACTCGCACGACTTCACCGAGGTCGAGACCCCGATGCTGCAGTCGCTGCACGGGGGCGCGGCGGCCCGGCCGTTCCAGACCCACATGAACGCGTTCGACATCGACCTGTTCCTGCGTATCGCCCCCGAGCTGTTCCTCAAGCGCGCGGTGGTCGGCGGTATCGACCGGGTCTTCGAGATCAACCGCAATTTCCGGAACGAGGGCGCGGACTCCACGCACTCCCCGGAATTCGCGATGATCGAGGCCTATCAGGCCTACGGGAACTACAACACCATCGGCGACCTGACCCGGGAACTGGTCCAGAACGCGGCCCTGGCCGTGGCCGGCAGCACCACCGTGGTCCTGGCCGACGGCACCGAGTACGACCTCGGTGGCGAATGGCGGCAGATCACCATGTTCGGTTCCCTCTCGGAGGCCGCCGGACGTGAGGTCACCGCCCTGACCGAACGCGCCGAACTGGTCGAACTGGCGGCCAAGCACGATGTGCCGGTGCAGGACTGGTACAGCCCGGGCAAGCTCGCCGAGGAGCTCTTCGAGGAGCTCGTGGTGCCGGACCTGTACGCGCCGACCTTTGTGCGCGATTACCCGGAAGACACCTCACCTCTGGTGTCGGCACACCGCACCACGCCCGGTGTGACCGAGAAGTGGGACCTCTACGTGCGGTCCTTCGAGCTCGGCACCGGCTATTCCGAGCTGGTCGACCCGGTGGTGCAGCGCGAGCGCTTCGTGGCCCAGGCCCGGGTGGCTGCAGCGGGTGACGACGAGGCCATGCGGCTGGACGAAGACTTCCTCCGGGCCATGGAGTACGGCATGCCGCCGACCGGTGGCATGGGAATGGGCCTGGACCGGTTGCTGATGGCAATCACCGGCCTGGGCATCCGGGAGACGATTCTCTTCCCCTTGGTCAAGCCCGAATAAGCCCGTAGCACCAGGACAGTTGTAGGACAGGAGTCGACATGGACTACGTGGCAGCGATCTTTCCCTCGATCGGTGTTCTCGCCATCTTCGTGGTCGCCATCCGCGCCATCTTTCAGGCGGATCGGCGTGAGCGTCTGGCCCAGGCCGCCCAGGACCGCAGGCTGACCGCGGACGAGAAAGCCCGGGACGGGAAGTCTGGGCAAACGCACACCTCGCAATCTGTGAAGCCTGCAGATTCGTAGAGACGCGCCGGGCGACCGGTCGTTCTTTAGCGTCACCCGTTCGGCCGAACGGGTGACGTGATCCTCGCAGATGCCGGTGAAAGGTTTGAATGTCACCGGTCGTGGAGACACCACGAATCCGTTCGCTATTGCGGGCCGTCAGCGGTGTTGGCTTGACATGTTTGAATGTCGACTCCATGATTCCGATGAATGGGTTCATCTGCCCGGGGTGGACTCCGGTGGCGTTTCTAGGAGTAATTGATGGCGCAGAAGGTGCAGGTCATTCTTGTTGACGACCTGGACGGCGGCGAGGCCGAGGAGTCGGTCTCGTTCTCGCTGGACGGGGTCAGCTATGAAATTGACCTCTCCGCAGCGAATGCGGAGGCATTGCGGGAAGCGATCGCACCGTGGGTGGAGCACGCCCGCCGGATCAGCGGCCGTTCCGGCGGCCGTGGCCGGGGTGCTGCCCGTGGCCGTTCCGCCGCCAAGGCGGATCTCGGCGACGTGCGCTCATGGGCGCGTGACAACGGTTACCAGGTGAGTGACCGGGGCCGCGTCTCGGCCGAGGTCATGGCCGCCTACGAGGGCGCGCACTAGCCCGTACGCACAACCCACCTTTGCCCCGGTGAAGTTCTGCCCCGGCGGGTGGTGTAAACGAACGCCGCGCCACCGCCGTGAATCACGGTGAAAACTGTGTGCCGGGCGCCGGATCACTCCTGGTCCGGCGCCCGGCACAGTTTTGTCCAGGGTCTTTGTATTTCCCTGGGCCGGCCGGGGAATCGAAAGTGCGGTACCTGGAGGGGAAACAGATTTCGGCTTAATCCCGAATCGGCAGGTGGGCCTGAATGAAGCGGCAGAAAGTCGCTCGCCGGGCTTCCCCCGTCGTACCACTTCCGGGTATCGGTGATGACGCCGGGGTGGAATCCGGGTAGCCCCCGGGCGTCCTCCCGGGGGTGGCGGTGCAATCGCCGGGCAATGTCCGGGTTCGGGTGCGGCCCGGTCGGCCGAATTCGCCGGGTGAATATCCCGGCCGGTGGCGGCCCGGAACCGGGGCGGGCCGGCCGGCGTTCACCCGTGGGCTTCTCCGGCCTGGTGACGCCGGGCCGAAAGAGTGACCCGCCGTAACCACGGCGGGGAAGGGGTGCGACCCTGGTGCCGGGGTCGGCGGACCCGGCCCGTCGGGCGGGCGCGATTCGGGACTTCGGTCCCGAGGCGGTGCAAAGCTCGCGAAAAGCGCTGGATCTGTCCGCCAACAGCGAACATCGAACAGCTGTGCCCGGGCCCTGGAACACGTAAGGTTCCAGCTCCGTTGGCCGATGCACGGGTGTCGGGACAGTCTCACCGTCAGATTGCAGGGTGTTTCTTTCCGTAGCCCCAGATAGCATCGATAAGGTCAGCGAGACCGGATCTCACCGAGTCTCACCCCCACTGACCGCACGAGGAGCGCAGATGTTCGAGAGGTTCACCGACCGCGCCCGCCGTGTTGTTGTCCTGGCCCAGGAGGAGGCCAGGATGCTCAACCACAACTACATCGGTACCGAGCACATCCTGCTGGGGCTGATTCACGAGGGCGAGGGAGTCGCAGCCAAGGCGCTGGAGTCCCTCGGCATCTCGCTCGACGCTGTCCGCGAGCAGGTGCAAGAGATCATCGGTCAAGGACAGCAGGCCCCCTCCGGCCACATCCCGTTCACGCCCCGCGCCAAGAAGGTGCTGGAACTGTCGTTGCGGGAAGCGCTCCAACTGGGGCACAACTACATCGGCACCGAGCACATCCTGCTCGGCCTCATCCGCGAGGGTGAGGGCGTCGCCGCCCAGGTGCTGGTCAAGCTGGGCGCCGACCTCAACCGCGTGCGCCAGCAGGTCATCCAGCTGCTGTCCGGCTACCAGGGCAAGGAGCCGGCCGCGGCCGGCGGTCCGGCCGAAGGCACGCCGTCCGGTTCGCTGGTCCTCGACCAGTTCGGCCGCAACCTCACGCAGGCCGCCCGCGAGGGCAAGCTCGACCCGGTCATCGGCCGGGAGAAGGAAATCGAGCGGGTCATGCAGGTGCTGTCGCGACGCACCAAGAACAACCCCGTTCTGATCGGTGAGCCCGGGGTCGGTAAGACCGCGGTCGTCGAGGGTCTGTCCCAGGCGATCATCAAGGGCGAGGTGCCCGAGACGCTGAAGGACAAGCAGCTCTACACGCTTGACCTCGGCGCCCTGGTCGCCGGTTCTCGCTACCGCGGTGACTTCGAGGAGCGCCTGAAGAAGGTCCTCAAGGAGATCCGCACCCGCGGCGACATCATCCTGTTCATCGACGAGATCCACACCCTCGTCGGGGCCGGTGCCGCCGAAGGCGCGATCGATGCCGCCAGCATCCTCAAGCCGATGCTGGCCCGCGGTGAGCTCCAGACCATCGGTGCCACCACGCTCGACGAGTACCGCAAGCACATCGAGAAGGACGCCGCCCTGGAGCGCCGGTTCCAGCCGGTTCAGGTGCAGGAGCCCTCGCTGGCCCACGCCATCGAGATCCTCAAGGGCCTGCGTGACCGGTACGAGGCGCACCACCGGGTCTCCATCACCGACGCGGCCCTGGTCGCGGCGGCGACGCTGGCCGACCGGTACGTCAACGACCGGTTCCTGCCGGACAAGGCGATCGACCTGATCGACGAGGCCGGGGCGAGACTGCGCATCCGTCGCATGACCGCTCCGCCGGACCTGCGCGAGTTCGACGAGAAGATCGCGCAGACCCGCCGCGACAAGGAGTCTGCGATCGACGCGCAGGACTTCGAGAAGGCGGCCTCGCTGCGCGACGGCGAGAAGAAGCTGCTGGCGGCCAAGGCCGAGCGCGAGAAGCAGTGGAAGGCCGGCGACATGGACGTGGTCGCCGAGGTCGACGAGGAACTGATCGCCGAGGTTCTGGCCACGGCGACCGGCATCCCGGTGTTCAAGCTCACCGAGGAGGAGACCACGCGTCTGCTCCGGATGGAAGACGAGCTGCACAAGCGGATCATCGGCCAGGTCGACGCGGTCCGGGCGATGTCCCAGGCCATCCGCCGTACCCGTGCGGGTCTGAAAGACCCGAAGCGTCCCGGTGGCTCGTTCATCTTCGCCGGTCCGACCGGTGTGGGTAAGACCGAGCTGGCCAAGGCGCTCGCCGAGTTCCTGTTCGGCGACGAGGACTCGCTGATCCAGCTCGACATGTCCGAGTTCTCGGAGAAGCACACGGTCTCGCGGCTGTTCGGTTCTCCTCCCGGCTACGTCGGCTACGAAGAGGGTGGCCAGCTCACCGAGAAGGTGCGCCGCAAGCCGTTCTCCGTGGTGCTGTTCGACGAGGTCGAGAAGGCCCACCCGGACATCTTCAACTCGCTGCTGCAGATCCTGGAAGACGGTCGCCTGACCGACTCCCAGGGCCGCATGGTGGACTTCAAGAACACCGTGATCATCATGACGACGAACCTGGGTACCAGGGACATCGCCAAGGGTGTGCAGCTGGGGTTCCAGTCCGGCAGCGACACGAAGACCAGCTACGAGCGCATGAAGGCGAAGGTCGCGGAGGAGCTCAAGCAGCACTTCCGTCCGGAGTTCCTCAACCGGGTCGACGACACCATCGTGTTCCCGCAGCTGTCGCAGGACGAGATCATCGAGATCGTCGACCTGATGATCGCCAAGCTCGACGAGCGTCTGAAAGACCGGGACATGGGCATCGAGCTCACCCCGGCCGCGAAGATCGCTCTGGCGCACAAGGGTTACGACCCCGTGCTCGGTGCCCGGCCGCTGCGCCGCGCCATCCAGCGCGAGATCGAAGACACCCTGTCCGAGAAGATCCTCTACAACGAGCTCAAGCCCGGTCAGATCGTTCTGATCGACGCGGAGGGTGAGCCGGCGACGGCGCACTTCAGCTTCCGCGGAGCCTCGAAGGGCGGATCGATCCCGGAGCTGGCGCCCGCGGGCGAGAAGGGGGCACCGCCGGTCACCGGCGAGGCCACTCCTTCCGCCTGATCGCTCGCTCGCACGACCGGAGGCCGGAACCCCCCAGGGGGGTTCCGGCCTTTTCGTGACGATGCTGCGCTTTCGGGCGCGGACATGAGAACATCGACGGGTGGCTGACTTCCGCGTCCGGCGTGCCCGCACCACCGACGTCTCCACCATCGGCCGCCTGGTGTCCGGTTATGCCGATCAGCGCATCCTCCTGCACAAGGAGACGGTGACCTACTACGAAGACGTGCAGGAGTTCCGGGTCGCGGTAGACGCCGACGACACGGTGATCGGCTGCGGGGCCGTGCACGTGCTGTGGGAAGACCTGGCCGAGGTGCGCACGCTGGCCGTCTCGTCCGACTGGCGCGGTGCCGGCGTCGGGCACGCCCTGCTCGACACTCTGGTCGAGCAGGCCACGGAACTCGGTGTGAGTCGGCTGTTCTGCCTCACCTTCGAGGTGAAGTTCTTCGAACGTCACGGTTTTCGCGAGATCGAGGGCACCCCGGTCGAGCCCGGCGTCTACGCCGAGATGCTGCGCTCGCGCGACGAGGGCGTGGCCGAGTTCCTCGACCTGGCCCGGGTGAAGCCGAACACCCTGGGCAACAGCCGGATGATCCTGGACCTCTAGACGGCCAGTCTCCGCACCAGCTCGGCGACGTCCGGCTGTTCCAGCGTCAGGCCCCGCACCGGGGCCCGCGCCACCACGTTGGCCAGCACCTTCGAGACCTTCACCGGGCCCGGGGCGATGCCCAGCCGCTGCCGCAGGCCACCCGCCTCGACCGCGATCAGTTCCGCCCCGGGCAGGTCGTCCAGCGGCGCCACCGGCCGGTGCAGATCGACGATGAGGACGCGTTCGGTGCCGAGCAGCTCGTTCAGGGCCGACACGTTGCCGTCGAACCCGATGCGTCCCTCCACGCCCACCAGCAGCCGGTGGCACAGGGACTCGACGTCGGCCAGGTCGCTCGTGACCAGTAGCAGAGTGCGCCCGTGCATCCGGTTCTCTTGGCGCAGAACTGATCTCAGTCGTTCCTTGCTGGCCGCGTCCATCCCGCGCATTGGCTCGTCGAGGATCAGTACCTCCGGCTCGGGCAGCAGGGCGGCGACGAGCTCGGCCCGTCGGCGCTGCGCCGGGGTGAGGTGTTCCACGGGCGTCTTGAGGACGCGGGTCAGCTCCAGTCGCTCGGAGAGTTCCCTCGCGCGGTGGTCGGGAACGTCGTAGAACCGGCACAGCAGAGTGAGGGAATCGCCGAGCAGGTCGTCCAGCCACAGCTGTGAGTGCCCGTTGACGATGGTGCCGACCCGGCCGGTGAGCTCGCGCTGGGCGGTGGCGGGGCGCAGGCCCAGGACCGAGAGCGAGCCGAAGGACGGCGACGAGTGGCCGCCGGCCAGCTTGACCAGGCTCGTCTTGCCCGCGCCGGGCGGAAGCAGCACGCCGACTGCCTCTCCGGCCGCGACCGTGAACGACAGACCGTCGAAGAGCCACTGGCGGCGGCGGAACAGACCCCGGCGTGGTGCGAGCCCCACGTGCCCGAAGGCGATCGCGGGACGCGTCGATGCCTGGGTGGGCGGCTGACCCCCGCCACTGTGCGCCACGCGTTGAGATTATCGAAGATTTAAGGCATTCAGATGACAGCCGTAACGTATGGGTCCTGTACTCCGGTACGAGGCTTATGCGGGGAGCTGGTACTGATCGCCGGGCAGCGGCTCGACCAGGCCGTCCTCGATCAGGCCGGCCAGGCAGCGTGACCGCTGCCCGGGCTCGCGCAGGGCGCTGTCGGGTACCTGGATCACCAGCTGTGGGTGCGAGAGCGGCTCCCGGCTGGCGCGCAGGGCCGCCATCAGGGCTCCGCGGATCTGCCGGTCGGTGCCGGCCCAGGCCTGGCCCTTGCGGGCGGGGCCGGAGTGCGGTGGGGAACCGGCCAGACGCCAGGCACACTGGTCGGACACCGGGCAGTCCACGCACTTGGGGGATCGGGCGGTACAGACCAGGGCGCCGAGTTCCATCACGGCCACGGCCCAGCGCGCCGCCCGATCGTCTTCCTCCGGGAGCAGCTCGGTGGCCAGCCGGGTCTCGGCGGCGGTGAGAGCCGGTGGCGGGTACTCGACCCCGGTGACGGTGCGGGCGAACACCCGGCGCACGTTGGTGTCGAGCACGGCGTGGCGCTGACCGAACGCGAAACTGGCCACGGCGGCGGCCGTGTACGAGCCGATGCCCGGCAGGGCGAGCAGCTCGGCGTGGTCGCTGGGCACCTCACCGCCGTGCTGCTCGACGATCGCCTGGGCGGCCGCGTGCAGGCGCAGGGCGCGACGCGGGTACCCGAGTCGGCCCCAGGCCCGGATCACCTCACCGGGCGGCTCTTTCGCCATGTCGGCGGGTGTCGGCCAGCGTTCGACCCACTCCTGCCAGATCGGCAGCACCCGGCTCACCGGGGTCTGCTGCAACATGATCTCGCTGATCAGGATGTGCCACGCCGGGCAGCCCGGCTCCCGCCACGGCAAGTCACGGTTGTTCGCCTCGTACCAGGCCAGGATCGGCCGGTGCAGCGCGTGCTCGGTGCTCAGATGTAACGCTCCAGGATGCTGGACTCGGCCAGACGGGAAAGGCCTTCCCGCACGGCCCGGGCCCGCTGGTCGCCGACGCCCTCCACGAGCATCAGGTCGTCCAGGTTGGCGGCAAGAAGTTTCTGCAGGTCACCGAAGTGGTCGACCAGGCGCTCGACGATCGCACCGGGCAGACGCGGCACCTTCGTGAGCAGGCGGTAGCCCTTCGGGCTGATCGATGCGTCGAGCGCGTCGCCGCCCTGCACGAAGCCCAGCACCCGGCCCACCAGGCCGAGGTCGACCAGGTCGTTCGAGGCGATCTCGGCCAGGGCCGCCACCACCTCGGGCATCGAGCGCTCGCGGCGCGTGGCGTCGAGGTAGTCGCGGATCACCAGGTCGCGGTCGGGGCCCACTCCGCCGATCAGCTCGTCGAGCTGTAGCGAGAGCAGCCGGCCGTCGGTGCCGAGTTCGACCACGTAGTGCTGGATCTCGTCGGAGATGCGGCGCACCATCTCGAGGCGCTGGATGACGATCGAGACGTCCCGCACGGTGACCAGGTCTTCGATCTCGAGCGCGGAGAGCGTGCTGGTGACCTCGTCGAGCCGGGCCTTGTAGCGCTCCAGCGTGGCCAGGGCCTGATTGGCCTTGCCGAGGATCGCGTCGGAGCCCTCCAGCACGTACCGCCGGCCGGCCACGTAGAGCGCGATGATGCGCATCGACTGACTGACCGAGACCACCGGATAGCCGGTCTGTTTGGCCACCCGCTCGGCGGTGCGGTGCCGGGTGCCGGACTCGTCGGTCTGGATCGTCGGGTCGGGCACGAGCTGCACGGCGGCCCGGAGGATGTGCGACCCGTCCTGGTCGGTGACGATCGCCCCGTCCATCTTGGCCAGCTCACGCAGCCGGGTGGCGGAGAACTCGACGGCGAGGTTGAAGCCGCCGGTGCAGATGCTCTCGACCAGGGGATCGTGCCCGAGCACGATCAGCGCCCCCGTGCGGCCCCGCAGAATTCTCTCCAGGCCGTCACGCAGTGTCGTACCCGGCGCCACGGCGGCAAGGGTGTACCGCAGCAGCTCTTCGGGAGTGCGCTCCGCAACCACAGGAGGGAGTCTATCTGTCCCCGGAACCGGCCCGGGTACAAAGGCCCTGGCCCTCCCGGGCCGGAAGTCCCCCCGGGGGTTCCGGCCCGGGGTCGCCCGAGACTGTCGGTGGTGACGCGTAGGTTCTGCGGGGTGAGCACATCTGACGCACGGCGGGGTTCGGCAGCGCGTACCAAGAAGTCCGGGCGGGACAACCCGGGATACCGGTGCGCCGAGTGCGGGTGGACGGCGGCGAAGTGGGTCGGCCGGTGCGGTGAGTGCCAGGCCTGGGGCACCGTCATGGAGGCCACGCCCGCGGCGGCGGCCCCGGTGACCAAGGCCCGCACGGTGTCCGAGAAGGCCAGGCCGATCGGCGAGATCACCACCGAGAACGCGAAGACCTGGTCCACCGGCGTCGAAGAGCTCGACCGGGTCCTGGGCGGGGGCATCGTCAGCGGGGCCGTGGTGCTGCTGGCCGGTGAGCCCGGGGTCGGCAAGTCCACGCTGCTGCTCGACGTGGCCAGTCGCGCCGCCCAGAACACCCGCACGGTGCTCTACGTCACCGGGGAGGAGTCGGCGAGCCAGGTGCGGCTGCGGGCCGAGCGCATCGGCGCGCTACGCCCCCGCCTGCTGCTCGCCGCCGAGACCGACCTGAGCACCGTGCTCGGTCACGTCGAAGACGTGCAGCCCGACCTGCTGGTGGTCGACTCGGTGCAGACCATCGCCAGCGACGCGATCGACAGCTCGGCCGGCAGCGTCTCCCAGGTGCGTGAGGTGGCCGCCTCGCTGATCCGGGTGGCCAAGGAGCGCGGCATGGCCGTCGTCCTGGTCGGTCACGTCACGAAAGACGGCTCGATCGCCGGCCCCCGTGTGCTCGAGCACCTGGTCGACGTGGTCTGCCAGTTCGAGGGCGACCGCCACTCCCGCCTGCGCCTGGTGCGGGCCGTGAAGAACCGCTACGGCCCGACCGACGAGGTGGGCTGCTTCGACCTGTCCGAGGTGGGCATCGTCGGGCTCACCGATCCCAGCGGCTTGTTCCTGTCCCAGCATGCGCATCCGGTGCCGGGTACCTGTGTCTCGGTCACCCTGGAGGGTCGGCGTCCGCTGGTCAGCGAGGTGCAGGCGCTGGTGGCCCCGACCAACGCGAACAACCCGCGCCGGGCCACCTCCGGTCTCGACAACAGCCGGGTCTCGATGATCCTGGCGGTGCTGGAACGCCGGGCCGGGGCAAGGCTCTCGGGCAACGACGTCTACGTCTCCACCGTCGGCGGTGTGCGCCTGGCCGAGCCCGCGTGCGACCTGGCGGTGGCACTCGCGGTCGCCGGCGCCGCCATCGACCGGCCCCTGGCCGCCGGCACGATCGCGATCGGCGAGGTGGGCCTGGCCGGAGAGGTGCGCCCGGTGGCCGGGGTCGGCCGCCGCCTGGCCGAGGCCGCCCGCCTGGGCTTCACCTCGGCCTTCGTCCCGGCCGGCACCCGGGACGCGGCCCCCGCCCCCGAGGGCATGATGGTTCACGAGGTGCCCGACGTCCTGACCGCTCTCAGCCGGGCCGCCTTCCCGATCGTCGGGAGCCGAGGAGAGCGGGGCGAACGGGGAGAACGGGGCTAGGGCGTGCCCTGCTCAACCCGGCCCTGACGGAGCCGATCAGCTGCCGGTCAGCTGCTGGCTGAGCTGCCGGCCCCGGCTGTTCCACGAGCCGACCAGGCTGTTCCCACGAGCCGACCACGCCACCACGGGAGCGAGATCGTGTTCATTCGTTGCGGATATGGCGCAAGGAATGCACGCAGTCTCGCGGATCGGCCTTGCGGATCGGCCTGGTCGTGGAGCTCAGCGTCGGCGCCAGAGGCCTTCCGGGGCCTGGTACGAGAACAGGTTGACGGCGTAGTCGACCGAGGCGCCGGGGTGGGAGGCCAGGATGCGGTCGGCGTGCTCGGCGCTGAACTCGATGCGGACCACGGCCTCGAAGTCGGCGCGGGTGGGCATCTCCCAGCGGATGTCGAGAGCATGACGGGTCCAGCCCTGCCGGGCCCAGAAGGCCTCGACGGCGGCCGGGTCGTAGTCGGGCAGCCAGTTCTGGAACCAGCGCCCGAAAGTGGAACGGGTGGCGTCGTTGTCGATCACGAACGCGGTGCCGCCCCGGCGCAGCACCCGGCGGATCTCGGCCAGGCCGGGTTCGCAGCCCGGGCCGAAGAAGTAGGCCCAGCGGGCGTGCACCACGTCGATCGTCCCGCTGGGCACGGGCAGGGTCTGGGCGGTGCCCGCGCGCACGTCGATCCGGGCGCGCAGGGCATCGTCGTCGAGGGCGGCCACCCGGCGCCGGGCCAGTTGCACCAGGGGCGGGTGCGGCTCGACGCCGATCACCGCGCCGGCGGCAGCGGCGAAGCGGGGTAGGTGAAAGCCGCTGCCGCAGCCGATGTCCAGAACGGTGACGCCGTCCCAGGGCCGGATCGAGCGCATGGCCGTCTCGAGCACACCGTCCGGATCGACGCTGCGGTTCTCCACCTCGTAGACGCCCGGATGCCGCCAGATGTTCGGGCTGGGAATGACGCCGGACACGTCAGCGAGCGCGTGTGGTGGCCGGGTGCACGGTGAGCGGGATGAGCTTGCGGGCCCCGGTGACCTGGTCACAGTGCTGGGCCAGCACGTCGTAGGCGGCCTGGCCCATCAGCTCGACCAGCTCGGGGCGCAGGCTCCGGTAGACCGGCTCCCGGCCGACGTGGGCCTGCGGGTTGCCGGTGCAGTACCAGTCCAGGTCGTGCCCGCCGGCCCCCCAGCCGCGCCGGTCGTACTCACTGATGGTCACCTCGAGATAGCTGGTGCCGTCCGGTCGCTCGATCGTGCGGTACGAGCGGCGGATCGGAAGCTGCCAGCAGACGTCCGGTTTCAGCTCCAGCGGCTCTCGCTCCTGCGCCCAGGCGAGCTTGTGCAGGGAGCAGCCGTCACCGGCGGCGAAGCCCGGCCGGTTCAGGAAGATGCAGGCGCCGTCGACGACCCGGGTCTTGCGCTGGCCGTCGGGGTCGACCTCGATCCAGCCGTCGCGCTCGCCCTCGTCGGCGTACTGCCAGATGGTGGGGTCGAGCATCTTCACCGACTCGGTGACCCGCTGCTCGTCCTCCTCGTCGGCGAAGTGCGCGCCGAGGGTGCAGCATCCGTCATCGGGTCGGTCGGCGTAGATGCCGCCGCAGCCGCTGCCGTAGATACAGGTCCAGTTGGACGTCAGCCAGGTCAGGTCGCACCGGAAGACCTGGGCGGGCTGGTCGTCGTCCTCGACCTCCTCGTCGTCGTCCTCGAGGTCCTCGGAATCGTCGGAGTCCTCGGAATCGTCAGAGTCGTCCGAGAGGTCGGAGTCGGCCGTGAAGCCGACCACGACGTCCTCACGTTCGTCGTCCTCGTCGATGGTCGACGGGTCTTCGATCACGTCGGCGGGCTCGGGGTCGGGGAACTCGAGCCAGAGCCGGGCCGGGTCGAGTCCGATCTCCGGCGCGGGGGGATGGGGCATGGCCGACAATGTAAGCCCTGCGATGTGCGTCTTCCACGCAAGGGCACTGAATCCTTCCCGGTGGCGGCGCCGGGGTGGGGTACTTTCGCGGAATGCGGCTGGGAGTTCTCGACGTGGGTTCCAACACGGTGCATTTGCTGGTGGTCGACGCCCATCCGGGAGCCCGGCCGCTGCCGGCGTCGTCGCACAAGGCCGAGCTGCGACTGGCCGAGCAGCTGGACGAGGACGGGCGCATCTCCCCGGCCGCGGAGAAGTCGCTGCTGGCCTTCGTCGAATCGAGCCTGACGGTGGGTGAAGACCTGGGGGTCGAGGAGGTCATCGGCTTCGCCACCTCGGCCATCCGCGACGCTCCCAACGGTGAGGCCCTGCTGACCCGGGTGCGCCAGGAGACCGGCGTCGACCTGCGGGTGCTGGCCGGCGGAGACGAGGCCCGCCTGACCTTCCTGGCCGTGCGCCGCTGGTTCGGCTGGTCGGCGGGCCGCCTGCTGGTGCTGGACATCGGCGGGGGATCGCTCGAGATCGCCTCGGGCCTGGACGAACTGCCCGACGTGGCGATCTCGCTGCCGCTGGGGGCCGGGCGCCTGACCCGCGACCGGCTGGCCGGTGACCCGCCGGGCGCCGACCAGGTGCGGGCGGCCCGGAAGTACGCGCGGGCCGCGATCGGCCGGGTGGTGCGTGACGTGGTGCGCGGCGGGGCGCCCGATCAGACGGTGGGCAGCAGCAAGACCTTCCGGACGCTGGCGCGCATCTGCGGGCCGGCCGACGCCCAGACCCCGGCGCGCACCCTGCGTCGTGCCGACCTCACGCAGTGGGTTCCCCGCCTGGCCGCGATGACCGAGATCCAGCGGGCCGAACTGCCGGGTGTCTCGGCCGGGAGAGCCCGCCAGATCCTGGCCGGGGCACTGGTCGCCGAGGCCGCGATGGAACTGCTCGGCGTGGAGAGTATGCAGATCAGCCCGTGGGCCCTGCGCGAGGGTGTGATCCTGCGCCGGCTCGACGACGTGATGAGCGCGGCCGGTCCCGGCATCTAGGGCCTGTCCTGCGGAGCATCGCCCGCTACGGCGTGATCGCAGGACAGGCCCTTGATCCAGTACGCCGCGCGAGTGAGGCGTACCGGGCCTGACGCAGCCTGGGGAGGGTGTGAACCAGCGCCCACAGCGGGAGTGACTACGCTGAACGGCATGGCCCGATCGAGCAGTGGCCAGCCGGACGACCGGAACACCAGGTCGTCCAGGCTGCCGACAGCGAAGGTGGCGCTGTCGACCAGCTCCGTTTACCCGGAGTCCTGCGCCGACGCGTTCGAGATCGCAGCACGTCTGGGGTACGACGGCGTCGAGGTGATGGTGTGGACCGATCCGGTCAGCCAGGACACCGGGGCCCTCAAGAGACTCTCGCAGCACTACGGCGTGCCGGTTCTCTCGGTGCACGCCCCGACACTGCTGGTGACCCAGCGGGTCTGGGGCAAGGAGCCGTGGGCGAAGCTGGAGCGCTCGCTGCAGATGGCGGAAGACCTGGGGTCCGGGGCCGTGGTGGCGCACCCGCCGTTCCGCTGGCAGAAGGAGTACGGCGCGGCCTTCGTGGACGGCGTCGCCCAGCTGAACGAGCACTTCTCGGTGCCGCTCGCGGTGGAGAACATGTACCCGTGGCGGGCCCGTAGCCGTGAGGTGATGGCCTACTCGCCGGGCTGGAACCCGCTGGAGCAGCCGTACCAGCACGTCACGCTGGACTTCTCGCACGCCGCGACCGCCGGGGGAGACTCCTTGGCCATGGCCCGCGCGCTGGGCGACCGGCTCACGCACATCCATCTGGCCGACGGGGCCGGCTCGGCCAAGGACGAGCACCTGCTGCCCGGCCGCGGCACCCAGCCCTGCGGCGAGGTGCTCGACCTGCTCTCCGAATGGAACTGGGCGGGCGTGGTCGCGGTCGAGGTGAACACGCGCAAGTGCCGTACCCGGGCCGAGCGCGAGGCCGAGCTGACCGAGTGCCTGACCTTCGCCCGCGAGCATCTGGCCTCGGCGAACCTCACGCCCACCCGGTAGGGGAAACCGTGGGCCCCGGAGGAGGGGTTTCCGGAGCCCACGGTCGTTCTCGTCACCCCATGTGCGGGTAGCGCCAGTCCACGGCGGGCTCGAACGTCTCCTTGATCGACCGGGTCGAGGTCCACCGCTGAAGGTTCTGCGGGGCCCCGGCCTTGTCGTTGGTACCGGACGCCCGGGCGCCACCGAACGGCTGCTGCCCGACCACGGCGCCGGTCGGCTTGTCGTTGATGTAGAAGTTGCCCGCGGCGAACCGCAGCGTCTCCATCACCGAGGCCACGGCCTGCCGGTCCTGCGCGATGATCGCGCCGGTCAGCGCGTACTTGGAGTCGGTCGCGATGCTCTGCGCGATGCTCTCGAAGTCGGCGTCGTCGAACACGTGCACGGCCAGGATCGGGCCGAAGTACTCGGTGGTGAGGGCCTCGTCGGTGGGGTCGTCCACCACGAGCACGGTCGGGTCGACGAAATAGCCCACGCTGTCGTCGGCCTTGCCGCCGGCCAGGATCTCGACACCCGGCGCGTTGCGGGCCCGCTCCAGAGCCTGGGCGTGCTTCGCGAACGCCCGCTCGTCGATGACTGCCGAGGTGAAGTTGGCGAAGTCGGTGACCGGCCCGACGGGCAGAGAATTGGTGACGTCTGCCAGCCCGTCTTTCAGCCGGGTCCAGACACTACGCGGCACGTAGGCCCGCGAGGCGGCCGAGCACTTCTGCCCGGAGTACTCGAAAGCGCCTCGCACCATGGCGGTCCGCAGCACGTCGACGTCGGCGCTGGGGTGGGCCAGGATGAAGTCCTTGCCACCGGTCTCGCCGACGATGCGCGGGTAGGAGCGGTACTGCGTGATCCGCGAGCCGACCTCCTGCCACAGGTGCTGGAAGGTCGCGGTGGAGCCGGTGAAGTGGATACCCGCCAGGTCCGGGTCTTCCAGCACCACGGACGACACCTCGGGGCCGGCGCCGTGCACCAGGTTGATCACCCCGGCGGGCAGGCCCGCGGCGGTCAACAGGCGCATCGTGTACTCGGCCGAGAGGGCCTGCGTGGGGCTGGGCTTCCAGACCACCGTGTTGCCCATCAGGGCCGGGGCGGTGGCCAGGTTGGCTGCGATCGAGGTGAAGTTGAACGGCGTGATCGCATAGACGAAGCCCTCGAGCGGCCGGTGGTCGAGGCGGTTCCAGATGCCGGGGGAGTTCGCGGCGGGCTGCTCGGCGTAGATCTGCCGGGCGAAATGCGCGTTGAAGCGCCAGAAGTCGGCCAGCTCGCAGACCGCGTCGATCTCGGCCTGGTAGATGGTCTTGGCCTGGCTGAGCATGGTGGCGGCGTTGGTGACCGCGCGCCAGCTGCCGGTGAGCAGATCGGCGGCCTTGAGCAGCACCGCGGCCCGGTCGTCGATGGACAGCGCGGCCCAGGCCGGCGCGGCCTTCTTCGCGGCGGCGATCGCGGCCGCCGTGTCGTCCGCCGTGGCGGCCTTGAAAGTTCCCAGCACGTGCGACTTGTCGAACGGCGCGACGACGTCGAAGGAGTCCCCGCCACCGGCGACGGGCTGGCCGTCGATCCAGTTGGTGATCTCCAGGCGGGTGCCCCAGATCTCCTTGAGGGCGGGTTCCAGGGCGGCGCGCTCGGCGCTGCCGTCCGTGTAGGAGCGCGGCGGCTCGTTGACCGGAGCTGGGACCTTCGTGATCGCGTCCATTATTATGCCTTTCGTTCTAAGGGTTTTCAGGAGTTGAGGTGACGAAGAAGGAAGAGCATGTTCGCCGGGCGCTCGGCCAGACGGCGGATGTAGTAGCCGTACCAGTCGGTGCCGAAGGGCAGGTACACGCGCACGTCGATGCCGGCCGCCGCGAGCAGGCGCTGCTCGTCGGTGCGGATGCCGTAGAGCATCTGCAGTTCCCAGTCGCCCCGGTCGCGGCCCAGGACGCAGGCCTGCGTCACCAGGGACATGTCGTGCGTGGCGATCATCGGGTGCCCGGCGCCGGCGAACAGGATCTCCAGGCAGCGGCGGTAGGCGGCATCGACATCGGCCTTCGCCGGGTGGGCCACCGAGGCCGGTTCCGCGTAGGCGCCTTTCACCAGGCGTACGCGTGACCCGGTGGTGGCCAGGTCACGACAGTCGCCCTCGGTGCGGTAGAGCGCGGCCTGCAGCACGGCGCCCACCCAGGGGTACTGGGCGCGCAGTTCGGCGAGGATGCCCAGCGTGGAGTCGACCGTGGTGTGGTCTTCCATGTCGAGGGTCATCGTGGTGCCCGCGGCCTGGGCCGCCTCGGCCACGGTGAACGCGTTCTCCAGGGCGATCTTGTCGCCGTCGGCGCCCAGGGCCTGACCGAAGGCGGAGAGCTTCACCGACACCTCGGCCCGGTCGGCCAGCCCGGCCTCGGACAGCGCGGCCAGCAGCGAACGGTAGGAGGCCGCCGTCTGCGCGGCCTGGGCCTTGTCGGTGATGTCCTCACCGAGCACGTCGAGCGTCACGGCCAGTCCCTGCTCACGCAGCGACTTCGTGACCTGCAGGGCGGACGTGGAGTCCGGCCCGGCGATGAACCGGCGAACCATCTTGCGGCTGATGGGCAGCGCGCTCACGGAGGCCCGGACCGGCCGGGTCTGTGCGGCCGCCAGCAGGAGTTTCGGCATACGAACCAGGCTAGGAGCGAGGCGGGGGTGTCACCATGTGCAGATGTCACGAGCCGTTCCGACGATTGTCGAAGCCCTCCGGTGAGCAGTACGGCCGAGTCGGACCCCCGGGCGCTGCAGGAACTGGTCGATGACGTGTCGGACCTGCTCCAGGCCCCGGCCACGCTCGAGGACACCGGATTCGCCCTGGTGGCCTACGGGTCTCACGGCGCGGACGGGGTGGACCAGGTACGGGCGGCGTCGATCCTGCGCAAGACCGCGACCGCGCAGGTGCGTAGTTACTTCCTCAACCACGGCATCGCCTCGGCCACGCAGCCGGTGCGCATTCCGGCCGATGAATCGCAGCAGATCGCGGCGCGGGTCTGTATCCCGGCGCGTTCCGGCGGTCGGACCCACGGCTATCTCTGGGTGGTCGAGCCCGCGACCGGGGTGGCGGCGCAGGCCCTGACCCAGGTGGCGCCGCTCGCGGACCGCGCCGGGGCCCTGCTCGCGCGGCGGGCGGGCGTGGCCGACGAGCGGGAGGCTCTGGTCGGCGAGTTGCTGAGGGGAGACGCCCTGCACGCAGCCGGCGCCTGGCGGCGCCTGGTGGCGCTCGGCGAGCTGGCCGGTGGCGAGGCCCTGGTGGTGGCCGTGATCCGGGCCCCGGAAGAAACGAGAACCCGCACGGTGATGTCGGTTCCGGCCGGCTCGGAGCCGGAGGTGGCTGCTCGGCGGATGGCCCGGCGGCTCCCGGCCGGGGCAGTGGCGGGGGTGAGCGACGCGCATCTGGTGCGGTTCAACGAGGGGACGCCGGTGGGCACCGGACCGGGGCCCGGGTCAGCTGCGGGTTCGGGGCGCGGCGGTTCGAGTCCGGTGGGTCCGGTGGGTCCGGTGGGGTCTTACGGATCGGACCTGGGTCCGGCCGCGTCGGGTGCGGCAGGCCCGGATCCGGAAAGACCTGATCCGGTGGACCCTGGTTCGGCCGGGCCGGGACCGGTGGGCGTTGGAGCTGAGGACCATGCCGCGGCGGCCGCGCTCGTTGCCGCCGCCCGCCAGGCCGAGGCCGCCGCGGCCACGGCCGGCGCCCGGCCCCACCTCGGACCGGTGCTGAGCTGGGTCGATCTCGGGTTCTACCGGGTGCTCGCGCAGGGCCCCGCCGCGGTGGAGGCCCTGATCGCGGGTACCCCGGCCGCGCGGCTGCGGGAGAAGGCCGACGCCGATCTGATCCGCACGGCGCTGGTCTGGCTGGACTCCGGAGGCAACGCCGCGCGCACGGCGGCCACGCTCTCCGTGCACCGCCAGACCCTGTATTACCGGCTGGAACGCATCGAGCAGATGGCCGGGGTGGACCTGGACGAGGGGGAGGCGAGGCTCGGGCTGCACCTGGGCCTGGCGCTGAGCGAGGTACTGGCGAAGTACCAGGGCTGAGGGGCTCCGGAGACATCGTGTGCATTCCTTGCGCCCGGACCGCAAGGAATGCACACGATGAAGGCCCGCCCCGGGCGGCGGGGCATCATGGGCGGCATGGTTGAGCAGGGTGAACAGGTTGAGCAGGGTGAACAGCAGGACGCCATCGGCCGGGTCGCGATCCTCGGGGCCGGGAACATGGGTGGCACGATCCTGGCCGGACTGCTGAGGGCCGGTCGCGGCCCGGGTGACGTGGTCGTGTCCGCCCGACGCCCCGAGCGTGCGCAGGAGCTGAAGCAGCAGTACGGCGTCGAGGTGATGGACAACATCGGGGCCGCGGCCTGGGGCGACACGGTGATCGTCGCGGTCAAGCCGCGGGACGTGGCCGGGCTCCTGACCGAGATCAGCCCGGCGCTGCGCCCCGGCACGCTGGTGATCTCGCTGGCCGCCGGGCAGACCATCACCTCGCTCGAGGGCAACGTGCCCGAGGGCACCCCGGTGATCCGGGTGATGCCGAACACCCCGTCCCTGGTCGACCAGGGCATGTCGGTGCTCAGCCCCGGCACCCACTGCCGGCCCGAGCACACCGAGCGCGCGCAGGAACTGCTCAGCGCCACCGGCAAGGTGCTCCAGGTGCCCGAGTCGTACCAGGACGCCGTCACCGCGGTCAGCGGTTCCGGCCCGGCCTACGTGTTCTACGTGGCCGAGGCGATGATCGAGGCCGGCGTGCTGCTGGGACTGCCCCGCCCGACGTCCACCGAGCTCGTGGTGCAGACCCTCTTCGGCGCGGCCACGATGCTGCGGCAGACCGGTACCCACCCGAGCATCCTGCGCGAGCAGGTCACCAGCCCGGGCGGCACCACCGCGGCGGCCCTGCGGCTGCTCGACGACCAGCGGGTACGGGGCGCGTTCGTCTCGGCGATCGAGGCCGCGTGCCACAGGTCCGAGCAGTTGTCGAAGAACTAGGGCGTTTCACCTCGTGACGTAACGGCGGAGCCTGCCAGGATCCGTACCAGCGATTACCGTGGGGGTTGTGGAGGCACTGCGGCTGGTCTGGGACGAGGCGTTCACCGCCTACGACTTCGGGGTCGAGCATCCGATGGCCCCGATCCGGCTGGAGCTCACCGCCCGGCTGGCCGACGCGCTGGGCCTGCTCGACGCGGCCGGCGTGCACGTGGTCAGTGCCGAGCCCGCCTCCGACGAGCTACTGCTCACCGTGCACGAGGCGGCCTACGTCGAGGCGGTGCGCCGGGCCTCGACCCGCCCGACCCTCGAAGACCTGCGGTTCGGCCTGGGCAGCAGTGACGTGCCGACGTTCCCGGGCATGCACGAGGCCAGCGCCCGGATCTGCGCCGCCAGCCGCGACGTCGCGCTCGCGGTCTGGTCGGGGCAGGCCGCGCACGGGGTCAATTTCACCGGCGGTCTGCACCACGCCATGCCCGGGGCGGCCAGCGGTTTCTGCGTCTACAACGACGTCGGGGTGGCCATCCAGGCGTTGCTCGACGCCGGTGCGAAGCGGGTGGCCTACGTGGACGTCGACGTCCACCACGGTGACGGTGTGGAGAAGATCTTCTGGGACGACCCCCGGGTGCTCACGATCTCCCTGCACGAGAACGGCCGGGTGCTCTTCCCCGGCACCGGGTTCCCCGAGGAGATCGGCGGTGCGCAGGCCCAGGGCGAGGCCGTCAACGTGGCGTTGCCGCCCGGCACCTCGGACGCCGGCTGGCTGCGGGCCTTCCACGCGGTGGTGCCGCCCCTGCTGGCGGCCTTCGAGCCGGATGTGCTGGTCACCCAGCAGGGCTGCGACTCGCACGTGCTCGACCCGCTGGCCCACCTGGCCCTGTCGCTGGACGCGCAGCGGGCCTCCTACGAGGCCCTGCACGACTTCTCCCACCGCTACGCCCACGGCCGCTGGGTGGCGTTCGGCGGAGGTGGGTACGAGGTGGTCGACGTGGTGCCCCGGGCCTGGGCCCATCTCATCGGGATCGCGGCGCACCGTCCGGTGCCGCCGGGTACCGACGTCCCGGCCGACTGGCGGGACTACGTCGCCTCCCGCTGCGGCCGTTCCGCCCCGCTGCGGATGACCGACGGGGCGAACATCGACTACCGCTCCTGGGCCACCGGCTACGACCCCGCCGACGCGATCGACCGGGTCGTCCTGGCGACCCGTAAGGCGGTCTTCCCGTTGCACGGTCTTGACCCCTATTTCGACTGACCCGCGGGTAGGGATCTGTCCCCCGAACGGGGCTCGGACTGGGACTTCAAGGCACACGCGGGCCGTACCGGTGGGTTGAGTGCCAAAAAGGGGCAGTTCGGTGGAGAAGTTGACCCGGTAATTCGGACTAGTCGGCAACTCGATTCACACATCAGGCTCACTTACACCTATGGTTGGTTACGGGGCGTTGCCGAACGTATCCGGAGCGAAGTCACCAGACGTCGACATCCGGTGCGAGAGGGTCCAGAACGGCCCACGTTCCGCACTCCGCAGCCCTACCGAGGGGAGACCTGAGATGACCGCCGTGCGTGCCCTGCCCAGGGGAGATTTCGAAGTCCGTTTCCTCACCGTGGCCGAGGTGGCCGGGATCATGAGGGTGTCGAAAATGACCGTTTACCGCCTCGTCCACGCCGGTGAGCTGGCAGCGATGCGGGTCGGCCGCTCGTACCGGGTTCCGGAGCGGGCGGTGCAGGAGTACCTGCGTCACTCCTACATGAACGGCAACAGCGAAACCGCCTGACGGCCGTCCGACGGCACCCGATCCATCGGTGAACCGGAGGGCGAGACCGGGGGCACCACGTCCGAGGCGCTACCCTGGGACCAGGTACGGCTGGTGTGGGTCTTCCCGCGCCGCGAGCAACCTTGATCCCGCGCAGGTGTCGCGGGCGACCCGATCTACGAACTGCGAGGACCCGTGGGCTCCGTCATCAAGAAGCGCCGCAAGCGGATGGCTAAGAAGAAGCACCGCAAGCTGTTGCGCAAGACGCGTCACCAGCGTCGCAACAAGAAGTAGAAACACCTGACCCGAACGTAGTACCGCACACCGGCGGCCAGTACTCACTGGCCGCCGCGCGTGCTTTGCGGGCTTCGTGGGTGGGCGCGTCGCGAGGCGCGCCGGGTGCGGTCGGCCAATGATGGACGCGTAACTCGGTCCGCGGGTCAGGTCGGGTCCCGGCGGCCCGGGGAAGGACCGCATGATCACCAGCAGAATGGTTGGTGATCAGGCAGACCTCCCCGCGCGGCCTCTGCGTGGCCGGTCCCACGAAGTAGCAGGAGGCGGTATGGGTAGGTCGGTGCTGGTGGCCGGGGTCTCCCGGTATCTCGGTGCCCGCTTCGCCCGGCTGCTCGCGCAGGAACCCGGGGTGGACCGGGTGGTGGGGGTTGACGTCATCGCCCCGCCCTACGACATCGGCGCCGCGGAGTTCGTGCGGGCCGACATCCGCAACTCGATGATCGGCCGGATCATCGAGCAGACCGGCGTGGACACCGTCGTGCACATGAGCGTGATTGCCACCCCGGTCTCGGCCGGGGGCCGCACGGCGCAGAAAGAAATCAACGTGATCGGCACGATGCAGCTGCTCGCCGCCTGCCAGCGGGCGACCCGGCTGCGACGGCTGGTGGTGAAGTCCACCTCGGCGGTCTACGGCAGCAGTCCGCGCGACCCGGCGATGTTCACCGAGACCCTGGTGGGCAAGCATCCGCCACGCACCGGCTGGGGCAAGGACTCGGCCGAGGTCGAGGAGTACGTGCGGGGGTTCAGCCGCCGCCGGCCCGAGGTCGAGGTGGTGACCCTGCGGCTGGCGAACATCGTCGGTCCGGGCATCCGCACCTCGATGACCGACTACTTCAGCCTGCCGGTGATCCCGGGCGTGCTCGGCTTCGACCCGCGTCTGCAGTTCCTGCACGAGGACGACGCTCTGGAGGCGATCCGCCGGGCCACGCTCGGCGACGCGCAGGGTGTGATCAACGTGGCCGGGGACGGCGTGATCGGTCTGAACCAGGCCGCCGGGTTCGCGGGCCGCCCGACCGTCGGGGTGCCACCGCGCCTGGCCGGGCTGATGGGAAGTCTCTATCACCGCGGCGGGCTCGCCGACTTCAGCGCCGACCAGGTGCGTTATCTGCGCTTCGGCCGCTGTCTCGATACCACCCGCATGCGTGAGCAGCTCGGCCTCGAACCGGCGTACACCACCCGGGAGGCGTTCCTCGACTTCGTCCGCACCCGTGGCCTGCGCGGTCCGCTCTCGCCCGAGGTGGTGAACGCGGTCGAGCGCAAGGTCGTGAACTGGCTGCGCCCGCCGGGGCCCGCGAGGGCCACCCGGACCGCGGGAGCGGCGCCTCGTCCTCAATTCACGGACACCCCGTGAGCGCGCCCGACCCCGACAGCCCCGACAGCCCCGACCGCATCGCCACCGATCAGGTGCGCGCGGGTGCCGAACGGGCCGCGGCCGAACGCAACCGCCGTCATCCGAACCCCCTGCTCTCGGCGCCGGACGAGCCGCCCCCGGCCGTGCCCGACGCGGCGATCGCGCGGCCCACGGTGGTGCCCGCCTCGTCCACCGCCTCGATGGTGCTCTCGATCGCCGGGCAGATCGGCCAGTCGATGCTCACCGCGATCACCGAGGTGCCGGACGAGCAGAGCGAAACGGGCATGAAGGACGAGGCACCTCACCCCGACGACGCCCCGGACCGGCTGCTCGATCTTCTGGAGTTCCTCCGGACCCGCCTGGCCGGCGACTACGAGATGGACGAGTTCGGGTTCGACCCGGCGTTCGCCGACGCGGTACCCCTCAACCTGCTGCGGCCGCTCTACAAGAACTGGTTCCGGGTGGAGGTGCGCGGCGCGGAGAACATCCCGGCCACCGGGGGCGCGCTGATCGTGGCCAACCACTCGGGTGCGATCCCGGTGGACGCCCTGATGACGGCCGTGGCGGTGCGCGAGGAACGCGGGCGTCACCTGCGCATCCTCGGTGGCGACCTGGTGTTCCAGACCCCGGTGCTCTCGACGCTGGCGCGGCGGGCGGGTGCCACGCTGGCGGCCAACCCGGACGCCGAGCGGCTGCTGTCGTCGGGTGAGCTCGTCGGGGTCTGGCCGGAGGGCTACAAGGGCATCGGAAAACCCTTCTCCGAGCGCTACAAACTGCAGCGGTTCGGGCGCGGTGGGTTCGTGTCGGCGGCGCTGCGCACCGGTGTGCCGATCGTGCCCTGCTCGATCGTGGGGGCCGAGGAGATCTACCCGATCATCGCCGATGTGCCGGCGCTGGCCCGGCTCCTGGGTCTTCCCTACCTACCGGTGACGCCGTTCTTCCCGCTGCTGGGACCGCTCGGCGCGGTGCCGCTGCCGAGCAAGTGGCTGATCGAGTTCGGTCCGCCGATCCAGCCGGACGAGACCGGCCCGCAGGCGGCGGAAGACCCGATCCTGGTGTTCGACCTGACCGACCGGATCCGCCAGACGATCCAGCAGACCCTCTACTCGCTCCTGGTTCAGCGCCGGTCGGTCTTCTTCTGATCGATCGCCGGGGGCTCCTGGCGACGGTTCGACACCAGCGCGCCCGCGGCGAAACCGGCCAGCACCCCGGCCCCGGCGGCGGGCAGGCCGATCTTCGCCGCGCGCCGGGTGGTGCGGTAGTCGTGCACCTGCCAGCCGTTGGCCCGGGCGTGGGCCCGGAGCCGGGAGTCCGGGTTGATCGCGACCGGGTGACCGACCAGCGAGAGCAGCGGGATGTCGTTGGAGGAGTCGCTGTAGGCGGCGCACCGGCGCAGTGACAGGCCCTCGCGCCGGGCCAGGGCGGAGACGGCGTCGGCCTTGGCCTCACCGTGCATCGGGGCCCCGACCAGCTGGCCGGTGTAGCGGCCGTCGACGTGCTCGGAGATCGTGCCCAGGGCACCGGTCAGCGCCAGGCGCTGGGCGATCACCTCGGCGATCTCGATCGGGGTGGCGGTGACCAGCCAGACCCGCTGCCCGGCGTCTTCGTGCATGCGGGCCAGGGCGAGGGTGCCGGGCCAGATCTTGTTGGTGAGAATGTCTTCGAAGACCTCCTCACCGATGGTGCGCATCTCGGCGACCGACCGTCCGGCGATGAACGCCAGGGCGCGGGTCTGCACCTCGGCCAGCGCGTGCGGGTGCTCGCCGATGGCCAGAAAACGGGCCTGTTGCAAGGCGAACCGGCAGATGTCGCGCGGCGTGAGGAAACCGCGGTGATAGAGGCCTCGGGCCAGATGAAAGATCGATGCCCCGCGGACGATGGTGTTGTCCACGTCGAAGAAGGCGGCCGCAGTCGGGTCGCCCGGGCGAGCCGGTGGGGAGTGGCTCTCCACCATCCGGATCTCGGCGTCCGACATGGCGTGGAGTCTACGCGTGCGCCCGCCGGCGTACAGGCCGGGCAACGCCGGGATGACGTGACATCGAGCCGAACAACCCTGAATTGCCGAAGGTCACGAGTGGGTTACGCGGAAGGGTGGGGACGTAATGTTGGGTGTGTGCCAGACGTTACCGACGATCAGTCGCGAATCACCCTGATCGGCAAACCCGGTTGCCATTTGTGCGACGCCGCCCGGATCGTTGTGGAAAAAGTCTCAGCCGAAACCGGGGCAGGATGGAAGGAAATCTCCATTTCGGACCGTCCCGATCTGGCCGCGCGCTATGCCGAGCAGATCCCGGTGGTGCTGGTCGACGGCGCGCAGCACGACTACTGGAGGGTCGACGAGAACCGGCTCCGGAGGGCCCTCACTCGGCGTAAAGGCTTCTTCTCCCGCCGTGACCGATGAGTTGGCAACTTTGTGCATACGTTCACAAGCGCTTAGGCTGGGTAACGAAACTCCGGCACGACTGCGCCGGTCACAAGGCGCCAGTCGTCCCTCATCAGGGGTACCAAAGGCATCGAAGGAGCCGGCCGACTGTGACCCGACCACGCCCCGCGCGGCTCGTCCGTGGAGAGCGAGCCACCCGCGACGGAATACCCGAGGCAACGGTCTCCCGGCTTCCGTTCTACCTCCAGGCGCTCACCGCCCTCGCCGAGCGCGGTGTGGCGACCGTCTCGTCCGAGGAGCTCGCCACCGCGGCCGGAGTCGGTTCCGCAAAGCTTCGTAAAGACCTTTCCCACCTCGGTTCGTACGGAACACGTGGTGTGGGTTACGAGGTCCAGTACTTGATTTACCAAATTTCGCGTGAACTCGGTCTGACGCAGGACTGGAAGGTCGTGATCGTCGGAATCGGAAATCTCGGTCACGCGCTCGCGAACTACGGCGGATTCACCTCACGGGGATTCACCGTGGCGGCTCTGGTCGACGCCGACGCCCGGGTTGTCGGTGAAACTGTGGCCGGTCTCACCGTCACCGGTCTGGATTCACTCGACCAGACGGTGTCGTCGCTCGGCATCCAGATCGGTGTGGTGGCCACGCCCGGGCCCGCGGCGCAGGAGATCTGCGACCGGCTCGTCGCCGCCGGGGTCACCGGAGTGCTCAACTTCGCCCCCTGCGTGCTCACCGTGCCCGACGGCGTGATGGTGCGCCGCGTCGACCTGGCCACCGAGCTGCAGATCCTGGCTTTCCATGAGCAGCGCCGCGCCGCCGGCCGCCTGGCCGGTGAGATGCCGACCGAACCGCAGGACCTGTCCGAGGCGCTGGGCGTCATCGGCGAACCCCGAACCACCCTGACGACGTCGAGAGCCGAGGCAGCCGGATGAGCATCATGATCGTCGGGCTGTCGCACCGCACCGCCCCGATCGGGCTGCTGGAACGCACCACGCTGAACACGCAGGCCGCAGCCGACCTGATGGCCAACCTCTGCCGGGGCGACCACGTCGCCGAGGCGATCGCGCTGGTCACCTGCAACCGGCTCGAGGTGTACGCGGAGGTCAGCAAGTTCCACGGCGGTATCGGCGAGATCGGTGCGGGGCTGGCCGAGGCCACCGGCGTGCCGCTGGACGAGCTCACCGAGCACCTCTACGTGCACTACGAGAATGCCGCGGTCGCCCACCTCTTCCAGGTCACCTGCGGGCTGGACTCGATGGCCGTGGGGGAGCAGCAGATCCTCGGGCAGGTCCGGGTGGCGCTGCGTTCGGCCCAGGCCACCGGCTCGGCCGGGCGCACCATCGGCCACCTGGTGCAGAACGCCCTGCGCGTGGGCAAGCGCGTGCACTCCGAGACGCTGCTCGACAAGGCCGCGCCGAGTCTGGTCGAGGCCGGTCTGCGCAAGGCCGGCGAGGTACTCGGCCCGCTGTCCGGCCTGAACGTGCTGGTGCTCGGCGCGGGAGCGATGAGTGGCCTGTCCGTGGCCTCCGCGCACCGCGCCCAGGTCGGCTCGATCTCCGTCTGCAGCCGCACCCTGCCGCGCGCCCGGCGCCTGGCCGAGTCGGTCGACGGGACGCCGGTGCCGCTGGAGCAACTGCAGCCCGCACTGGCCGCGGCCGACCTGGTGATCGCCTGCGCCGGGGCCACCGGCTACCTGGTCGACCGCGAGGCCGCCGGACTGGCCGCGGCCGCCCGCGCCGGGCGCCCGCAGGTCTACGTGGACCTGGCCCTGCCCCGCGACGTGGAGCCGCAGATCGCGGAACTGCCCAGCACCCAGGTGTTCGACCTGGAACACCTCGGCCAGATCCTGACCGCGGAGGGCCTGGCCGAAGACCTGGCCGAGGCCCGCGCGCTGGTCGAGCTCGAGGTCGCGACCTATCTCGCGGATCAGCGAGCCAAGGAGGTCGCGCCGACCGTCGTCGCTCTGCGCGCCATGGCCCGCTCGGTGATGGAGGCGGAGCTCGGGCGGCTGTCCGGGCGTCTGGACGGGCTCGATCCCGACGTCTTCGCCGAGCTGGAACAGACCGTGCACCGGGTGGTGGAGAAACTGCTGCACCAGCCCACCGTGCGGGTGAAGGAACTCGCGGCCGCGCCGGGTGGCGACACCTACGCCGAGGCGCTGCGCCTGTTGTTCAATCTCGGCCCCGCGCCGGAGGCCAAGGCCGGGGAACTGCCCGGGGTGGAGCTCGCCGTCACCCTCGAGCAGGACTCGATGACCGACCTCTCCGCGCTGCTCGGCCACAGCGGAGGAGCTTCGTGACCACGCTCGACAACCTCTACTCGTCGACGTCCGGCGGTTCCGGCCTGGTGCCGACGCTCGACGACCTGCCCAGCGTGCTGCGGCTGGGAACCCGCCGCAGCCAGCTCGCCCGCACCCAGTCGCAGTGGTTCGCCGACCGGCTGGTGGCCGCCCTGGCGCTGGTCGCACCGGAGCGCGAGTTCCGGGTCGAGCTGGTCGAGGTGGTCACGTCGGGCGACGTCTCGGCCGCCTCGAACACCCCCCTGACGAGTCTCGGCGGCACCGGTGTGTTCGTCTCCGCGCTGCGTGAGGCCGTGCTGCGGGACGAGTGCGACTTCGCCGTGCACTCGCTGAAAGACCTGCCCAACGCCCAGCCCGAGGGCCTGACGCTGGCCAGCGTGCCGCGCCGGGAGTGCCCGGCCGACGTGCTGATCGGCCGCGACGACCTGGGCTTCGACGAACTCCCGGCGGGCTCGGTGATCGGCACCGGCTCACCCCGCCGCGCGGCCCAGATGCTCGCGCTGCGCGACGACATCAAGATCGTCGGCATCCGCGGCAACATCGACACGCGCATCGGCAAGGTGGCGACCGGTGAGGTCGACGCCGTGGTGCTGGCCCTGGCCGGCCTGCGCCGCATCGGCCGGCACGCCGAGGCCACCCACGTCTTCACGTCCGAGCAGATGCTGCCCGCCCCCGGGCAGGGCGCACTCGCCGTGGAGTGCCGCTCCGAGACCAACGGCTCGGTGGCGCTCCTGGCCGCGCTGCGGCTGATCGACGACGCGGTCACCCGGTTGTGCGTCCTGGCCGAGAGGGCGCTGCTGGCGCGGCTCGAGGCCGGTTGTGCCGCCCCGGTGGGCGCGCTGGCCACCTACCAGAACTCAGGCGGGGACCAGACGCTGACGCTGACCGCGTTCGCCGGTTCCACCGACGGCACGACGAGCATCCGTCACACCGCGACCGCACGGACGCGCGACCCCCGCACGGACGAGCCGGTCGCCATCACCCTGGGCCGCGCGCTCGCCGAGCAGATGCTCGACGCCGGCGCCGCCCTCCTGATCCCTGTACCAGACCCCGTGCCGGCGGCCGACGAGGCTCTGGCAAGAGAAGGTGACTCGTGACCTCGACCACCACCAGCAAGAAGGCCGCCCCCGGCGGATACGTGGCCTTCGTCGGGGCCGGCCCCGGCGACGACGGCCTGCTCACCCTCCGGGCCGTGGAACGGCTCGGCGAGGCGGATGTCGTCGTCGTCGACCAGATCCCGCGGGAGACGATGATCAGCCGGTACTGCCGGCCCGGCGTCGAGATCGTGGACGCCGGTTTCGGTGAGGACGGCCAGCCGATGACCCGGGCCGGCCGGGCCAAGGTCGTGGTGACCGCGGCGAAGACCGGGGCCCGGGTGGTGCGCCTGATGGACGGCGACCCGGCCACGTTCACCGGTCTGGCCGAGGAGATCACGGCCTGCCGCAAGCAGTCGCTGCCCTTCGAGGTCGTCCCCGGGGTCTCCGCCGCGTCGGCCGTCCCCGCCTACGCCGGTGTGCCTCTCACCCCGCCCGGGGTGAGCAGCGTGCACGTGCTGTACCCGCACGGCGAGGTGGTGAACTGGAAGCTGCACGCCTCCACCGGCACCACCCTGGTGGTGCTGGGGGCCGAGGAAGACATCTCCAACGCCGCCGACGGTCTGCTCTCGGCCGGCCGCAAGGCCACCACCCCGGTCGTCGTCACCTCGCACGGCACCACCACCCGGCAGCGCTCCATCGCCTGCGCACTGGGCGAGCTGATCCCGCTGCTGGCCTCGTCCAAGATGGACAAGCCGATGACCGCGGTGATCGGCGAGGCCGCCGCCCTGCGGGAGAAGGCCTCCTGGTTCGAGACCAAGCCGCTGTTCGGCTGGCGGGTGCTCGTGCCGCGTACCAAGCAGCAGGCCGGGGGCATCGTCTCCGCGCTCGCCGACCACGGCGCCACCGCCCAGGTGGTGCCCACCATCTCGGTCGAGCCGCCGCGCACGCCGCACCAGATGGAGAAGGCAGTCAAGGGCCTGGTCACCGGCCGCTACGAGTGGATCGGCTTCACCAGCGTCAACGCCGTGCGCGCGGTGCGGGAGAAGTTCGAGGAGTTCGGCCTGGACGCCCGCGCGTTCGCCGGGCTCAAGGTCGCGGCCGTGGGCGGGGTCACCGCCACGGCCCTGCGCGACTGGGGCATCGAGCCCGACCTGATGCCGGCCGAGAACCAGTCCGCGCTCGGTCTGCTGGAGTGCTGGCCGCCCTACGACGAGGTGCTCGACCCGATCAACCGGGTCTTCCTGCCCCGCGCCGACATCGCCACCGACACCCTGGTGGCCGGGCTCGAGCAGAACGGCTGGGAGGTGGACGACGTCACCGCCTACCGCACCGTGCGGGCCGCCCCGCCGCCCGCCGAGACCCGGGAGGCGATCAAGAGCGGGCACTTCGACGCGGTCGTCTTCACCTCGTCCTCGACCGTGCGCAACCTGGTCGGCATCGCGGGCAAGCCGCACGCCACCACGGTGGTCGCCTGTATCGGCCCGCAGACCGCGAAGACCGCGGAGGAGCACGGTCTGAGGGTCGACGTGCTGGCCGCCGAGCCGAGCGCCGACGACCTGGTCGCGGCCCTGGCCGAGTACGGCGCCGGGCTGCGGCTGAGCGCCGACGAGGCCGGTGAGCCGGTGCTGCGCCCGAGCCAGCGCAAGGGCGCCACCCGCCGGACCGCGAAGTGAGCGGGTTCCCGGCCGTCCGGTCGCGCCGCCTGCGGGTGAACCCCGCGGTGCGGCGCCTGGTCGGCGAGACCCGGCTGCACCCGGCCGAACTGGTGCTGCCGGTCTTCGTCAAGGAAGGCCTGTCCGAGCCGCACCCGATCAGCTCGATGCCGGGGGTGTACCAGCACACCCGCGACTCGCTGCGTAAAGCCGCGGCCGAGGCCGCCGGCCTCGGGCTGGGCGGGATCATGCTGTTCGGCATCCCGGCGGTGAAGGATGCCGTCGGATCCGGCGCCACCGATCCGCAGGGAATCCTCAACCAAGCCGTCGCCGATGTGCGCGCCGAGGTCGGTGACGACCTGGTCGTGATGGCCGATCTGTGCCTGGACGAGTTCACCGACCACGGTCACTGCGGCGTGCTGACGCCCGACGGCCGGGTCGACAACGACGCCACGCTGGTGCGTTACGCCGACATGGGCGTGGCGCTGGCCGAGGCCGGCGTCCACATGGTCGGGCCCAGCGGGATGATGGACGGTCAGGTGGCTGCCGTCCGTCAGGCCCTGGACGGTCAGGGTTTCCAGGACATCTCGGTCCTGGCGTACAGCGCCAAGTACGCCTCGGCGTTCTACGGCCCGTTCCGCGAGGCGGTGGACTCCAGTCTGGAGGGCGACCGCCGCACCTATCAGCAAGACCCGGCGAACGGTGAGGAAGGCCTGCGCGAGATCGAGCAGGACCTCGCCGAGGGCGCGGACATCGTGATGGTGAAGCCGGCCATGAGCTACCTCGACGTGGTCGCCCGGGCGGCCGACCGGTTCGGCGTTCCCGTTGCGGCCTACCAGATCTCGGGTGAGTACGCGATGATCGAGGCGGCGGCCGCAAACGGCTGGATCGACCGCGGTCGGGCGATCCAGGAGTCGCTCCTGAGTATCCGCCGCGCCGGAGCGTCGATCATCCTCACCTATTGGGCCACGGAAGTAGCAACTTCGCTGCGCTCCAGCTGAACCACGAACTCACGGTTACGGATTCGTCCTCCCGGATTCACCCGACCGGCGCCTTTGGTCACGGGTGAACCGGCCGATCGGGAAGGTGCGGGCCGGATCAGGGCCCGTGGGTCCCCGCACCGGGGACCCACCCGTTCGGCCCTAGGAGGACGGCCATGAGCGTAGGAGCAGTGAGCAACCAGTACGGGTATGTGGGCAACGGCGGCGCAGACCTGCTGTCGTCGATGGCGGCTATCGCCCAGCGCCAGGTGTCCCGGCAGCTGGCCCAGAGGGCGGCGGACGCGGCCCTGGTGGCCGCCCAGGCCGCACAGATGGCGGCGATCCAGGCCGTGGGTGCCGGCCGGGTCGACATGTACCTCTGACCAGCGCCAAGATCAACGGGCCCCCGGACCCCCGATAGCGGGTCCCGGGGCCGGAGCTGGGACACTGCCGGGGTGACAGACGTCAGTGGGGTCTACCCGGCCGACGCTCCCGCCTCGCAGGCGCTTTTCGAGCGCGCCTCTGCCGTGACGCCCGGTGGTGTCAATTCCCCGGTGCGTGCCTTCCGCGCCGTCGGGGGCACACCGCGGTTCATGGTCCGGGGCGAGGGAGCGTATCTCTTCGACGCCGACGGGCGACGTTACGTCGACCTGGTCTGCTCCTGGGGTCCGATGATCCTCGGGCACCGGCACCCGGCAGTGGTCGACGCGGTGTCTGCGGCTGCTGCGAACGGGTTCTCGTTCGGCACGCCGACCGAGGGCGAGGTCGCCCTGGCCGAGGAGATCGTCTCCCGGGTCGAGCCGGTCGAGCAGGTGCGCCTGGTCTCCAGCGGCACCGAGGCGACGATGAGCGCCATCCGCCTGGCCCGGGGGTTCACCGGCCGCAGCAAGATCGTCAAGTTCGCGGGCTGCTACCACGGCCACGTCGACAGCCTGCTGGCCGCGGCCGGGTCGGGCCTGGCCACCTTCGCGCTGCCGGACACCCCCGGTGTCACCGGGGCCGCGGCCGCCGACACGATCGTCCTGCCGTACAACGACGTCGAGGCGCTGACCAAGATCTTCGAGGTGGACGGCGCCCAGATCGCCGCCGTCATCACCGAGGCCGCCGCCGGCAACATGGGCGTGGTCCCGCCCACGGCTGAGTTCGAGGCCGCCCTGCGCGACCTCACCCGGCTCCACGGCTCGCTGCTGGTCTCCGACGAGGTGATGACCGGCTTCCGGGTCTCGAAGGCGGGCTGGCACGGGCTCTCCGGGGGCACGACCCCCGACCTGCTCACCTTCGGCAAGGTGATGGGCGGAGGTTTCCCGGCCGCGGCCTTCGGCGGCCGCGCCGACGTGATGGCGCACCTGGCCCCGTCCGGTCCGGTCTACCAGGCAGGCACCCTCTCCGGTAACCCGGTCGCCACCGCGGCCGGTCTGGCCACCCTGCGCAACTGCACGGACGACGTCTACACCCACCTGCTGTCCGCCTCGGCCCGGCTCGCCGGTGAGGTGCGCGACGCCCTGAACGCGCAGAGCGTGCCGCACGCCATCCAGTTCGCCGGCTCGATGTTCAGCGTGTTCTTCACCGATCTGGACGCGGTGGGCAACTACGACCAGGCACGCCAGCAGAACCTGCCGGCGTTCGCCGCGTTCTTCCACTCGATGCTGAGCCAGGGCGTCTACCTGCCGCCGAGCGCGTTCGAGGCCTGGTTCCTCTCCGCCGCACACGACGACGCCGTGCTCGACGCCGTCGTGGCCGCTCTTCCCCGGGCCGCGAGGGCCGCCGCCGAAGCTGGGAGTATTGACCGGTGACCGAGAACCCGTCCAGCGGTGAGAACGCCACCCCGCCCACCAATGCCGAGCTGATCCACCCCGACGTGCCCTCGGCGCCGGACCACCTGCCCGAGGTGGATCCGGAGGTGAACGCCGGGTTCGTGCACCACCCGGCCGGTGACGAGGCGAACCACCGCACGGTGGTGCACCTGCTGCGCCACGGTGAGGTCTACAACCCGCAGGGCATTTTCTACGGGCGTCTGCCCGGCTTCCGGCTCTCCGAGCTGGGCGAGCGGATGGCCGAGCGGGCCGCGGGCTTCTTCAGCACCCGCGACGTGGTGCTGGTGATCGGCTCGCCGATGGAGCGCGCACAGCAGACCGCCGCGCCGGTCGCCGCCACGCACCACCTCGAGGTCGGTCTCGACCCGCGGATCACCGAGGGCACCAGCGTTTTCCAGGGTCTGACGTTCGGGGTGGGCGACGGATCGCTGCGGCACCCGCAGCACTGGTGGCACCTGCGCAACCCGTTCCGGCCGAGCTGGGGCGAGCCGTACGAGCAGGTCGCCACCCGCATGCTGGCCGGCGCGGCCGACGCCCGAGACAAGGCGGTCGGCCATGAGGCGGTGCTGGTGAGTCATCAGCTGCCGATCTGGATGGCCCGTCTGAAGGCGGAGAACCGGCGTCTGTGGCACGACCCGCGTCGGCGGGAGTGCTCGCTGGCCTCGGTCACCTCGATCACCTACCACGACGACAAGATCGTCTCGGTGGCCTACACCGAGCCCTCCCGGGACCTGCTTCCCGGTGCACAGAAAATTGCGGGAGCCTGACGGTCATGTCTTCTCCAGGGCGGCGCTCGGCCGTCACCGCTGCCGCCGGCGCTCTCCTGCTGGCGGTGGCGGGTTGCTCCGGTTCCTCGAACAGCACTGACACTGTCCAGATCATCCCGGTCGCCGACCGCAAGTCGCCGATCGAGATGTCCGGCACCACGGTGGACGGCGACAAGCTGAACATCGCCACGATGCGTGGCAAGCCGCTTGTGATGAACGTGTGGGGCTCGTGGTGCGGGCCCTGCCGTACCGAGGCCCCGGCGCTCGAAGACGCTTACCAGGAGCTGGAAGGCACCGCCGACTTCGTCGGGATCGCCTTCCGCGACACCCGCACCGGGGCGAAGACGCACGAGAAGGAATACGGCATCACCTACCCGAGCCTGTTCGACGAGGGTGATCTGCTGCTGAACCTGAACGGGGCCGTCACCTCACAGACCATCCCGGTCACCCTGATCCTCGACGCGAAGGGCCGGATCGCCGGCCGCTACGTCGGTGTGGTCAGCAAGGTGACCCTGACGGACGTGGTGAAGGACATCGCCAAGGACACCCCCGCGTGACGGGCACCGTGCTGAGCGGGCCTCTGCTGCTCGCCATCCCGATCGCCGTCCTGGCCGGGTTCATCTCGTTCGCCTCCCCGTGCGTCCTCCCGCTCGTGCCCGGATACCTCGGCTACGTCACCGGTCTCACCGGGGAAGACCTGGAACAGCAGCGCCGCGGCCGGATGGTGCTCGGAGTGAGCCTGTTCATCGCCGGGTTCACCGCGGTCTTCGTCACCATGGGCTGGATCGCGGGGGCGCTGGGGCGCTCGCTGATGGAGTACAACGACGTCATCACCCGTGTGCTCGGTGGGGTGACGATCGTGCTCGGCCTGGTCTTCGCCGGTTTCGTGCCGAAGCTCGCCGGGGAGAAGCGGATGGACGTCCGCCCGGCCGCCGGCCTGATCGGCGCACCCCTGCTGGGGGTGGTCTTCGGGCTCGGCTGGACCCCCTGCATCGGCCCCACCCTCACCGCGATCGTGTCGCTGTCCAGCGGTTTCGGCGACGCGCAGCGCGGTGGGCTGCTGGCCTTCGCCTACTGCATGGGCCTGGGCCTGCCGTTCCTGCTGGCCGCCCTCGCCTACCGGCGGGCCATGTCGGCGTTCGGCGTGCTGCGCCGGCACCGGGTCGCCATCACCCGCTTCGGCGGAGCCATGCTCGTGCTGATCGGCGTGATGCTCGTGTCCGGTCTGTGGGCGCACCTGATCGCCGGCAGCCAGGGCTTCATCGCCGGCTTCGAACTGGCGGTCTGAGATGAGCGTCGACGACGAGATCGAGCTGAGGCCGGGGCAGAAGGGCAAGATGCCCCGGATCGACGCCAAGAACGACGTGGCCCAGCCGAAGCTGAGTCCCCTGGGCTGGCTGCGCTGGACGTGGCGCCAGCTGACCAGCATGCGCACGGCGCTGATCCTGCTGATGCTGCTGGCTTTCGCCGCGGTGCCGGGCTCGCTGATCCCGCAGACCCGCATCGACCCGTCCAAGGTCAGCACGTTCCTCGAGGACCACCCCGACCTGGGGCCCTGGGTGCGACGGCTCGACGGGTTCGACGTCTACGGCTCGCCCTGGTTCTCCGCGATCTACCTGTTGCTGTTCATCTCGCTGATCGGCTGCGTGGTACCGCGCACCCGGCAGCAGTACAAGGCGCTGCGGGCGAAACCGCCGCGCGCCCCGCGCCGGCTCGAACGCATGCCGGTGCACGCCACCACCCATACTCCGGCGTCCTCCGAAGAGGTGCTCGCGGCGGCCCGCAAGGCGCTGCGCCGCAAGCGCTACCGGGTGCACGCGCACGACGCCGAGACGCTCTCGGCCGACCGCGGCCTGCTCAGCGAGACCGGCAACCTGGTCTTCCACCTGGCGCTGCTCGGCCTGCTGGCGACGATGGCGATCGGCTCGTTCATCAGCTACTCCGGCCAGAGCGTGGTGGTGGTCGGCGACAAGTGGTCGAACACCCTGCCGCAGTACGACTCCTTCACCGGCGGCCGGGCGGTGGGCGCCGACGACCTGGCGCCGTACTCGTTCACCCTGAAGAGTTTCGACGCCGACTTCGACAAGGTCTCGACCGGTAACCAGTTCGGCGCGGCCCGCGACTTCGAGGGCAAGCTCGAGGTGATCGAGAAGCCGGGTGCCACGCCGGTGGAGCGCACGATCAAGGTCAACGATCCGCTCGACGTGAACGGCTCGCGGGTGTTCCTGGTCGGTAACGGCTACGCGCCGAAGATCACCGTGCGGGACGGTGAGGGCAACGAGGTCGCCTCCGGAGCGGTGCCGTTCCTGTCGACCGACGCGAACTACACCTCCACCGGTGTGCTGAAGATGGCCGACGCCAAGCCCGAGCAGCTCGGCCTGATGGCCGTGTTCCTGCCGACGGCGAGCACCGATCCCGACACCGGCGCCGAGATCTCGGTGTTCCCGGACGACGACAACCCGAAACTCCAGCTCTACGCCTTCACGGGTGACGTTGGTCTGGACGACGGTGTCGGGCGGTCGGTCTACGTGCTCGACACGAGCAGGCTGACGGCGATCAAGGGCTCCGACGGCAAGCAGTTCACCAAGACCATCGGCGTCGGCGACAGCGTGAAACTGCCCGGTGGCAACGGCACCGTCACCTTCGACGGTGTCACCCGGTACGTCGCACTCGACGTGCGGTACGACCCGACGAAGATCTACGTGCTGGTCTTCGCCCTCGCGGCCCTGTGCGGTGTGACGGCCTCGCTGTTCGTCCGCCGCCGCCGGGTCTGGTTCCGGGTCACGCCGTCGGGCGGCATCACCGCCGTGGGGATCGGCGGCCTGTCGCGCACCGAGGACACGCAACTCGCCGAAGAGGTGCGTAGCCTGCTGATGACCGCGGTACCGGACAGAGTCGACCGAGTCGACCGAGTCGACCCGGTCGACCCGGTCGACCGGGTCGACCCGGTGGAAGTGAAAGCGCCCGAAACCGCGGGCGGGACGAACGATGAGCCGGCGAGGCGCCACGAGCCGCCGGGCGAAGGAGTCTGAGTGGGCGTCAACGAGAACCTGGCGCATCTGAGCAACAACCTGATCTATTCGGCGATGGCGGCCTACGCGGTCGCGCTGATCGCCTTCGCCATCGATCTCTCCGGCCGCGGCCGGGTGGCCAGTCCTGCCGTACAGCAGGGCGTGCGGCAGCAGGAGTTCGGCGAGGGCAGCGTGCTGACCCTCAACGGTCCGGGCGCCGGCGGCACCGAGCTGCCCCGCACCTCACTGGCAGCCGGCGACACCTCGAGCGAGAAGCGCCAGACCGTGGCCATCGCCGTCATGGTGACCTGGGTGGCCCTGGCCCTGCACATCGGGGCCGTGGTCTGCCGCGGTCTGTCGGTGGAGCGGGTGCCGTGGGGCAACATGTACGAGTTCTCGATCAGCGGCTCGGTCGTCGTGACCGCCGTCTACCTGATCGCGCTCTGGCGTGCCGACCTGCGGTTCCTCGGCACGTTCGTGATCGGCCCGGTACTGCTCACGCTGGGTCTGGCCATCGCCGTGTTCTACACCGACGCCGCCCAGCTGGTGCCGGCCCTGCAGAGCACCTGGCTGGTCGTGCACGTGTCGGTCGCCTTCGTGGCCTCCGCGCTCTTCGTGCTCGGCTTCTCCCTGACCGTGCTGCAGCTGGTGCAGGACCGCCGGGAGGCGCTGATCACGGCCGGGAAGCCGCCGGTGCGGGGCGCCTTCATGGAGAAGCTGCCCAGCGCCGGGGTGCTGGACCGCACCTCCTACCGGCTCTACGCCGTGGCCTTCCCGCTCTGGACGTTCACCCTGATCGCCGGGGCGATCTGGGCGGAGAAGTCGTGGGGCCGCTACTGGAACTGGGACCCGAAGGAGATCTGGAGCTTCGTCATCTGGGTCGCCTACGCCTCCTACCTGCATGCCCGCGCCACCCGCGGCTGGGACGGCCGCCGGGCTGCCTACCTGGCCTGCGTGGCGTTCTTCTGCCTGATGTTCAACTGGTTCGGGGTGAACATCTTCTTCGCCGGTCTGCACTCGTACGCCGGTGTCGGATAGAGCTTCGACCACCCGAACGCAGGACGCCGACCCGCACGGGTCGGCGTCCTGCGTTCTTTGCGGTCCAGCGCGATGGGGGTCGAACACCTACCATTGGCCAATGGCCAGAGTTCTCTTCGTACTCGCGGTGATCGGGGTCACCATCTACGCCGCCATCGACTGCCTGCGGAGCGACGACGACGAGATACGTATCCTCCCGAAACCGTTGTGGTTGCTGTTCATCGTGCTGATCCCGCTGCTCGGGGGAGTGACCTGGATCCTCTTCGGGCGCCAGTCGTCGCCGGGCCATCAGCCACCGCGCCGGTTGCGCACCCTGGGGCCGGACGACGACCCCGAATTCCTGCGCAATCTCGATGTGCGCAGGCCGAAGCCCGACGACGGCGAGAAGAAGTAACGCCTACGGCTTCTCCGAGCGCAGCCGAAGTTCACGCGGCATGCGCAGGGTGAGCAGGTTGGTCACGTCCTGGGCCGACATCGGCCGGGCGATCGCACTGCCCTGCACGGCGTCGGCCCCGATCTGCCGCGCGCCCTCCAGCTGCTGGGCGGTCTGGACCGACTCGCAGATCACCTGGAGCCCCAGGGAGTGGCACAGCCGGGCCACGGCCCGGGGCACGTCGTCGCCCTCGCCGAACTCGTTCAGCTCCGGAGCCAGCCGTCCGTCCAGCTTCACCGCGCTGATCGGCAGCCGCCGCAGCATGGTCAGCGAGGTCCCGCCACAGCCGAAGTCGCCCAGTGCCACGAAGATCCGCAGTGAGCGCAGCATGCCCAGGGTCCGCAGAGCCTGTTCCGACTCCACCAGCTCGCCCGCGCCGACCTGGAGCACCAGGGACGAGGCGGCCAGCCCCCGGATGGCCAGCTGGGCCGCCACCTCGTGGGCGAAGTCGGGGTCTTCGAGCTGGGCGGGGGAGAGGCTGACCCAGACCTGATCGATGTTGATGCCCTCGTGCCGCCAGATCACCAGGGCGGCCAGGGCCCGGTTGATGGTCTGCAGGCCGAGCGTGACCCCCAGGCCGAGGTCGTCGGCCAGCGGCACGAAGGTGGACGCGGTCACGGTGACGCCGTCCTGCCGCCGCCAGCGCGGCAGAGCCTGCGCACCGGCGATCCGGTCGTCGTCGTCCGTCCCGCGGCCGAGGGCGAGCATGGGCTGGAAGTCGACCTCGATCAGGCCCATCCGCACCGCGTGCCGCAGTTCCTGTTCCAGGCCGGCCCGCATCAGGCTCTGGGCGCGTAGGGCGGTGTCGAACATGGCCCAGCGGCCGCGGCCCCGGCCCCGGGCCGTGCGCACGGCCTCGTCGGCCGCCTGCAACAGGTCGTCGGCGGTGGTCAGGCCCGGGGTGGTGGTCAGGCCGCCGGCGGAGATCGGGCCGGGCGAGGTGATCGGGTCGGGTCCGGAGACGGCCCCACCGAGCGAGCACGTCAGGCTGAACTCGCGGGCCCCGGCGAGAACCGGCTCGTCCAGCAGACGGCTGATCACCCGGGCCACGTCGGCGCAGGTGTCGGCGTTCGGTGGGAGCAGGTCGTCGCTGAGCATCACGGCGAACTGCTGCCGGGACACCCGGGCCACCAGAGCGTCCGGGAAGTGCCCGGCGATCCGGCCGCCCACCTGCCCGGCCAGTTCGTCGGCCGTACCCGCGCCCAGGCTGTCGGCCAGGTCGTCGAACCGGTCCACCTCGGCGAGTACCAGGCCGACGGGCCGACGGTTCTGAGGGGCGAGGGAGAGGGCGAGCGCCCCGAGCAGGCCGTCACGGTTCGGGAGGCCGGTGGCCGGGTCGAGGGACGACGATGCGGCGAGCACGGCGGCCCGGGCCCAGGCCTGGCGCTCGCCGGCCCGGGCGGCGCCGGCTGCCCGGGTGAGGCGGCGGCGGGCGGCGGTGGCGGTGATCCCGACCAGGGCGGCGACGAGTACGCCCGAGCCCAGCGCGATCTGGATGCCGACGACGGGGTGGTCCTGCGGGTCGGCCAGCAGACGCGCGATCCGGGCCGGGCCGTCGATCAGGGTGCGGCCGGTCAGGGCGCCGGTCAGGGCGATCACGCCGAGTGCGGTGACGGTCCAGCCCGCCACCGGGCCGACCAGCAGCGGGTAGGAGGCCACGGTGGTCAGGGCGATCACCAGCGACACCGGGGTCAGGGCGGGTTGGAGCACGGGCAGCGCGGCCGCGACCCCCAGCAGGGCGGTGGCGCGCAGCACCCGGGCTGCGGTGAATCCCGGCAGCAGCAGGGCCATCAGGCCGGCGAGGGGCAGGACCGAGAGAGTCAGCCAGACCGGGGGCGGCGCGGCGACGGCCCAGGCGGTGGCCGAGGCGATCAGCGACAGCACCAGGGTGAGCAGGGCTTCCGGCATCCGGCGGGGTTCGGTGGGGGATGCGGGCGACGGGACGGCCGGCTCGGGGACCGGGTTGAGAGTGGTGCGGGTGAGGACCCGGAGGTCTTCCGACGGTGCTCTCGACGGCTCCTGCGACGGCTCCTGCGACGGCGACGGCGACGGCGACTGCGACGGCGACTGCGGCGACGACTGCGGCGACGACTGCGGCGGCTGCGCCGGCTGGGGGTGGCGGATCAGCTTCGGTCCGTCGGACAGGTCGATCGCCATCGGTGTGGGCATTTCCCACTCGGCGGTGTCGCGCTCCTCCTCCTCCTCGTCGGTGCCCCGGTCCTGCGGTGTGTCCAGGGCATCCGCCGGGTTCGGCGGGTGGGCCGCCGACCTGGGCCACGGGATACCGCTTCCGGCGCGCGGGTCGGCGGGCCGGCTGACCCCGAACGTCAGGGTGTCGAAACCGCACTCGCCGGCGCGGGAGACCTGGTCGCGCAACGGGTTGGCGACGGCCATCGGTGGGGTCAGCAGCTTGGGCTGCTCGACCGGTGCGGTGGCCGCGTCCCGCCGGGTGCGACGGTGGGCCAGCCGGGTGCGCATGCGTCCGGGCCGTCGTCTCCAGCGTCCGCCGGTGCCGGGGCGCCCGGGCCGGTCGGGCCGGTCGGGCCGGTCGGGCCGGTCGACACCGAAACCACCGGCGGGCAGTGCCGTCCGGTCGTTGCGGCCCGTGGGCTCGCCGCCGCTGTTGGCCCCGAGAAGCGTCATGGTGTCCCCCTGCTGGCGCCGGATCTGCTCAGCGGGCCCCTACGGCACTCCTCACCCGGACGGGTGAACGCTGATGGCTCTGCTTCGGCAGGGAAGGGGAACGGCTTGAAGTCCTGAGCAATCCTGGAGCCGCCCTGGAGCCGGTGCAGGGCGGCCGATCGGGCCGACTACCCTGATGACGTGCACCAGGCCCTGATCAAGTACACCGTCATGCGGCTGGCGATCTTCGTGGTCGTCCTGATCGTGCTCGACCTCTTCATGGATCCGAGCGTGGTCTGGATCGCCCTGGGCGCCGGGATCTCGCTGGCGCTGTCGTACCTGCTGCTGAGCCGGCCGCGGGAACAGCTCACCGAGGCCATCGTCGAGCGCACCGAGAAGCGGCTGAACGCCAAGCACGAGGGCCTGGCCCGCTCCGACGCCGAGATCGAGGACGAGGCGGACGAGGCGGCCCGGGCCCGCGGCGAACAGTCTTAAAAACCCAGCCCGACAGCGATCAGTAGCGCCCAGACCAGACCGAGCCGGCCCGTGTCCTTCAGCGCCGGGATCAGGCCACGGCCCGTCTCGCCGGTCGTCACGCAGGTCACCGGGCCCCGGGCCAGCGGCAGTGCGAGCAGCGCGATCGTGGTCCACGGGTGCCAGGGGGCGATCACCACGGTGAGTACGAACGGCGTCGCGACCAGGAACACGTAGAACACCCGGGTGCTGGCGTCACCGAGCCGTACCGCCAGGGTGTTCTTCCCCGTCACCGAGTCGGTCGGGATGTCGCGCAGGTTGTTCGCCACCAGCACCGCGCAGGCCAGCGAGCCCATGCCGGCGGCCGCCGCGACACCGGAGGCCGAGAGGGTGGCGACCTGGGTGTACATCGTGCCGAGAACCGCCACCAGGCCGAAGAACACGAAGACCGCGACCTCGCCCAGCCCGGAGTAGCCGTAGGGGTGCTTGCCGCCGGTGTAGTACCAGGCCGCGAGCACGCAGATCACGCCGATCGCGAGCATCCAGTACTGCCCGGCCAGCACCACGAGCAGCAGCCCGGCCACCCCCGCGAGGCCGAAGCAGGCGAACGCGGCCGTCTTGACCTGCCCGGGGGCGGCGGCCCGTGACCCGGTCAGCCGGAACGGCCCGACCCGGTTGTCGTCGGTGCCGCGGATACCGTCGGAGTAGTCGTTGGCGTAGTTCACGCCGACCTGCAGGGCCAGCGAGACGATCAGCGCCAGCAGGGCCTCGAACAGTTCCAGCGCGCCCCAGCCGATGTCCTGGCCGATCGCCGCACCGGTACCGATGAGCACGGGGGCCACCGCGAGCGGGAGGGTGCGCAACCGCGCGCCCTCGACCCATTGGGCAGTGGTGGCCATGCTCAGTTTCCTTCCGGAGACCCGGGCACGGGGGTGCCCGAGAGGATCGTCGTGATCGCCGCGCGGTCGGGCTTGCCCGGCCCGCGCAGGGGGAGGTGCTCCAGCACCGTCAGCTGCCGGGGCGCCGACCGGGCGGACAGCTCGTGGGTGACCCGTGCCCGGACCTCGGCAAGGGTAGGGGCTTGCGCGCCCGGCGTGAGCACGAGCGCCGCGCCCACCCGCTGTCCCCACTCCGGATCGGGCACCCCGACCACCACCGCCTCGGCCACCCCGGGAAGGCGTTGCAGCACGTCCTCCACCGGGCCGGGGGCGATGTTGACCCCGCCGCTGATGATCATCGCGTCCAGGCGGCCGTGGACCCGCAGCCGGCCGTCGGCCCAGGAACCGTGGTCGGCGGTGACGAACACACCGTCCCGGAAGGGCGCGCCCAGATAGCCGCGGGCCAGGGTCGGGCCGCTGATCCGGATCCGGCCGGTGCCCTCGTCCAGGGCGATCCCCACCCCGTCCAGCGGCACCCCGTCGTAGACGCAGCCGCCCGCGGTCTCGCTCATGCCGTAGGTGGTGACCAGCCGGGCCCCCGCCTGCGCGGCCCGCGCCAGCAGGGTCTCGCCGACGGCCGAACCACCGACCAGGACCGCGTCGTAACGGCACAGGGCCCGCGTGGCGGCCGGGTCGTCGAGGATGCGGGTGATCTGGGTCGGCACCAGCGAGGTGTAGAGCCGACGGCCCCTCAGCCGGGCGGTGGCCCCGGCGAACCCCTCCGGCGTGAAGCCGCCGCCGAGGTCCATCACGCCCGGCGTGGTGCCCGCGACCAGCGAGCGCACCAGCACCTGGAGGCCGGCGACGTGCTGGGCGGGCAGGGCCAGCAGCCACTGCCCACCGCCGCCGAGCCGGTCGTGGGTGGCCGAGGCGGAGGCGAACAGGGCGGACGCGGAGAGCAACACCCGCTTGGGGACGCCGGTGGAACCGGAGGTGCGCACGGAGACGGCCGTCGGGTCGGCCGGATCGTCGTCGGGGCCCAGTAGCGGTACCGGTTCCTCGACGAGATCCAGGACGCCGGGAGGTGCCGGATCGGGACGTTGCGTGGGTTCGAGGTGACTTTGTGGAACTTTGTCGCTGAGGGCGAGGGCGGGTCCACTGCCCGAAAGCGCCTCCCGAAGGGCCGGTAGGACCCCCAGAATTCGGTCGTCCGCGCAGGTCAGCCGGGTTTCGAGGGTACGTGCGGAGGGCCCGGGAGTCACCGTCCCAGCGTAAGCGGTGACCGGTTCGGTCAGCGCGGCAGGTTCCCCAGACGGTCAGTAAGTGGCAGGCTGCTGCTCGTGCATTCCGTGGAACAGGCGTTGGCAGCTATCAGCCGCGCCGAACCCGAGGTGGCCGAGGACGCTCGGGCGGCTTGGGAATCGCTGACCGGGGGTGACGGCCCCGAATCGGTGACGCAGTGGCGGCTCCAGCAGTTCTGCTGGGACGAGCTGAACCGGGCCTGGATGTCGGACGGTCAGGGCCGGTGGCGGGTTGCCACGGCGCTCTCCGCCCTGCTCGACGGCCTGGGCATGCAGCGCTACGCCGGTATCGCGCGCAGCGACACCACGCGTCAGATTCTCTTCACCGGTGATCAGGCCCCCGACCGGGGCCGCACCGTGGTGCGCCGGGCCATGCAGCGCTCGGGCATCGAGCCGCCCGACACCGAGCTGCTCACCTGGGGCGCGATCATGGGCACGGCCGAGGCACAGGCCCGCGAGGCGGTGGCCGACCGGCTGGAACTGGCGGTCGCGGTCGGCGACCTGCAGCCCGGCACCCGGGGCTGGCGTGATCTGCAGGCCGAGATCACCCTCAACGTTCTGCTCTCGCCGCGGATGGACCTCTCCGGTGAGGCCCTGTACGACCAGATCCTCGACGAGCGTCTCGACGACTGGATCCGGGGCCCGCGCTCGACCACCCGCGGTGGTCTGCTCGCCCCGCTGGAGACCAGCCTGCGCGAGAACGTCGACCCGGGCATGGCCGCGCCCGCCCGGGCCCTGCTGCGCCCCCTCGACTGGCTGCTCACCGAGATCGGCGACGGCCTGGCCCTGACCGCGGCCGGCTACCTGCCGCCGCGCACGGTCTCCCGCGCCCTCGACGAACTGGGCTGGCGCGACGAGCTGATCGGCCCCGCCAACCGCGAGGTCGACGCCTACCCGGTGCTGGTGCTCCGTGAGACCGCCCAGCGTCTGGGCCTGTGCCGGCGCCGCGCCTCCCGTCTCACCCTGACCCCGAGCGGCCGGGCCGCGCTCGCCGACGGCCGCACGCTGTGGCAGGCCGTGGCCGCCGGTCTGGTCGGCCCCGAGCACTCCGCCCTGGCCGTGGCCTGGGAGGTCGTGCTGGCCGTGCTCGCCCCGGGCGACGTGGTCGGTGAGGAAGACGTGCGCACCCTGGTGCAGGCCGTCATCACCGAGTCGGGCTGGCGGGTGGCCGGGCGCCGCACGCCGAGCGAGTCCGACACCAGCGCGCTGTTCTTCGCGGTGCTGCGGGAGCTGCGCTGGATGGAACTCGTCGAGGAGTCCGGCGCGCTGCTGGACCGGCAGCTGCGGGCACGGGCGGGTGCGGCCGACCTGTTCCGGGCCGCGCTGCGACACCGGGTGCTGCACCGCGACATCGTCCCCTTCTAGTGCGGCGACCACGAAGGCTGGCCACCTCCTCGTTCGTGATCAGGTAAACCTTCCCCGGGGAGGTGGGGGCACCTTCCGGCCGAAGGCTGGGGGATTGCCTGATCACGGTGAGTTGGTGGCCACCGCACCTGGGCGTGTGGGGGAAGTCCATGCCTCCTGCGGGGCACCCGGTGAGCCGTCATGACACGTCCGGCGTGGCCCCGGGGAGAACCACCACGAGCCGGCTCACCGGGCACCTCCGCAGCTCACGGCGTGATCCGCGGGACAGACCCTAGAATTTACTCAAGAACTCAGGAAGCTGTTCCGGCGGAAGCGGTCTGGCGAACCAGTAGCCCTGGCCGGTCTCACAGCCGATGTCGCGCAGCAGATCGGCCTGGGCCTCGCTCTCGATGCCCTCGGCGGTGGTCTGCAGCGAGAGGATCCGGGCCAGGTCGACCACGGTGCGCACGATCGCCAGGTCTTCGCCGACGGTCTCGATGTTGTCGATGAACGACTTGTCGATCTTCAGCTTGTCTACCGGGAAGCGTCGCAGGTAGGACAGCGACGAGTAGCCGGTGCCGAAGTCGTCGATCCCGACCTGCACCCCCAGCCGCCGCAGCTCGGACAGCTGCGCGGTGATGCCCTCCGGATCTTCCATCATCACCGTCTCGGTCAGTTCGAGCGTGAGGGCGGAGGCGGGCAGCCCGGTCTCGGCCAGCGTGCTGATCACGTGCTCGGGCAGCCCTCCGTCGGAGAGCTGACGGGCCGAGACGTTGATGTTGAGCCCCAGGTCGACGTGGGCGTGACGCCGCCAGGCGGCCACCTGACGGCAGCTGAGGGCCAGCACCCACCGGCCCATCTCGATCACCGAGCCGGTCTCCTCGGCGATCGGCACGAACACGGCCGGCGAGATCATCCCGCGCTCGGGATGACGCCAGCGGATCAGCGTCTCCACCCCGAGCGGACGACGTGCGGCCAGGTCCATCAGCGGCTGGTAGACCAGCTCGAACTGGCCCTCCGACAGGGCGCGGCGCAGGTCGCCCGCCAGCTCCAGCCGGTCGCGGGCGTCGGCCTGCATCTGCGGTTCGAACACCACCGCCCGCCGTGAGCCGGTCTTCTTCGCCCGGTACATCGCCAGGTCGGCTTGCCGGAGCAGCTCACCGGTCCCGGGCTGGGCCGGGTCGCCGTGGGCCACACCGAGACTGGCGGAGACGAAGAGGTCCCGCCCGGACAGTCGCACCGGCTGGGCCAGCGCCGCGGTGATCCGCTCGGCCGCCCGCAGGGCCGCACCCGGGCCGCGGGTGCCCTCCATCAGCACCGCGAACTCGTCACCGCCCAGCCGGGCCACGGTGTCGCTCTCCCGGATGCACTCACCCAGCCGCCGGGCCACCTCGGCCAGCAGCTCGTCGCCGGCGCTGTGCCCGAGGGTGTCGTTCACCGCCTTGAACCGGTCCAGGTCGATGAACAGCACGCTCACCTCGGAGATCTGGGCGTCGTGCCCGCCGTCGGCCGACAGGGCCTGCTGCAGCCGGTCCAGGAACAGCGAACGGTTGGCCAGACCGGTCAGCGAGTCGTACGACGCCTCGCGGATCGCCTCCAGCGTGCTGGCATCGTTCAGGGCCAGGCTGACCTGCTCGGCGAACGCTCCGAGCAGGTCCTGACGCCAGTCCTCGGGACCGAGCCGGTCGGCCGCGCTGGTCACCAGACTGCCGATGATGCGGCCGCTGACGTGCACCGGGGCCGCGATCAGGGTGACGCTCTCCAACGCGCCGTCCAGCTCCGTGACCAGCTCGTTCGCCGCAATCGCGGCCTCGGCCATCCGCAGCACCGCCTCGTCGGTGTCGGTGCCGGACCGGTGCCCGCTCACCGAGGGGATGTTCGGCCGCCCGTCGCCCTCCGGGTCGCGCAGCACCAGGGCCACGAAGGCGCCCTCGAGCATGCCCGAAGCGCCCTCGGTGACGGAGTCCATCACCATCTGCAGCGGCACCCGGTGGGCAATGTCCCGCTGGATCGCCAGCAGGGTCTCCAGCAGGCGCTCGCGCTGTCGCACGGTCTCCAGCAGCCGTTCGCGCTGCTGCCCCTCGAGCTCGGTGTGCCGCCGGGCCAGGGCGTTCTCGAACGACACGGCCAGCTGACCGGCGATCAGCCGGACCGCGTCCAGCCGGGACGGCGAGAAGGCGTTGCTGTGCAGGTGGTTCTCCAGCACGAGCACCAGGCGGTTCTGCCCGCCGGAGCCGATCGGGACCACCATCAGTGCGCAGCAGCGCAGGTTGACCAGGTGCTCGTCGGCGCTGAAGCGGTCGTCGCGGGTGGCGTCGGCGACCAGCAGGGGTTCGCCCGTGCGCTCGGCGTACCGGAAGGCCGACACCGGAAAACCCTGGTCCGGCCCGGTCCGGCGGCCCGGCACGGTCCAGTCCCCGTCGGCGTCACGGATCAGGATCGTCACGTCGGTGGCCCCGGTCATCGCGGTGAGCACCTCGACCACCCGGGCGTGCAGCTGATCGAACCCGGTCTCCCGGGCGACCGCCTGGGACGCCGACAGGACCGCGAGAAGGTCGACGGGGTCGCCGGTCTCGGGTACGACGACGGCGTCCACGGCGGACGGGTCGCGTTCGGGCAGGGCGGTGCGCAGATGGGGGTGGCGCCGGTGCAGCTGTTCCACCTTCGCGCTCGCCCCCCAGACCGCGTACGAGTCCCGGGCCAGGGTGAACATCGCCCGGGCGCCGTACGCGTGGCCGTGCGCCTCTCGGAACATCCCGGCGCGCTCCAGCACGGTGGCGCGGTGCCAGCCGCGGTTGGCCGGGGCGTGCAGGATCGCGTCGTCGAAATGCTTCATCGCGGCCGGCAGGTCGTCGTCGGCCCAGGCCACCTCGGCGTCGATCCAGGAGACCAGGTGGCCGAAGGTGGCGGGCAGGTCGGCGGCGCGAGCGGCCAGCCAGTCCCGGCCGGCCGCGAGCCGGTCGCGGGAACCGGGCCGGCGGGCCAGCGACAGGGTGTTCAGCAGGTGGGCCTGGGCCGCGGCGTAGGTGCTCTCCAGGAACACGAACGTCTCCATGACCCGGTCGATCTCGGACCGCAGGGTGGCGTCGTCACCCATCACCGCGGCCCCGGTCGCCCGCAGCAGGTGCCGGTTCACCCGGGCGGCGGGCGTGGCCGGTTCCGGTGCCCGCACGACCTCTTGTCCCTGCAGCTCCTGCGCCAGCTCGCGGTAGCCCACGATCAGCTGCCGGGCCTGTTCGTTACTCATCCGGGAGGCCAGGGCCAGACCCTGGTCGGTGATCGCGAGCAGCCCGGTCAGGTTCGGGGTGAAGTCGAGCAGGCTGGAGCACAGCGTGCTGTAGCTGAACGCCGCCGACTGTGGTTCGCCGCCGCGCAGCAGCCCGGACTCGGCCTGCTGCAGGTCGGCGATCGCCGTCTCCAGCGGCTCGAACCAGGGCCGGGCGGTGGCGCCGCAGAGAAACCGGGCGTGCGAGGTCTCCGGCTCGTAACCTCGCTCGGCGCTGACCGTCAGGACCCGGCGCACCACGCGGTAGCCGGTGCGGAAGTCGCCGGCCCGGCCGATCGTCAGCAGGGCGGAGTGCGAGAGCGACTCCACCAGACCCCGGAGCGGGCCGTGCTGCGCCCACATCTTCCAGCCGGCCAGGATCAACCAGCCGAGGAGGTCGTGGTCGGCGAAGTAGGCGGTGTGATTGAGACGCCGCAGCACATCGGCGCGGGCGAGGACGAGCGGGTCGTCCGTGGCCGGTCGGAGCCGGTCACCGGCCACGTCGTCGGCCTCGGCCCAGGCCGTGAATCCGGGTAGCCCGGCCTCGACGAGGCCGGGCAGCAGCTCCTTCGCCGGCACGTCCAGACCCAGCCGGGCCAGGTGCGAGCGGCCGAGGTCGATGGCCTCGGCCACCCGGTCCCGGTTGGTGAGGGCAGCGATCTGCAGGCACACCGACTCGTTCAGCCGCAGCGGGTCGTCGCAGCGCCGGCGTACCGATGCGAACAGCTCGTCCATGACGTCGAGCCGCCCGAGCCCGTACAGGGTGGCGTGGCGTTCCAGGTCGAGCCGCAGCCGCAGCTCCTCGTCGGCGGGGTCGTGGCGGCCGGCCAGCAGGGTCTGCGCGGCGGCGTAGAACCGTTCCGCAGAGCCGGGGTTCGTCACCCGGATCGCCGAGCCCGCACGTTCCAACAGGTCGGCGGCCCGGCGTTGCTCGGCCGGATCGGTGAGTTCGGGCAGCGCGGCCACGTACTGGGCCGCGGCGGTGGTCAGGTGCCGGGGGTCGGACGAGAGGCGGTGCGCGACGGTGAGGTGCAGCATCAGTGCGGCCACGGCGCCGGGGCCGCCCAGCCGGTCGCGCACCAGCTGACGGCTGCGCTCGTGCCGGAACCGCACGGTGGCGTCACCCTCGGCCTCCCCGGTGGTGGTCACGATCAGGCCGTCGGCCAGGGCGGGCCCGAGCCGGTCGTCCAGCTCGGCCACCGACATGCCCGCCGCCGTGGCCAGCACCGTCAGCTCGCTCTTCTGCCCCAGCCCGGCCAGCACCTCGAGCACGGCCACCGTCTGGTCGGGCAGGCCGCGCAGCCGGGCGGCCAGCAGGTCGCCGCTCTCGCTGCCGACCAGCCGTCCGTTCACCGCGATGGTGTCCCAGGTCCAGCCGGACTCGCCGAGTCGCAGGGCACCGTCGGTGCGCAACGCGTTCAGCAGCTCGATCGTCTCGTACGGGTTGCCCCGGGTGCGGGCGCCGACCACGTCGGCCAGCCGGGCGGCCTCCCGGCGGTCCAGTCGCAGCATCTCGCCGAGCATCCCGGCCAGGTCGTCACGGCTGAGGTTCTCCAGGCGGACCGCCGGGGGCCAGAGCCCCAACTGGGTCCAGCGCGGTATCAGCATCCCGACGGAACCGGCCGGACCGGCCGGACCGGCCGGACCCGTCGGACCGGGCGTCTCGTCGTCGCGGAAGACCCCCACGACCAGCAGCCCGTCGATGTCGTTGCCCGACAGCACCGCGTCGAGCAGACCCAGCTGGAACGGGGTGGCCCACTGCAGCGAGTCCAGCACCATCACCATCGGCCGCTGTCGTGAGGCGGTGGCCCGCAGCACGTCGACGGCGCCCTGCCGGGCCCGGCTCTGGATCTCCAGCGGGTCGCCCAGCGGTGGGTCGCCGGTCACGCCGAGCACCGGTGCCAGGTCGGGCACCAGCCCGGCCATCAGGGAGGCGTTGCCGCCGAGCATGCGGCGCAGTCGCTGACGCTGCTCCAGCAGGGCGCTCTCCGGCTCTGCCAGCAGCAGCCGGCCCAGCGACCCCAGGGCCTCGACCACCGCGTCCGACCGCAGGTCCGCCTCGGCCGCGTCGAAGGTGCCCGCGATGAACCAGCCGCCGGCCGCGGCGACGACGGGCCGGAGCTGATCGACCAGGGTGGTCTTGCCCACCCCGGCCCGCCCGGTGACCAGCAGACCGCCCGTGCCGCCGGCCCAGACCGTGGTGAAGGCCGACCGCAGACGGGCGATCTCGGTGTCCCGGGCGAACAGCCGGGCCGGGCCGGTGAGCTGGTGCGGGAAGTCGTGGTCGCCGAGCACGAACGGGCGGATCGTCGCCATCTGCCGCCCGGCGTGACCGCCACCGGCCGCGACCATCTCCTGGCGCAGCCGCTTCAGGTCGTGCAGCAACCCGGCCGCGCTCTGGTAGCGCCGGCCGGGCTCCTTCTCCAGCAGCTTCGCCACGATCTCCGAGAACGGGCGGGGACAGGCCGGGTTCATCATGTGCACGGGTGTGGGCAGCCGGGCCAGCTGGTCGCGCATCAGGCTCAGCGCGTCGCCCTCGCCCCGGCCGAACGGGGGCCGGCCGGTACACAGCTCGTAGAACACCACCCCGAGCGCGTAGAGGTCGGCCCGCTGGTCGACCGGCTGGGCGGTGCGGCCGGTCTGCTCAGGAGCCAGGTAGACCAGGCGGTCGATGATCGAGTTCGAGTGCGAGTAGCCCGGCTGCTCGCCGGAGAACAGCGTGGCGCGATCGAAGTTGACGATGATGGGCCGGTTCTGCGGAACGCTGAGCAGGATCACCTCGGGACTGAGATCGGTGTGCACCACGCCGCGCTCGTGGATCCGGGTGATCAGCGTGGCGAGGTCCACCGCGACGTCGACGAGGGCCGGCAGGTCGAGGTGCCAGTCGGGGGAGCGGGTGAGCTGACGCAGCGAGTTCCCCCGGAAGGCCCGCACCTGGTAGATCGGCCCGGTGACCTCGCCGACCAGCTGGGGCACGCCGTTGATGCCCCGCAATCGCTCCATCACCGCCGCCGAGTGCCGCGCGCGCAGGGAGGCGTTCGAGCCGTGCAGCTCCCGGCGGATCACGGCGTCCTCACCGGTGCCGATCCGGGTGACCCGGCCGTACCGGTCGTCGTACAGCAGCACCTCGCCCGGGGTCGGCCCGGTGGGCGCCCGCTGTTCCGGAACGGGTCCCTCGGCCCGGGTGTTGTTCCCCGGTTCTGTGTTCGTCATCAGTCGTGCCTCGCAATCCCCGTCACCCAGAGATATCGGAGGCCCGACGGGCGTCTTGACGTCTCGATCCCCAGGCGCCGTAGGCTGGGTCACATGTTAGATGTGGATCGAACAGATGACATCCCGCTGACCGCGCCCTACGGGGTCTGGCTGGGCCTCGGCCCGCAGGCGCTCGGGGCGTACGAGGGCAGGGAGGGCGAGTTCGCCGCCGAGCTGGAAGGTCTGGGCTGGCCGGCGCTGTGGGTGGGCGGGTCGTGGGGCGCCGACCTGGCGCCGATCGAGCGGCTGCTGGCCGGCAGCGAGAACCTGGTGGTCGGCACCTCGATCGCGAACATCTGGCGCGACCCGGCCGAGCAGGTCGCGGCCTCCTACACCCGGGTGGCGCAGCAGTTCGGGGGCCGGTTCGTGCTCGGCCTGGGGGTCGGCCACCATCCGCAGACCGAGCTGAACCAGGGGCAGTACGCGAAACCCCTGGCCAAGCTGGCGGCCTTCCTGGACGTGCTGGACACCGCCGATCCGCCGGTGCCGGCCGGTCACCGGGCGCTGGCCGCCCTCGGCCCGAAGGCGCTGGAGCTGGCCCGCGACCGCTCGGCCGGTGCGCTGCCCTACCTGACCACGCCCGAGCACACCCGGACCGCCCGGCAGGCGCTGGGCCCGGGCACGTTCCTGGCGCCGGAACAGAAGGTGGTGCTCAGTGACGACCCGGTGCAGGCCCGGGGCCTGGCCCGCACGGCGCTGAAGCCCTACCTGTCCCTGCCGAACTACGTGAACTCGTGGCTGCGCCTGGGCTTCGAGCCGGCCGACGTGGAGAACGGCGGCAGCGACCGGCTGATCGACGGCCTGTTCGGCTGGGGCCCCGACGCGCTCGAGCGTGTGCGGCAGCACCGTGAGGCCGGGGCCGATCACGTCTGCGTGCAGCCGGTCCCGGCTCCGGGGCGGCATGCCCTGGACGATCTGAAAATCATCGCCCGGGAACTGTTCTGATCAACAATGAAGGACGCGGGTGGGCACCCGTGGGTGCCCACCCGCGTCCTTAATTCTCGGGGTCTTCCTTCTCGGGCTTCTCGGACTCCTCGTCGGGCCGGGTCAGGGTGCGCTTGCGCTGCGCCCGGGCCAGGCCGGCGATGAAGTCCGGGTCGTCGTCGGGCCCGACCGGGTACTGGCTCATGCCCTCCGCGGCCCAACCGGTGCCGGAGGGATGGCCCGGGGCGTGCTCGTGGCGGCCCCGCCGTGGTCCGGTGGCCAGCAGCCAGAGAACGGCGCCGAAGAGCGGTACCACGATGATCACGGCGACCCATTGGCCCCGGGTCAGGCGGTACAGCTCGTCGGGCGGCGTCTGCAGCACATCGAACACCGAATACACGATCAGGCCGATGTAGAGCAGCGCGGGCAAGGTGGTCAGCAGCACGACTCCGCTCCCCCTTCTGTCGGTGTCCCCAAAGCCTGCCACGTTCTTCGCTCGTTGTGACCGGGCTCAGGCTGAGAGTAGGTCCCGAATCCGCCGGGAGCAGCGCGACGGGAGCCGCGGCCCGGTGGGTTCAGTAGTAGTAGGGGTACGGACTCCAGTCGGGTTCGCGCTTCTGGAGGAACGAGTCGCGCCCCTCGACCGCCTCGTCCGTCATGTAGGCCAGCCGCGTCGCCTCGCCGGCGAACACCTGCTGGCCCATCAGACCGTCGTCGGTGAGATTGAACGCGAACTTCAGCATGCGCTGCGCGGTCGGGCTCTTGCCGTTGATCTCCGCGGCCATCCGCAGCGCCGCGTCCTCCAGCTCGGCGTGGTCGGCGACCTCGTTGACGGCGCCCATCCGCTGCATGGTCTCGGCGTCGTAGGTCCGGCCCAGGAAGAAGATCTCCCGGGCGTTCTTCTGGCCCACCATCTTCGCCAGGTAGGCGGAACCGTAACCGGCGTCGAAAGACCCGACGTCGGCGTCCGTCTGCTTGAACCGGGCGTGCTGGCGGCTGGCGATGGTCAGGTCGCAGACCACGTGCAGGCTGTGCCCGCCCCCGGCCGCCCAGCCATTGACCACGGCGATCACCACCTTGGGCATGGTGCGGATCAGCCGCTGCACCTCCAGGATGTGCAGCCGGCCGCCCTCCGCCTTCACCCGGGCGGAGTCCACGGTCTCGGCGGTCTCGCCCTGCGCGTACTGGTAACCCGAGCGTCCGCGGATGCGCTGATCGCCACCGGAGCAGAAGGCCCAGCCGCCGTCCTTCGCGCTCGGGCCGTTGCCGGTGAGCAGCACGGTGCCCACGTCAGGAGTGCGCCGGGCGTGGTCGAGGGCCTGGTAGAGCTCGTCCACGGTGTGCGGACGGAAGGCGTTGCGGACCTCGGGACGGTGGAAGGCGATACGCACCGTGCGGCCGGCTGGACCCGATCGGGTACATCTGTGATAGGTGATGTCGGTAAAGTCGTATTCGGGAACGGACTCCCATGATGACGGATCGAAGATCCCGGAAACGGTCTGATCAGCATCGTGGGAGCTCGTCATCCGACCGAGAATAGGCCGACCGGCTTCGCGCACCGGCTCGGCCCCCGCATGGCGAGCCCCAGGGCGGGGGTGGTGACGAAGTGGTTCGCGAACCACGGATGAGGTTCACCCTCCGTGGGCAGGATGCGGTCTGGTACTACCAGCACCGCTCCCACAGCCATGTCCTCGTCGACCCCGACGCCGCGAGCCGTTCCCAGGTGCCTGGATTCGTCCGGCCCGTCGAGCTCTGGGCGGCTCCGCAGTGGGCACAGCCCCCGGTGGCTCCGGTGGTGCGCTACGCACAGCTCTTCGGCTCGCTGGTCTCCCTGGAGTCTCTCGAGGCCCTGGACAGCGACTTCGACGGTGACTTCGACTTCGGCAGTGACTTCGGCAGTGACTTCGGGTCCGGCCCGGCGGCCGGGCCCGGCCCGGTGATCGACCGCAGCCGGGTGGTCGACTTCGTGGCCGACCCGCAGTTCCGGCCCGGGGCTCTGGGCACGTTGATGGACGCGGTGGCGGCGGCCGCCGCCGGTGGCCCGCCGGTGGTGCTCGCCGCACCCAGCATCGACACCGGCGCCCGGTGGATCGGCCTGGTCAGCTTCCTCGTCCCGCCGTCGGTGGGGCTGAGACTGTCGTTCTCCACCTTCGAGCGGCTCACCGACGTGCTGGCCCGGGCCAGTGCCGAGGCCGGCGGCGAGGGTGACCTGATCTCGGCCGCGTTGCAGGAAGACGACCCGGAGGGCTGGCGCACGCCGGTGCTCAGCGTGGTGCTCGAGGCCGACCTGGACTCGCCCCGCACCCTGCCCCGCGGCGACGACCTGCCCGTCGTCATCGTCGACCCGCGCGTCGAGGCCGCCGTCGTGGCCGCCGTCGTGGCCGCCGGTCACCAGGTCTACCGCCGTACCCATCTGGGTCAGCGCGTGCGGGTCACCGACTGGTCGCGCCTGGCGCTCGACGCGGTCGGGGAGGAGCCCGGCGCGCTGGAGCGGTGTCTGCGCCGCATCGACGAGATCGCCATGACCACCCCGCCCTCGGGGCCCCGCGGTCACGGGTGGCCCGGCCCGGACTTCACCAACGCCGCCTGGTTCCTCGCCGCCGCCGTCGCGCTCACCCCCGGGCTGCCGCTGGCCCTGCCCACGGCCACTCGCATCATCCTGCGCGACACCCCACCCGGCCTGCAGCTGTCCGACGACCTCGCCGCCGCGCTGGCCTCGCTGGTCGCGGCCACGGTCGACAACGCCGCCCAGGCCTGGGACCGGCTGGTCTCGGCCCGCGAGGCCGACCCGCCGCGCCCCGCCCTGGTGCAGGCGGCCTTCGAGAGCTACCTCTATCTCGCCCTCGACGACGACGCCTGGTTCCTCCAGAACCCGCCGCCGCTGCCCGCGACCATCCGGTTCGACCCGGGCCTGGCCGCCCGGCTGCGCTCGCCGCTGGCCAAGCTGACCGACCGGCTGGCCCGCCCGGCCGGCGGCGGTGAGGCCGGGGTCCGGCACGGCGTGCTGCTGCTGCGCGCCATCGACTTCGCCCACCGCGCCGCCCGGCTCGTGCACGGGCCGGACCTCGCCGCGGCCGGACTGGAACTGCTGGCCGACCGGGCCGCGCGCCTGCTCACCGACGACGGTGAGGCTCTGGGGGCCCGGATCGCCGAACAGGCCGGGCCGCTCGACGAGGCCGCGCTGGCCCGCTGGATCGTGCCGCACCTGGCCGAGGTCGGGCACGAGCCCGGCGGCTGGTTACACACCGGCCGGCGCCCCGGCGAACGGCTCCCGGCCGCGGTCCTGACCCTGGTCGCCCCGGCGGTGGACGCCGACCGGCTGGCCCGGCTGGGCCCCGAGGAACTGGCCGCGGCCGACCTCGGCCCGGGGCCCGACCGGGTGGCGCTGGAGGTGGCGGTGGCCTCGGCCACCGGCCGGATCACCGGTGACCCGCGCCTGCGCGGGCCCGCGGTGCGGCACCTGCTGCGCCTGGCCGTCGACACGAATCCCCAGGCCGACCCGGAACCGCTGGTCGCGGGCATCTTCGACCGGCTGGCCGCGGGTGAGCCGTGGAGTGCGGCCCTGCTCCTGCAGATCGCCGAGCCGGCCCCGCCGAAGCTGACGCCCCACCTGGTGCCGGTCGCCCTGCAACACCTGGCCGACTGGCTGGACGACACCGACAGCGCCCGCCTGGCCGCGACCTTGCTCAAACGCGTCGACTTCCTGCCCCGCCGCGACCAGGACGGCCGGGAGCGCCCGCGCCGGGCCGGCGTCACCGATGCCCAGGCCCAGCTGCTGAACCTGCTGGCCGTCACCGGCCCGGGCTGGCAGGAGCAGGACGACGGGCTGCACCGCCGGGCCGCCGAACTGCTGATGTTCGCCGACCGGGCCTGGCCCGGCCTGGAACCCGGACAGCGCCGCCTGATCGCCCCGCGGGTCACCGTGGCCGCCTTCGCCGTCGCGATCGCCGCCGAACCCGCCCAGCGGGACACCGTGCTGCGCTCGAGGCTGCCCGTGGTGCCGGTCGGCAGCGCCTGGCGCGAGGCGGTACCGCTCGGTCTGGACGCCGCGCTGCCCCTGATCGTGGGTATCCTCCGGCAGAACCGGCACCGTCTGGCCGGTGAGGTCGTGATCGCCTCGACCCGGGCCGTGCTGCGCCCGGGTGAGCTCTCGCCGCAGGCCCTGCGGGCCACCGGCGCCGACGTTCCCCGGCTCCCCGCACTGCCGGTCGGCCCGGTCCTGCGGCAACTGGTGGCGACCGAGAACGAGGCCGTCTCCGGGGCTGCCTTCGCCTCGCCCCCGACCCGGGGGGCCGACGCCGCGACCCGCCTGACGGCCTCCCTGGCCGCGCTGGTGGAGGCCGAGGTGCGCTCCACCCCGGGTCCCGCCGACCGGGTGGCCCTGCGCACGTTCTGGGAGCAGGCTCTGCCCGGCGCCGTGCCGGCACTCGACCCGTTCCCGTTCCACAACGACGAGCCCGAGGTGACCAGCAGCAGCGTGGTGACCGCGGGGGAGTCCGACCGGGCCCTGCGCTTCCGGCTGCGGGCGGCCCGCTCGGCCCTGGGCGGTTACCTCTCGACCGGGCCGATCCGGCTCCCCGAGCTGCCCTTCCGGGCCACACCCCCGCACGGCCTGACCCCGGACGACCGCCCCCACGGCCACGACGCCCCGGGCGCGGATGCCGACTCGCCGCCGCAGCCCCCGCTCCGCCGTCCGCGGGGGGCCGAGCGCGCGGTGAACCGGCCGCCCTGGCTGGAATGGCTGAGAACCGGAAAGCGCCGACCGTAGACATCGGGCTGCCGGGGAAAGTCTGCATGATCACGAAGGGTTCGGTGGGTTCCCCGGCGATCATGAACCCGCCCGGGGCCCGGGGTGCTGGGACGGCGACACCTGGGAGCATGGGCGACGTGATTGCCCGGTGAATCCCTCGACCGCCCTGGCCACCGTCCTGGTCGACTCCCTTGCCCGACTCGGCGTGCGGCACGTCGTGCTCTGCCCGGGCAGTCGCTCGGCCCCGCTGGCCTACGCCCTGGCCGAGGCCGCCGACGCCGGCACCCTCGACCTGCACGTGCGCATCGACGAGCGCACGGCCGCCTTCCTGGCACTGGGCCTGGCCCGGGGCAGTGGTGTCCCGGCCGCCGTGGTCACCACCTCCGGCACGGCCGTGGCCAACCTGCATCCCGCGGTGCTGGAGGCGGCACACTCGGGAGTGCCCCTGCTGGTGCTCTCCGCCGACCGGCCGCACGAACTCCGCGGCACCGGCGCCAGCCAGACCACCGATCAGGTCAAGCTCTTCGGGTCGGCCGTGCGCTGGTTCGGTGAGATCCCCGCGCCCACCGGGCACCGGGCCGGACAGGTCGCGGGCTGGCGCAACGTCACCTCCCGGGCCGTGGCCGCCGCCCGGGGCCTGATCGGCCACGCGCCCGGCCCGGTCCAGCTCAACATCGGCTTCGCCGAGCCGCTCACACCGGACGAGGGTGAGCCCGGTCCCTGGCCCGAGCAGCTCGTGCCCGACGCCCCGGCGACGACGACCTCGTCCGCCGGGATCGTCCCTGGTCTCACCTCCATCCCCGAACCCGCTCCGCCGGCCCCGTTCGTGCTCGCATCCGGGCCCCGCACGGTCGTCCTCGCCGGGGACGGCGCCGGACCCGAGGCCGCCCACCTGGCCACCCGCGCCCACTGGCCGCTGCTCGCCGAACCCTCATCGGGCGTCCGCGATTCCACGACCGCTGCGCCCTACCGTCTGCTGCTGGGCACCCAGCTCGGCGAGAAGATCGAGCGAGTGATCGTCTTCGGCCGTCCGACGCTGTCCCGCCCGGTCACCCGGCTGCTCTCGTCGCGCACGGTCGAGATCATCGTCGTCTCGCCCCGCCCCGACTGGAGCGACGCCGGGCGCCTGGCCCGGATCGTGGTCCCCGCCGTGACGGTGGCCGACCACCGGGCGCACGACGAGACCTGGCTCAGCGAATGGCTTTCTGCCGCCCAGGAGACCGAGAAGGCGATCGGTGCGGTGATCGACGACGAGGAGAGGCTCACCGGCCAGCTCGTCGCCCGCGAGATCGCCGGGGCCACCGGGCCCGACGATCTGCTGTTCTCCGGATCCAGCAACCCGATCCGCGACCTCGACCTGGTGGCGCGGATCCCGCACGGCGCCCAGCTGATGGCCAACCGGGGCCTCGCGGGCATCGACGGCACGATCTCCACGGCGATCGGGGCCGCGCTCGCCTCCGGCCGCACCACCCGTCTGCTGCTGGGTGACCTGACCTTCCTGCACGACGCCAACGCGCTGCTGCTGGGGCCGGGCGAGCCGCGGCCGAACCTGCAGATCGTGGTGGTGGACGACCACGGCGGCGGTATCTTCGCCACGCTCGAGCACGGAGCCCGGGCCGAGCGCGGCGAGACCCAGAACCGGCACTACGAAAGGGTGTTCGGCACACCCCAGGAGGTCGACCTGGAGGCCCTGGCCCGCGGCTACGGGGTGGCCTACGCCCGGGTCGCCGACGCCGGCGAGCTGGAGGCGAGGCTTACCTCGTCCATCATCGGCATCTCTTTACTGCACGTGGAGATCGACCGCACGCGGCACCGTGAGCTGACGGACAAGCTGCGCCGGGCTATCGGGGCTAGCGGCTGAGAGCACCCCGGATCGGCAGCAGCTTGGCCTCGGACTCGGCCAGCTCGGCCTCCGGGTCGGAACCCGCCACGATGCCGCAACCCGCGAAGAGCCGTAGCAGACGCGGGTTCTCGTCGGACAGTGCAGCACAGCGCAGCGCGATGCCCCACTCGCCGTCGCCGGCCGCGTCGACCCAGCCGACCGGTCCGGCGTAACGCCCGCGGTCCATCCCCTCGACCGACTCGATCAGCTTCGCGGCGGCCGGGGTGGGCGTGCCACAGACCGCGGCCGAGGGGTGCAGCGCGGCGGCCAGATCGAGCGAGGTGGCGCCGTCGGCCAGGACCCCGGTCACGTCCGTGGCCAGGTGCATCACGTTGGGCAGGTGCAGTACGAAGGGGGAGTCGGGCACGTTCGTCGTGGTGCAGTGCGGGGCCAGGGCATCGGCCACGGAGCGCACGGCGTACTCGTGCTCCTCCAGGTCTTTGCTGGAACGGGCCAGAGAGGCGGCCAGAGCCAGGTCCTGCTCGTCGTTCTGCGTACGCCGGATCGTGCCGGCCAGCACCCGCGAGGTCACCAGGCCGCGTTCCAGCTTGACCAGCATCTCCGGGGTGGCGCCGACCAGGCCGTCGACGCTGAAGGTCCAGCAGTTCGGGTAGTCGGTGGCCAGCCGGGCCAGCAGGTCACGGGGGTCGACGTCGTCGACGGTGCGGGCCAGCACGTCGCGGGCCAGCACCACCTTCTCCACCTCACCGGCCCCGATCCGGCCGATCGCCTCGGCGACCGCGGCCTTCCACTCCTGCGGGTCGAGCGCACCGGGCACGAATCGTGTGCCTTCCGGGGCGGTCAGCTCGCGCTCGGAGGACGTCAGGGCGACCGGGGCCGGAAGCGCCCCGTCGGCACTGATCGTGGTCAGCCACCAGGTGTCGCCCCGGAAGCCCACCACCACCTCGGGCACGATCAGCACGCCACCGGCCGGGGAGCCGGCCGAGAAGGCGAACGAGCCGAAGGCCACCGGACCGGTGCCGGGCAGCCGGACCTCGTCGCGGACGACCGCGTGACGCGCCGTCTCCGCCCAGGTGCGGGCCACCGAACCGAACCGGGTCTCGCCCTCACCGGTGATCCGCATCGCCTCACCCCAGCCGACCAGGCCCTCTCCACGCCGCACCCAGGACAGGCCCGGGCCGGGCGGGAGCAGGGACAGCAGGGGACCGGGGTCGGAGATCGCCACGGTGCGGGCAACCAGGGGAGCCAGGGCGGGAGCAATGGTCATGATGGCTTCCAGATTAGGAGCGCATCGGCAGACATTCACTGCCGGGTCCACCCTCTCCGGCGCTCGCGAACCCGGCGTATCGGGCAACGCCGCAGGCGATCAACGCTGTCACCTGCGTCCCTCAGGTAACGGTGAACCCAACTGTGAACTCGCGCACCCTGGGTCCGAACGGGCGCGATGGAGCGCTCCGGGCCCGCCCGTGGGAGCATCGACACCATGTCCCGCGCTGGTCTGGAGAAGACGCCACATGAGGTGGCGAGCATGTTCGACGGTGTCGCCGCTCGCTACGACCTGACGAACACCGTGCTGGCGATGCGCCAGGACGTCCGCTGGCGGAAGCTGGTCGCACAGGCCCTCGACCTGCGGGCCGGGCAGTCCGTGCTCGACCTGGCCGCCGGCACCGGTACCTCGAGCGAGCCCTTCGCCGACGCCGGGGTGCACACCGTGCCCTGCGACTTCAGCCTGGGCATGCTGCGCGTGGGTAAGACCCGCCGCGCCGACCTGCCCTTCGTGGCCGGCGACGCCACGAGGCTCCCCTTCGCCGATGCCTCGTTCGACGCCGTCACCATCAGCTTCGGCCTGCGCAACGTGGTCGACGTCGACGCCGCCCTGGCCGAGATGCGCCGCGTCACCCGGCCTGGCGGAAAGCTCGTGGTCTGCGAGTTCTCGCACCCCACCTGGGCGCCGTGGCGCACCGTCTACACCGAGTACCTGATGCGCGCCCTGCCCGAGGTGGCCAAGGTGGTCAGCTCCAACCCCGACGCGTACGTCTACCTGGCCGAGTCCATCCGCGCCTGGCCCGACCAGCGTGGCCTCGCCGCCAAGCTGAACGGCGCCGGCTGGGACAACGTCAGCCACCGCAACCTCTCCGGCGGCATCGTGGCCCTGCACCGCGCCTACCGCTGAGCCGCTCTCCCGCTGGTGCCCTCGTCCCTTCGGGCCGGGGGCACCAGCATTTTGGCTTGAGGACGTCGTTGAGCCCCGGTCCCACCGGTCACCTCGGTGAGATGGGGGCGGGTGGGATCGATCAGGATCACCGGGGCGATGGGCACCTCTCGCTCGGACACTTGGCGGCCTGGTGGACCGGTTTGCTCGGCGACCTCGCGGCTCGGCGGCCTGGCGAACCGGTGGCTCGGCGGCTCGGCGACCGGCACGGCCACGTGGCGCGTCACCCGTGGAGGGTGCGGGGTGCTCGGGAGCGCATCAGTTTCGGCTGTGGTGCCTGATTCGGCTGCGGCACCAGTCTCGGATGCCACCTGGTGTCCGCACCGAGCCGCTCTCGCACCCCACGCGCGCTCCCAGCACGGGGCGCTGATCGTTACTGGGGAAGATCTGACCCTGTATAGCGCACGGATCTTCCCCAGTCAGGCTGAGCAGGCCCGGTCTGAGGATCGTGTGCACTCGTTGCGGGTAGGGCGCAAGGAATGCACACGATCCCGGATCGGACGCTGAGATGGCCTGGGCCACACAACCTCCTGCCGCCCCGACACCCCAGCTGCCCCGTCCTCCTCCGATTCCCCTCAGCTGCCCGGCGCCGGACGATTCCGAGTTGCCGCTCTGAGATCCTCGCGCCCCGAGTCGCCCAGCACCCGAAGCCTCCGAGCTACCCGGACCTCTTGAAGCCATGCGGAGCCTTGGGGGCGCCTCGTCCCCTGGGACTACGCGGAGCCTTGAGACCGCTTCGTCTCCTGGGGCATGTGGAGTCTTGGGGTTGTCTCGTCCCTGGGGCCATGCGGAGCCTTGAGACCACCCGTCCCCTGAGGCACGCAGACCACGACCCGCCTGACTGCGACCCTCCGTAACCGACCGGCCCGGGACTCACGCAGCCACACAGATCTCCCAACCCTGACCTCCATGACCCCAACCCCCTGACGGGACCCAGGGCCTGCGTCCTCAAACACTGCGACCTCCCGCCACCCCCCTCATCGGCCCTCGTCCACCCGGCGGGTGGTTGGCGTGGATTCGGGACTTTGGGCCGGGGTTACGAAAGGACCGTTGGAAATAGCAAGGCCCTCGGCCGTAAGATTTCGAAGTGTTCGGTGAACGGTCGTAGTAGTTCCACCTAAACCCGCACATCGCCTTTTGGCTGAAACCTCAAGCAAAACCCACCAGTACTAATGTCACACAGTGTCGAAATAAATGAGGCGCCTGGAATATGGGCCGCGAGCGAGGTGACACGGGGTGACGAAAACAAGGCCAAAAGTCCTTCGCCGGGCCTCCGCGAGTCCCGTGAATTAGCACCTCATTTTGTCACCTAAATCGACCCCGTTTTGCCGACGCCCTGAAAAGCCTTACCTCGCAATCATGTTCAGAAATGAATTACGGTACTTCAAGGGTTCGTAAAGCAGCAGGTCAGTGCCGGAAGGAACGGCTGGGCAAAGCGGTACCCCACGAGCCCGTTGCCTTCTGTTCTGGTCGTATGCTGTGCCGCGTGAATCACTTCACAAGCGGGTTCAGTCGCCCTTCACGGGGGATCACCAGCAATCGCGACGGCGCGGCACACCCAGCGGCCGTGGCGCATTTGCAGGCCCCTAGGATGGGCGCGGCCCGGGTCGTTCCGGTCCGTTCAATGGTGACAAGTGCGGGAAGGCTGCTGTCATGAACCCATACGTCCCGATCCTGGCTCTGATGGCCATCGGTGGTGGGTTCGCCGTCTTCTCCGTTGCCGCCGGCGCCTTCACCGGCCCCAAGCGTTATAACCGGGCCAAGCTCGAGGCCTACGAATGCGGCATCGAGCCCACTCCGCCGGCTGCGGGCGGTGGCCGGTTCCCGATCAAGTACTACCTGGTGGCGATGCTGTTCATCGTCTTCGACATCGAGAGCGTCTTCCTCCTTCCGTTCGCGGTCGCCTTCGACTCTCTCGGCGTCTTCGCGCTGGTCGAGATGGTGCTCTTCGTGATCACCGTGTTCATCGCTTACGCCTACGTCTGGCGCCGCGGCGGCCTGGAGTGGGACTGAGGCCCGAGCCCACGAGGCCCAAACCCACCAGGACAGAGGGAATCTAGATGGGTATCGAAGAGAAGCTCCCCAGTGGTTTCATGCTGACCTCGGTCGAGGTGCTGGCCGGCTACATGCGTAAGGCCTCGCTCTGGCCTGCGACATTCGGCCTGGCCTGCTGCGCGATCGAGATGATGACCAGTGGCGCGCCGCGCTACGACCTCGGCCGGTTCGGCATGGAGGTCTTCCGGGCCTCGCCGCGCCAGGCCGACCTGATGATCGTGGCGGGCCGGGTGAGCCAGAAGATGGCCCCGGTGGTGCGCCAGGTCTACGACCAGATGGTCAACCCGAAATGGGTTCTGTCGATGGGCGTCTGCGCCTCCTCCGGCGGGATGTTCAACAACTACGCGATCGTCCAGGGCGTCGACCACATCGTGCCGGTCGACATCTATCTGCCTGGTTGCCCGCCCCGTCCGGAGATGCTGATCAACGCGATTCTGGAGCTGCACCAGCAGATCCAGAACATGCCGCTGGGCGTCAACCGGGAAGAGGCGGCCCGCGCGGCCGAGGCGGCGGCGCTCAAGGCCATCCCGACCTCCCAGATGAAGGGCCTGCTCCGATGACCAGCGGGACCGACGGCATCGACGAACCCGGCGAACTGTCCGTCCACACTGTCGAGGCCGACGTGATCACCACCCGGCGCGGCATGTTCGGCAACCGGGGCTCGGGTGACACCTCGGGCTTCGGGGGACTGGTGCGCAGCGTCGCGCTGCCCCCGCCCTCGCCCCGCCCCTACGGCGGCTGGTTCGACACCGTCACCGACCTCCTGGCCGAGGCACTCACCGCGGCGGGTACCGACCCGGCCGGTGTCATCGAGTCGGTGGTGGTCGACCGGGGCGAGATCACTTTCCACATTCACCGCGAGCACATCCTGCTGGTCGCGAAAACCCTGCGGGACGAGCCCGATCTGCGGTTCGAGCTGTTCTCCGGCGTGAGCGGTGTGCACTACCCCGACGACACGGGCCGGGAGCTGCGCGCCGTCTACCACCTGACCTCGATCACCCACACCCGCCGGGTGCGGCTCGAGGTCTCGGTGCCGGACTCCGACCGGCACATCCCGTCGGTCGTCGAGGTCTACCCCAGCGCCAACTGGCACGAGCGCGAGGTCTGGGACTTCTTCGGCCTGATCTTCGACGGCCACCCGGCGCTGACGCGCATCCAGATGCCCGACGACTGGCCGGGCCACCCCCAGCGCAAGGACTATCCGCTCGGCGGAATCCCGGTGGAGTACAAGGGCGCCACCATTCCGCCGCCGGACACGAGGAGGTCGTACAACTGATGGCCGAATCCACGATCGACGCGGACAACTCGACCGACGCCGCCGAGAAGGCGGCCGAGGGCAAGGTCTTCACGTCTGCCGGTGGCGACTGGGCCGACATCGCCGAGGAGGCGACGAACCTCGGCGAGGAACGCATCGTCGTCAACATGGGCCCTCAGCACCCGTCCACCCACGGGGTGCTCCGGCTCATCCTCGAGCTCGACGGCGAGACGGTCACCGAGGCCCGCTGCGGCATCGGATACCTGCATACCGGTATCGAGAAGAACATGGAGTTCCGTTCCTGGACCCAGGGCGTGACCTTCGTGACCCGCATGGACTACCTGACCCCGCTGTTCCAGGAGGCCGCGTACTGCCTGGGCGTGGAGAAGCTCCTGGGCATCACCGACGACATCCCCGAGCGGGCGACGGTCATCCGGGTGCTGCTGATGGAGCTCAACCGGGTCAGTTCGCACCTGGTCGCGCTGGCCACCGGTGGTATGGAGATCGGCGCCCTGACCGTGATGACGGTCGGTTTCCGGGAGCGCGAGGTGGTGCTGCACCTCCTGGAGCTGATCACCGGCCTGCGTATGAACCACGCGTTCATCCGCCCCGGCGGCCTGGCGCAGGACCTGCCGCCCGGCGCGATCGACCGGATCCGCGAAGACATCCCGCTGCTGCGCAAGGGCATCTCCGACATCGAGAAGCTCAGTAATGAGAACCCGCTGGTCAAGGCCCGGATGCAGGATGTCGGCGTGCTCGACCTGACCGGGTGCATGGCGCTGGGCGTCACCGGGCCGGTGCTGCGTTCCACCGGTTTCCCGCACGACCTGCGCAAGTCCGAGCCGTACTGCGGTTACGAGACCTACGACTTCGACGTGCAGACCTGGGACACCTCCGACGCCTACGGGCGGCTCCGCATCCGGATCAACGAGATGAAGGAGTCGCTCAAGATCGTCGAGCAGACCCTGGACCGGTTGCAGGAGATGGGTCCCGGCCCGGTCATGATCGCCGACAAGAAGATCGCCTGGCCGGCCCAGCTGGCCATCGGCGGTGACGGGATGGGCAACAGCCTGGACCACATCAAGGAGATCATGGGCACCTCGATGGAGGCCCTGATCCACCACTTCAAGCTGGTCACCGAGGGCTTCCGGGTCCCGGCCGGGCAGGTCTACCAGGCGGTCGAGTCGCCCCGCGGCGAACTCGCGGTGCACCTGGTCTCGGACGGCGGAACCCGGCCTTACCGGGCCCATTTCCGTGACCCGTCGTTCCACAACCTGCAGGCGATGGCGGCAATGAGCGAGGGCGGGCAGATGGCCGACGTGATCGTGGCCGTGGCGTCGATCGACCCGGTGATGGGTGGGGTCGACCGCTGATGGCACTCTCCGCAGAAGCCGTCCAGCGGCTTTCCACCGAGGCCGGGCAGATCATGGCCCGTTACCCGCAGCAGCGCTCGGCCCTGCTGCCCATGCTGCACCTGGTGCAGAGCGAGGAAGGCTACGTCAGCCCGGACGGGATCGCGCTGTGCGCGGAGCTTCTCGGGCTCAGCACGGCCGAGGTGTCCGCGGTCGCGACCTTCTACACGCAGTACAAGCGCCACCCCAACGGTGAGTACACGGTCGGGGTCTGCACCAACACGCTGTGCGCGGTGATGGGCGGCGACGCCATCTTCGACTCGCTCGAGGAGCACCTCGAAGTCGGTCACGACGAGACCACGCAGGACGGCAAGATCACCCTCGAGCGCCTCGAGTGCAACGCGGCCTGCGACTTCGCGCCGGTGGTGATGGTGAACTGGGAGTTCTTCGACAACCAGACGCCGTCGTCGGCCCGCAGGATCTGCGACCGGCTGCGCGCCGGTGAGCCGGTGGCCCCCACCCGGGGGCCGAACCAGGTGCCGACCTTCAAAGAGGTCTCGCACGTGCTGGCCGGTTTCAACGACGGACGCGCGAACGAGGGCGTCGGGGCCGGTGAGGCTTCCCTGCGGGGAACCCTGCTGGCGGCCGAGAAGGGCTGGCAGGCGCCTGGTCCCGCGGGTACCGGGGGTCCGTCGGCCGAAAAGCCCCAACAGGGGACGTCCACCACGACGACTCCGGCGGCCACCGCTTCCGCGGCGGCAGACGTCAAGGACCGCGCGGCCAAGACCAGTGGCTCTGACGCACCCGCGGTCGACCCGGGCACGAAGAACCGCGCGGGCACCCAGGCGGGCAAGTCCCCGGCCGAGGCGACGCAGGGCGAAGCCGATCCGGGCACCGGCACCGAGACGAAGGGCTGAGGTTCCGATGACTGAAACAGTACGTGAGCCGGTCACTCTCACCCCCGTGCTGTCGAAGCACTGGAACGAGGCCGAGTCCTGGACCCTGGAGAGCTACGAGCGCAACGGCGGTTACCAGGCCCTGCGCAAGGCGCTGGCCATGGCCCCGGAAGACGTCGTCAGTGCGGTGAAGGACTCCGGCCTGCGCGGCCGGGGCGGCGCCGGCTTCCCGACCGGGCTCAAGTGGAGTTTCCTGCCCAAGCCCGACGGCAACCCGCGCTACCTGGTGATCAACGCCGACGAGTCGGAACCGGGAACCTGTAAAGACATTCCGCTGATGATGGCGACGCCCCAGTACCTGATCGAGGGCGCGATCATCACCTGCCACGCGATCCGGGCCGAACGCGCGTTCATCTACCTGCGCGGCGAGGTCGTGCACGTGTACCGCCGTCTGCTGCAGGCGGTCGAGGAGGCCCGCGCCGCGGGTTATCTCGGCGAGAACGTGCTGGGCTCCGGGCAGAACATCGACATCGTGGTGCACGCCGGCGCCGGCGCCTACATCTGCGGCGAGGAGACGGCGCTGCTCGACTCGCTCGAGGGACGGCGCGGTCAGCCCCGCCTGAAGCCGCCGTTCCCGGCGGTCGCGGGTCTGTACGCCCGGCCCACCGTGGTCAACAACGTCGAGTCCATCGCCAGCGTGCCGAGCGTCATCGACAACGGCTCGAGCTGGTTCTCGGGCATGGGCACTGCCAAGAGCGCCGGTTTCGGTTTCTTCTCGCTCTCCGGGCACGTGAAGCGGCCCGGCCAGTACGAGGCCCCGCTGGGCATCACGCTGCGCGAGCTGATCGACATGGCCGGGGGCATGCGCGAAGGCCACGAGCTGAAGTTCTGGACCCCGGGCGGCTCGTCCACCCCGATGTTCACGGCTGAACACCTCGACGTGCCCCTGGACTTCGAGTCCACCGGGGCCGCCGGTTCGATGCTCGGCACCCGGGCGCTGCAGATCTTCGACGAGACGGTCTGCGTGGTGCGGGCCGTACTGCGCTGGACCGAGTTCTACGCGCACGAGTCCTGCGGCAAGTGCACCCCGTGCCGTGAGGGCACGTACTGGCTGGTTCAGGTGCTGCGCCAGCTGGAGAACGGTCAGGGTCAGCCGTCCGACCTGGACCGTCTGCTAGACATCTGCGACAACATCCTGGGCCGCTCGTTCTGCGCCCTCGGTGACGGCGCGACCAGCCCGATCAGCTCGTCCGTCCAGCACTTCCGGGACGAGTACCTGCGCCACCTGGACGAGGGCGGCTGCCCCTTCGACCCGGTGAAGTCCACGCTCTTTGCTGGAGTGAACGCCTGATGACCGTCACCGATCCGTCCAAGCCAGCCGTTGATCTGGTGACCCTGACCATCGACGGGGTCGAGGTCAGCGTGCCCAAGGGCACCCTGCTGATCCGCGCCGCCGAGGAACTGGGCATCGCCATCCCGCGGTTCTGCGACCATCCGCTCCTGGCCCCGGCCGGCGCCTGCCGGCAGTGCCTGGTCGAGGTCGCCATGCCGGACCGGGAGGGGAACGTGCGGCCGATGCCCAAGCCGCAGGCATCCTGCACCATGACGGCCACCCCCGGGATGGTGGTCAAGACCCAGCTCACCTCGCCGGTCTCGGAGAAGGCCCAGCGCGGGGTCATGGAGCTGCTGCTCATCAACCACCCGCTGGACTGCCCGGTCTGCGACAAGGGTGGCGAATGCCCGCTGCAGAACCAGGCCCTCGCGAACGGCCAGGGCGAGAGCCGCTTCACCGAGGTGAAGCGCACCTTCCCCAAGCCGATCCGGATCTCCACCCAGGTGCTGCTCGACCGGGAGCGCTGCATCCTCTGCCAACGCTGCACCCGGTTCTCCAAGGAGATCGCCGGCGACCCGTTCATCGATCTGCAGATGCGCGGCGCGCACCAGCAGATCGGTACCTTCTCGCCCGGCGTCCTGGACTTCCACGTCGATCTGCCTTACCCCGTCGTCCGCACCAGCGAGGAACTCGAGCCCACCGTGGAGTCCCCGACCCAGGGGTCCACGAAAGATGAGTCCCGCGGCGCCTCGCACGATCACGTCACCGGTACCTACGCGGCCGACGGCATCACCACCCGCGGCGAGTCCATGCTCGACGAGTCGGGCCAGCCGTTCGCCAGCTACTTCTCCGGCAACACCATCCAGATCTGCCCGGTCGGCGCGCTGACCGGTGCGGCCTACCGGTTCCGGGCCCGCCCGTTCGACCTGGTGTCGAGCAAGGGCGTCTGCGAGCACTGCGCCGGGGGCTGCGCGCTGCGCGTCGACCACCGTCGCGGCAAGGTCGCGCGGCGTCTGGCGGCGGAAGACAGCGCGGTGAACGAGGAGTGGAACTGCGACAAGGGTCGCTGGGCCTTCACCTGGTCCACCGGCGCCGACCGTCTGACCCACCCGCTGGTGCGCGACCCGGAGTCCGGGGAGCTGGAGCCGGTGAGCTGGCCGTACGCCCTCGAGGTGGCGGCGAAGGGCCTGCTCAAGGCGCGCGACGCCGGGGGAGTGGGTGTGCTGCCCGGCGGTCGGCTGACCGTCGGTGACGCCTACGCCTACGCCAAGTTCGCGCGAGTGGTGCTGCGCACCAACGACATCGACTTCCGTTCCCGGGCCCACTCGGCCGAGGAGGAGGCCTTCCTCAGCCACGCCGTGGCCGGTACCGGCCTGGGCGTCACCTACGCCGCGCTGGAGGCCGCACCGTCGGTGCTGCTCGCCGGTCTGGAGGCCGAGGAAGAGGCGGCCAGCGTCTTCCTGCGGCTGCGCAAGTCGGTGCTGAAGGGCCGCAAGAAGGTCTACTCGATCGCGCCCTGGGCCAGCCGCGGCCTGATCAAGCTGTCCGGCACGCTGCTCCAGACCGTTCCCGGTCAGGAGGCCGCCGCACTCGGTACCGCGGCCGCCGCCGAGGCGGTGGCCGAGCCCGGTTCGATCATCCTGCTCGGCCCGCGCCTGACCGAGTCGCCCGGTGCCTACCAGGCCGCCCTGGCCCTGGCCGCGAGCTCCGGTGCCCGGCTGGCCTGGGTGCCGCGCCGGGCCGGGGAGCGGGGTGCGGTCGAGGCCGGCGCCCTGCCCGGTCTGCTGCCCGGTGGCCGCCCGGTCTCCGACCCGGCCGCCCGGGTCGACATGGCTGCGGCCTGGGACGTGGAGAGCCTTCCCTCCCAGCCCGGACGCGACGCCACCCGGATCGTCGACGCCGCCGCCGCCGGCGTCCTGGCCGGTCTGCTCGTCGGTGGTGTCGACCCCGACGACATGCCCGATCCGGCCGCTGCCCGGGCCGCCCTGGAGACCGCGTCGTTCGTGGTCAGCCTCGAGGTGCGGGCCAGCGCGGTGACGGCCTACGCCGACGTCGTGCTGCCGGTGGCCCCGCCCGCCGAGAAGGGCGGCACGTACCTCAACTGGGAGGGCCGTCACCGGGAGTTCCCGCAGGCCCTCACCTCCGACGCCCTCAGCGACGGCGAGGTGCTCGACTCCCTGGCCTCCGAGGTCGGGGCCTGGCTCGGGCTGCGCGGCGAGCTGTCCGGCACCGCCGAGCTGGCCTCCCTGGGTCGCTGGGAGGGTGCGAAGGCGGACAAGCCCGAGAACCACACCGTGCCGGTGGCCGGAACCACCGTGCTCTCGACCTGGTCGATGCTGCTCGACCGGGGCCGGCTGCAGGACGGCGAGCCGTACCTGGCGGGCACCGCACACCGCGCGGTCGCCCGGATGTCTCCGGTCACCGCCGCGCAACTGGGCGTGCAGAACGGGATCTCGAGCAACGTGACGGTGTTCAACGACCGTGGGGAGATCACCTTGCCGCTCGCCCTGACCCCGATGCCCGACGGCGTCGTCTGGCTGCCCAGCAATTCCCCGGGCAGCCCGGTCCGCTCGAAGCTGGCGGCCGGCAACGGTGACGCGGTCTCCGTGCGGCTCGCCGGTGACCAGCTGATGGGAGCCTGATCGTGCTCACGCCCGCGCTTCTCGCGGAGAACCCGACGGCGAACTTCTCCGAGGACACCGGCTGGGTCGTCCTGGTGAAGGCCGTGCTGCTGTTCGCGGTGGCCGTCGTCGCGACGCTGCTGATGATCTGGGCCGAGCGCCGCGTGGTGGGCCGGATGCAGTCGCGTCCCGGCCCCAACCGCCACGGACCGTTCGGCCTGCTGCAGTCCCTGGCCGACGGCGTGAAACTGGCGCTGAAGGAAGACATCATCCCGGCGGCGGCCGACAAGGTCGTCTTCGTGATCGCGCCATTGATCGCCTGCACGGCCTGCTTCACCTCGTTCGCGGTGATCCCGTTCGGGCCGCAGGTCCGTATCCCGTTCACCGACATCGACACTCCGCTGCAGCTCACCGACATGAACGTCGCGGTGCTGTTCATCCTGGCCGTGGCCGGGATCGGGGTGTACGGCATCGTGCTGGCCGGCTGGTCGTCCGGCTCGACCTACCCGCTGCTGGGTGGTCTGCGGTCCTCGGCCCAGGTCATCTCTTACGAGATCGCGATGGGGCTCTCGCTGGTCAGCGTGTTCCTGTACTCCGGCTCGATGTCCACCTCGGCGATCGTCGAGGCACAGCAGTCGATCTGGTGGTGCCTGCCACTGCTGCCGTCGTTCGTCATCTACGTGATCGCGATGGTCGGCGAGACCAACCGGGCCCCGTTCGACCTGCCCGAGGCCGAGGGTGAGCTGGTCGGTGGCTTCCACACCGAGTACAGCTCACTGAAGTTCGCCCTGTTCTTCCTCGCCGAGTACGTCAACATGGTCACCGTCTCGATGCTGGCGACCACGCTGTTCCTCGGCGGATGGCGGGCCCCGTGGCCGATCTCGCTGTGGGACGACGCGAACACCGGCTACTGGCCACTGATCTGGTTCGCGGTCAAGACCTGTCTCTTCCTGTTCATGTACATCTGGCTGCGCGGCACGCTGCCGCGTCTGCGCTACGACCAGTTCATGCGCTTCGGCTGGAAAATCCTCATCCCGGCCGCCCTGCTCTGGACGATGGCCGTGGCCGTCGTGCGGGCCATGGACCAGTTCGGCAACATCGACCGCCGCGACCGGGTCATGATCCTGGTCGGAGTGGTGCTGGTGCTGGCGATCGTCTGGGGCGCGGTCGAGGCTCTGAGAGGCACGCCGCCCGAGGAGAAGCCGGCCGACCCGGAGATCCCGGTCGACCCGTTCGCGGGCGGATTCCCGGTGCCGGCGATGCCCGGCCAGCGGCTGATCCGGACCAATGGGCAGAACGAGGGTCAGGCTTCCGGCCCCACTGACGCAACACCCGCACTGGAGGAGGTCCGCGGTGGCTGACCGCAATTCGAACGAGACCTCGTCGGACGGCGGTGGCTGGCTCTCGGCCTTCGCCCCCATCGCCGGGTTCGGTGTCACCTTCGCGACGATGTTCACGAAGGTTGTCACCGAGCAGTACCCGGAACAGAAGGTCCCGACCGCACCCCGGTTCCACGGGCGTCACCAGCTGAACCGGCACCCCGACGGGCTGGAGAAGTGCATCGGCTGCGAGCTGTGCGCCTGGGCCTGCCCGGCCGACGCCATCTTCGTCGAGGGAGCGGACAACACCGAGGAAGACCGGTTCTCGCCCGGTGAGCGCTACGGCCGCGTCTACCAGATCAACTACCTGCGCTGCATCCTCTGCGGCCTGTGCATCGAGGCCTGCCCGACCCGGGCCCTGACCATGACGAACGAGTACGAGCAGCTCAAGGGCAGCACCCGGGCCGGCCTGATCTTCGAGAAGCAGGACCTGCTGGCCCCGGTGCTCGGCGGGATGATCCCGGCCCCGCACCCGATGGTGCCCGGCACCACCGAACAGGACTACTACCAGGGCAAGGTCACCCAGTCGGTGCCCGAGCAGCAGGAATGGGTGGACGCGCGCACGGGCGAGGACGAGAAGGCCGAGCCGGTCGAGTCGGTCAAGGGGGGCGACCGGTGAACACCGCGCTCCTGCTCGCCACCTCACCCGGCGCCTCCGACTACGGCAGCAGCGGTGAGAACTGGCTGTTCTGGGTCATCGCGATCATTTCCGTGCCCGCCGCACTCGGTCTGCTGTTCTGCCGCAAGGCGGTTCACGCCGCGCTGTGCATGGCTCTGGTGATGGTCTGCCTCGGCATCGTCTACCTGGCGCTGCAGGCACCGTTCCTCGGAGTGGTGCAGATCTTCGTCTACGCCGGCGCCGTGATGATGCTGTTCCTCTTCATGATGATGCTGGTCGGCGTCGACTCCTCGGACTCGCTGGTCGAGACCATCAAGGGTCAGCGCTGGCTGGCCCTGGTCTTCGGTCTCGGCCTGGCCGGCCTGATGATCACGGTGATCGGTCAGGTCACCTACGACGGCGCCAAGGGTCTGCAGAACATCGACGCCGAGGGCAACATGACGAAGATGGCCGAGATGATCTTCGGCCAGTACGTCTGGGCCTTCGAGGCCACCAGCGCCCTGCTGATCACCGCGGTGCTCGGCGCGATGGTGCTGGCGCACCGCGAGCGGCTCACCCCGAAGGCGACGCAGCGCGACCTGGCGATCAAGCGCATCAAGGAAGGCACGATCAAGGCCCCGCTGCCCTCGCCCGGTGTCTTCGCCCGGCACAACGCGGTCGACATCCCGGCCCTGCTGCCCGACGGCAGCCCGTCCGAGCTGTCGGTCTCGCGGGTGCTCATCGCCCGGGGGCAGAACCAGTCCGTGCTCACGGTCGCCGAGGACGTGGCGATCATCGAGGCGGAGATCAGCCCGAACGCCCAGAACCAGGCGGACGCGCAGGGCCACCCGCTCAAGGGCCCCGGGAACCCGGGGTTCGAGACCGGGACGACCAGCACGTCCACCATCGAGACCGCCACGAAGACCGCAACGACGACCGGGACGACCGGGACGACCGGGACGACCGCCAAGACCGAAGGGGACCGGTCATGAACCAGATTCACTGGCTGTACCTGTCGGTGCTGCTGTTCTCGATCGGTGCCGTGACCGTGCTGGTCCGGAAGAACGCGATCGTGGTCTTCATGGGCGTCGAGCTCATGCTGAACGCCGCCAACCTGGCGTTCGTCACCTTCTCCCGCATCAACGGGAACATCGAGGGCCAGGTGATCGCGCTGTTCGTGATGCTCGTCGCGGCCGCCGAGGTGGTCGTCGGACTGGCGATCATCTTCACCATCTTCCGCACCCGCAGGTCTGCGTCGGTCGACGACGCCAACCTGCTGAAGTACTGAGAGGCACGGCCGTGATGCTGACTTCCGCCGCCGAGCCGGGGGTGTACCAGGCCGCGGAGGGCGCCGTTCAGTCCGGCGCCTGGCTGCTGGTCGCCCTGCCGGCCCTGGGTGCCGCGATCCTCCTGCTCGGCGGTCGCCGCCTGGACAAGTGGGGCCACTGGCTCGGCGTGGTGATGAGCTGGGCCGCCTTCGTCTGGGGCGCACTGCTCTTCTTCAGCCTGCTGGGCGCGGACGCCGAGGAACGTGCGATCCACCTGAACCTGTTCACCTGGATCCAGGCGGGCACGTTCCGCCTCGACGCCGGGCTGCTGGTCGACCAGCTGTCGATCGCGTTCGTGCTGCTGGTGACGTTCGTCGGCTCGCTGATCCACGTCTACTCCGTGGCCTACATGGAGCACGACCCGGACCGGCGCCGGTTCTTCGCCTACCTCAACCTCTTCGTCGCCTCGATGCTGCTCCTGGTCCTGGCCGACTCCTACCTCCTGATGTTCGTCGGCTGGGAGGGCGTCGGTCTTGCGTCCTACCTGCTGATCGGTTTCTGGAACTACAACCCGGCCTACGCCACCGCCGCCAAGAAGGCGTTCATCGTCAACCGCGTCGGTGACGTGGGACTTTCGCTGGCGATCATGGCGATGTTCGCCGCGTTCGGCAGCGTCTCGTTCAGCGACGTCTTCGCGAACGCCGACTCCGCGAGCGAGAACAAGCTCACCGTCATCGGCCTGCTGCTCCTGGTCGGCGCCTGTGGAAAGTCCGCGCAGTTCCCGTTGCAGTCCTGGCTCGGCGACGCGATGGCCGGTCCCACACCGGTTTCCGCACTGATCCACGCCGCGACCATGGTCACCGCCGGTGTCTACCTGGTGGTGCGCTCCGGGCCGGTCTACATCGGTGCGCCGGACGCCCAGCTGGTGGTCGTCATCGTCGGTGCGATCACCCTGGTCTACGGGGCGATCGTCGGCTGTGCGAAGGACGACATCAAGAAGGCCCTGGCCGCCTCGACGATGTCGCAGATCGGCTACATGATGCTCGCTGCCGGGCTGGGCCCGGTCGGCGCCGCCTTCGCGATCTTCCACCTGCTCACCCACGGCTTCTTCAAGGCCGGCATGTTCCTCGGCGCCGGATCGGTCATGCACGGCATGAACGACTCGGTGAACATGCGCACGTTCGGACGTCTTTCCGGGGTCATGAAGATCACCTGGGTGACGTTCGGGCTGGGTTGGCTGGCCATCATCGGCTTCCCGTTCCTGTCCGGCTTCTGGAGCAAGGACAAGATCATCGAGGCCGCGTTCATCGGGGAGGGCTGGCGGCCCTGGGTCTTCGGGCTCACCGCCATGCTGGCCGCCGGTATCACCGCCTTCTACATGTCCCGCCTCTTCTTCATGACCTTCCAGGGCAAGGAGAAGCGCTGGAACGACGACGCCCACCCGCACGAGTCGCCGGCCCTGATGACGGTGCCGATGATGATCCTCGCGATCGGCTCGGCCTTCCTCGGTCTGGCGCTGGGCGTCACCAACGGGCTCGTGCACTGGCTGGAGCCGGTGACCGGCGCCCACGGCGAGGAGGAACCGGTGCTCTCGGTTCCCGTGATCACCGGGGCCACACTGGTTCTCGTCGCGGTGGGCGTGGCCCTGGCCTGGCGGATGTACTGGCAGGCCTCGGTCCCCGTGACCGCGCCCCGCGGAAGCCTTCTCACCCGCGCCGCCCGGCACGACCTGTTCCAGGACGACATCAACGAAGGCCTGTTCATGCGCCCGGGCCAGTACCTGACCCGCGCGCTGGTGTTCGTGGACAACCGGGGTGTGGACGGTGCCGTGCGCGGCCTGGCCGCTCTCATCGGCGGCCTCGGCGGCAGGCTGCGCCTCCTCCAGACCGGTCTGGTCCGTTCCTATGCCGCGTCGATGCTCGCGGGCGTCGTCATCCTCCTCGGCGGCATGCTCGCCGTCCGCCTGTAATCACTGATTGAGGAACCCATGGACTTCCCCTGGCTGACGGTGATCGGAGCCGTCCCTCTGGCGGGCTCGGCCGTGATCGCGGCCCTGCCCAAGGCGCTCGCGCCGCGGGCGAGGCATGTCGCCCTCGGCGTCTCGCTGGTGGCGTTCGCACTGACCGTGGTCGCGGCGCTGCAGTTCGACACCGCACGCGCCGGCGAGATCCAGCTCACCGAACTGCATTCCTGGATCAGTGAGTTCGGCGTCAGCTACGCGCTCGGCGTGAACGGCATCGGCCTGGTGATGGTGGCGCTGTCCACCGTGCTGGTGCCGGTCTGCGTGCTGGCCGCCTGGAACGAGGTGGACGAGGAGAAGGCCCGGTTGTTCTACGGGCTGATCATGGTGCTCGAGGCGATGATGATCGGCGTCTTCGCGGCGCGCGACCTCTTCCTCTTCTACGTGTTCTTCGAGGCCATCCTGATCCCGGTCTACTTCCTGATCGGGGCCTTCGGCGGCAACGAGCAGCGTCGCCGGTACGCCGCCGTGAAGTTCCTCAGCTACTCGCTCACCGGTGGGCTGATCATGCTGGTCGGGGTGATCAGCCTCTACCACGCCGGTCCGGGCGGTGATCGCGGCTTCCTGATCGACAATCTGACCGGCCTGGACTTCTCCAGCCCGACGGCCGAGCGGCTGATGTTCGTCTCGCTCTTCATCGCGTTCGCGATCAAGGCGCCGATCTGGCCGGTGCACACCTGGCTGCCCGACGCGGCCGCCGAGGCCCCGGCCGGGGTGGCGGTGCTGCTGGTCGGTGTGCTCGACAAGATCGGCACCTTCGGCATGCTGACCCTCTGCCTGCCGCTCTTCCCCGGAGCCAGCAAGTGGGCCGCACCGACGATCCTGGCCCTGGCCGTGGTCTCCGTGCTCTACGGGGCGCTGCTGGCGATCGGCCAGACCGACCTCAAGCGCCTGATCGCCTACACCTCGATCTCGCACTTCGGTTTCATCGTGCTCGGCATCTTCGCGATGACGTCCACCGGCCAGGCCGGTTCGACCCTCTACATGGTCAACCACGGCTTCTCCACCGCCGCGCTGTTCCTGGTCGCGGGCATGCTGATCCACCGCCGCGGCTCGGCCGACATCGACGAGTACGGCGGCCTGCAGCGCACCACCCCGGTGCTCGCCGCGGGCTTCCTGCTGGCCGGTCTGTCCAGCCTGGCGCTGCCCGGCATGTCGAGCTTCGTCAGCGAATTCATGGTGCTGACCGGCACGTTCATCAAGTACCCGGCGGTGGCCGTACTGGCCACGCTCGGCATCGTGCTCGCGGCCCTCTACATCCTGCTGACCTACCAGCGCATGTTCACCGGGCCGGTCAAGGAGTACTCGAACGGCTGGAAAGACCTCAGCACCCGCGAGGTCCTGGTGGTCGCACCCCTGGTCGTGGTCATCCTCTTCCTCGGTGTCTACCCGAAACCCGTTCTGGACGTCATCAATCCAGCCATCAGCACCACCATGCAGCAGGTCGGCGTCACGGACCCCGAGCCGACCGTCGCAGTTGAGGGAGAGAACAAGTGAACGCTCCTTCGGTCGACTACACCGCGGTAGCGCCGATGCTGGCCGTCTTCGTCGCGGCGCTGCTCGCCGTGCTCGTCGAGGCCTTCGCACCGCGCGCCCAGCGGTTCATCATCCAGGTCTTCCTGGCGACGGTCAGCATCGCCACCGGCTTGATCTTCGTGGTCTACCTGGCCACCCAGGACACCTCCAAGACCACCGCCGGCGGCGCGGTCGTCATCGACGGTCCGGCGCTCTTCCTCCAGGGCACCATCCTGGTACTCGCCCTGATGGCCGTGCTGACCATGGCCGACGAGGCCTCGCCGGAGTCCAGCGCGTTCACGTCGCAGGCCTCCGCGGTGCCCGGATCGGTGGACGAGGCCCGCGCCTCGCGCCTCGGCCTGGTGCAGACCGAGATCTACCCGCTGATCCTGTTCTCGCTGGTCGGCATGCTGCTCTTCCCGGCCTCGAACGACCTGCTGACGATGTTCATCGCCCTCGAGGTGCTGTCGCTGCCGCTGTACCTGCTCTGCGGCATGGCCCGTCGCCGTCGTCTCCTGTCCCAGGAGGCGTCGCTGAAGTACTTCCTGCTGGGCGCGTTCTCGTCGGCGTTCTTCCTGTTCGGTGCCGCTCTCCTCTACGGCTTCGCGGGCTCCGTGCGCCTGTCGGCCATCGCCGCGGCGATCGCGGACGGCGGCGGCACCACCGCCGCCTCGGCCGTGGTCGGCAAGGACGGCCTGCTGCTCATGGGTATCGGCCTGCTCGCGGTCGGCCTGCTGTTCAAGGTCGGCGCGGTGCCGTTCCAGTCCTGGACCCCGGACGTGTACCAGGGCGCCCCCACCCCGGTCACCGGCTTCATGGCCGCCTGCACCAAGGTCGCCGCGTTCGGTGCACTGCTGCGTATCGCCTACGTCGCCATCCCGGGCGTGCGCTGGGACTGGCAGCCGGTGATCTGGGTGATCGCCGCCCTGACCATGCTGGTCGGCTCGATCATCGCGATCGTCCAGGCCGACGTGAAGCGCATGCTGGCCTACTCCTCGATCGCCCACGCCGGGTTCATCCTCGTCGGCCTGCTGGCGATGGACCGGGCGGGTATCGGTGCGGTGCTGTTCTACCTCGCGGCCTACGGCTTCACCACCATCGGGGCCTTCGCCCTGGTGGCCATGGTGCGTACCTCCACCCCGGACGGCGGTGTCGGCGGTGAGGCTACTCACCTCTCCCAGTGGCAGGGGCTCGGCAAGCGGTCGCCGTGGCTCGCCGCGATCTTCACGCTGTTCCTCCTGGCTTTCGCCGGAATTCCGCTGACCAGCGGCTTCACCAGCAAGTTCGCGGTCTTCTCGGCCGCTGCCGACCAGGCGCCGTGGGGTCCGGGCCTGGTGGTCGTGGGTGTGGCGGCCAGCGCGATCGCCGTCTTCTTCTACATCCGCGTCATCGTGTTGATGTACTTCAACGACTCGGTAGGCGATGCTGTAACCGTGACCCGCCCCGGAGCCCTGACGACCCTCGCCGTCGGCGTCGGTGTCGTCGCGACGATCGGGCTCGGCATCCTCCCTGCCGCTGCCCTTCAATTGGCCAACAGCTCGTCTGTGTTCTTACCGTGAGTGCTGTGACCGCTTCCCTGGATCTGCCGGTGGCCGACGCCGCCCTTGCCGAGTCCGTTCGTATCGGCATGGAAACGGTCGAGGCCCGGCTGCGAGAGGCGGTCCAGCAGACCGACCAGCTCGCTGATACGGCCTCCCGTCATCTCGTGGAGGCAGGGGGCAAGCGGGTCCGCCCGATGCTCACCCTGCTGGCCGCACACCTCGGTGACGGAGACCGTCCCGAGGCCGTGCAGGCCGGGGTGGTCGTCGAGCTGACCCACCTCGCCTCGCTCTACCACGACGACGTGATGGACTCCGCCGACCAGCGCCGCGGTGCCGCCGCGGCCCACCTGGTCTGGGGCAACCAGGTCGCGATCCTCGTCGGTGACCTGCTCTTCGCCCGGGCGTCGCGCATCGTCGCCGAGCTCGGCCCCGAGGCCGTCGACATCCAGGCCGCCACCTTCGAGCGGCTGTGCCTGGGCCAGATGCACGAGACGGTCGGCCCGTCGCCCACCGACGACCCGATCGCCCACTACCTGCAGGTGCTCGGCGACAAGACCGGTTCGCTCATCGCCACCGCCGGCCGCTTCGGTGCCATGTTCGGCGGCTGTGACGCGCAGACGATCGACATCATGATCCGCTACGGCGAGCTCGTCGGTGTCGCCTTCCAGCTCGCCGACGACGTCATCGACCTCTCCAGTGCCGGCCGGGTCTCCGGCAAGGTGCAGGGCACCGACCTGCGCGAGGGCGTGCCCACCCTGCCCACCCTCCTGGTCCGCCGGGCCGCCGCCGACGGTGACACCGACGCGTCCACCATTGTCGGCATGCTCGACGGCGACCTCTCCGACGACGCCCGGCTGGCCGAGACCATCGAGGCTCTCAACGAGCACAAGGTGATGGACACCGCCCGCGACGAGGCGGCCCGCTGGGCCCACGACGCCGTCAGCACCCTCGATCCGCTGCCGCAGTCGCCGGCCAAGGCCGCCCTGCAGAAGTTCGCGGAAGCCGTGGTCGACCGCACCCGCTGACACCGACCCGCGTAACCGTGCCCGGTAGCCCCTGTGCAGGGGTGGCCGGGCATGTCTCTTTTAGGCTTTCCCCACGTCAGGAAATTGGGCATTTTCACAAATGTCTAGATGATCGGGGGATCCACACATCTCGGTCGCCAAGGCCGAGGCAGCCAATGATTTGACGAAGAACTCCTTCGCCCCGGACGACCTCATTCTCGTCGTCGAAGTGATATCGAACGACACCGAAGAGAACGACCGCGAGACCAAGCTGGAGATCTATGCGCGTCACCGGATCCAGCACTACTGGATCGTCGAGAACGAAGGCAACCTGCCGGTCGTCCACGTCTACGAACTCGACCACACGATCAGGTTCTACCGGCACACCGGTATCTACCGAGAGCGCCTCACGTCGACCACGCCTTTCGAGATCGACATCGATCTCACCGGACTCGACCGCATCTGACGCAAGCGCCGGGCGTCCTCCATCCTGTGCGGGCCGACATACCCGAGGCGCCCCGTGCCCTCGACCCGCCCGACGCGTTCCTTGTTCTCTTGACTCCACGGGGGCTGCTCTGGTGACTCACCTACCCCTCAGGTAGCGTCACAAGAGTGGGTTCTGTAGTGCTGCCGATTGTGAGGTCCGGGTCATGAGTCGAGCTCCGCGCGAAGATTTCGACGAGAGCGACGTTCAGGTCGGGCATTCCAAGGACTCCGCCGCCGGCGTTCCCGGGGTTTACCACGCGCTGAAGAAGTCGTACGAGCAGATGGGCGCCACCCGCACCACGCGCACGCTGCTGAAGCTGAACCAGAAGGACGGGTTCGACTGTCCGGGCTGTGCCTGGCCGGAGAAAGACCACCGGCATGTGGCGGAGTTCTGCGAGAACGGGGCCAAGGCCGTCGCCGAGGAGGCGACGAAGCGCACGATCGGGGCGGACTTCTTCGCCCGGCACGCCGTCTCCGAGCTCGACCAGAAGACCGACTGGTGGCTGGGACAGCAGGGCCGGCTCACCGAGCCGCTGATCAAGCCCGCCGGCCAGGACCACTACGTGCCGATCAGCTGGGACTCCGCGTTCGACCTGATCGCGACCGAGCTGCGGGGGCTGGACAGCCCGAACCGGGCGACCTTCTACACCTCGGGCCGTACGAGCAACGAAGCCGCTTTCGTGTACCAGCTGATGGTGCGGGCGCTGGGCACGAACAACCTGCCCGACTGCTCGAACATGTGCCACGAGTCGTCCGGCTCGGCGCTGACCGAGGCGATCGGCGTGGGTAAGGGCAGCGTGCAGATCGACGACCTCGAGCAGGCCGATCTGATCGTGGTGATGGGCCAGAACCCGGGCACCAACCACCCGCGCATGCTCGCCACGCTGGAGGCGGCCAAGCAGAACGGCGCCGTGATCGTGGCGGTGAACCCGCTGCCCGAGGCCGGCCTCATCAACTTCCGCAACCCGCAGACGCCGAAGGGCGTCGTGGGTTCGGGCACTCCGCTGGCTGACGACTTCCTGCAGATCCGGATCGGCGGTGACCAGGCCCTGCTGATGGCCGTGGCCCAGATCCTGCTGCAGCACGACGAGGTGATCGACCACGCGTTCATCGCCGAGCACACCGCCGGGTTCGACGAGTACGCCGCCCACATCAAGGGTCTCGACCTGGCCGAGCTGGTCCGGGCGACCGGCCTGACGCAGTCGCAGGTGCGCGATCTGGCCGACCGGTTCCTGGCCTCGCGCAAGACCATCGTCTGCTGGGCGATGGGCATCACGCAGCACAAGCACTCGGTGCCGACGATCCACGAGATCGTGAACGTGCTGATGATCCAGGGAAACCTGGGCCGTCCGGGAGCCGGGGTGTGCCCGGTACGCGGTCACAGCAACGTGCAGGGCGACCGCACCATGGGCATCTTCGAGAAGATGCCCGAGTGGTTCCTCGACAACCTGCAGCAGGAGTTCGGCTTCGAGCCGCCGCGCCAACACGGCTTCGACGTGGTCGACAGCCTGCGGGCCATGCGCGACGGTGAGATCGACGTGTTCATGGCGGTCGGCGGCAACTTCGTGCGGGCCACACCTGACAGCAACCTGACCGAGGCGGCCCTGCGTCAGTGCCGCCTCACCGTGCAGGTCTCGACCAAGCTCAACCGCTCACACACGGTCTGCGGCGAGACCGCGCTGATCCTGCCCACGCTCGGCCGCACCGACCGCGACCGGCAGGCCTCGGGTGATCAGAAGGTCAGCGTCGAGGACTCGATGAGCCGGGTGCACGGTTCGCGCGGACACCTCAAGCCCCCGTCCGATCAGCTGCTCTCCGAGGTGGCGATCGTGACCCGCCTGGCCCGGCGGGCGGTCGGCGACCGGGTGGACGTGCCCTGGGACGACTTCGAGGCCGACTACTCCACGATCCGCGACCGGATCTCCCGGGTGGTGCCCGGCTTCGACGACTACGAGACGAAACTGGCCGACCCGAAAGGTTTCACGCTGCCGCACGCCACGCGCAGCCGCCGTTTCCCGACGAAGACCGGCCGGGCCAACTTCACCGCCTGCCCGCTGGAGTACCCGAAGATCCCCGAAGGCCGGTTGCTGCTGCAGACCCTGCGCAGCCACGACCAGTACAACACCACGATCTACGGTCTGGACGACCGCTACCGCGGCGTCACGGGCGGCCGCCGGGTGGTGTTCGTGAATGCCGACGATCTACGGACGCTCGGGCTGGCCGACGGGGAGATGGTCGACCTGGTCTCGGAGTGGGTGGACGGGGTGGACCGGCGCGCCGAGAACTTCCGGATCGTGCAGTACGACACCGCGAAGGGCTGCGCGGCGGCCTACTACCCGGAGACGAACGTGCTGGTGCCGCTGGACAGCGTGGCCGACACCAGCAACACGCCCACCTCGAAGTCCGTGATCGTGCGGCTCGAGAAGGTCTAGGAAACAGCGACGCGGGCGGCGGCGAGTCGATCGGATCGCTGCCGCCGCGCGGTGACCAGGCTGTCGGAGGTCAGGAGCACCAGGGCCACCCAGACCAGGCCGAAGCCGGCCCAGCGGGAGGCCGGCATGTGCTCGTCCAGCACCAGCACGCCGCAGAGGAACTGCAGTACGGGGGTCATGTACTGCAGCAGACCCATGGTGGAGAGCGGCACCCGGCTGGCCGCGGAGGCGAAGAGCAGCAGCGGCACGACCGTGACGAAACCCGTCGACACGAGCAGAAGCGCCTGCCACGGCGGGTTGTCGGCGAAGGTGCTGTTGCCCTGAGCGCCCAGCACGACCAGCGTGATGATCGTGAACGGCGCCAGCACCAGGTTCTCGGTGCTCAGCCCGGCCAGGGCGCTGACCCCGCCGTTGCTGCCGACCTGCTTCTTCAGCAGGCCGTAGGTGCCGAAGCTGAGGGCCAGGGAGAGGGCGATCGTTGGCACATGCCCGTAGTTCACGGTCAGGACGATGCCGGCGACCACGCCCACGCCCACGGCGGCCCACTGCATCACACGTAGCCGCTCGCGCAGCACGATGACGCCCAGGGCCACGGTGATCAGCGGGTTCAGGAAGTAGCCGAGCGCGGCCTCGACCACCTGATCGCTGTTGACGGCGTAGATGTAGACGCCCCAGTTGATCGCGATCAGGAACGCGGCCGTGCCCAGGAGCAGCAGCTGACGGCGGTTCCGGAGCACCGCCCCGACCTCCGGCCACGAGCGCAGGGCCGTGAGGAGGACGAGGCAGAGCACCCCGCTGCAGAGGATCCGGTAGGACAGCACCTCGATCGCACCGGAATCGGCCAGGAGCCGGAAGTAGAGCGGGAAGATGCCCCACAACAGGTAGCAGGAGAAGCCGTAGATGATGCCTTTACGGGTCTCCGGATTCATCCCACGATTCTATGGGGGGCGGCCGGGTGCTGCCGGACGCCGACCCCGTCCGGGCCCGGGTCACCCGGCTTACCCGGCGACGGTCCAGGTGTCCTTGCCGGCCAGCAGCGCGGTCAGGTCGTCGTCCGTGGCCGGGCCGTTGTTGGCCTCGACCGCACCGTTCACCTGGGCCCGCACCAGGTCGTCGTAGGCCGGGCGCACGACCTTGCGGAACACTCCGAGCGGCACGTGCGACAGCGTCGGGTCGTCGAGCCGGGACAGGGCGAACTGGGTGGCCGGGTTCGGGTTCTCGGCGTCGTGCACCAGCACGTTCTCGAGACCGGCCGCGTCGATGTCGGCCACCTCGAGCGTGCCGTCGGCCGCCCGCACCACGCCCTTGGTGCCGTCCACCCCGAAGCGGATCGGCTCGCCGTGCTCCAGCCGGATCAGCCGGGCCTGGGCCTCGTCACGGTCTTTCAGCACGTCGAACGCGCCGTCGTTGAAGATCGGGCAGTTCTGGTAGATCTCCACGAGCGCCGAACCACGATGTTCCACGGCCTGTTTCAGCACCGAGGTGAGGTGCTTGCGGTCGGAGTCGAGGGTACGGGCGACGAACGTGGCCTCGGCGCCCAGTGCCAGGGACACCGGGTTGAACGGGGTGTCCACCGAACCGACCGGCGTCGACTTGGTGATCTTGCCGGGTTCGCTGGTGGGTGAGTACTGACCCTTGGTGAGGCCGTAGATGCGGTTGTTGAACAGCAGGATGGTCAGGTTCACGTTGCGGCGCAGCGCGTGGATCAGGTGGTTGCCACCGATCGAGAGCGCGTCGCCGTCGCCCGTGATCACCCAGACGTTCAGGTCGGGCCGGGCCGTGACCAGGCCGGTCGCGATCGCCGGGGCCCGTCCGTGGATCGAGTGCAGGCCGTAGGTGTCCAGGTAGTACGGGAAACGGGACGAGCAGCCGATGCCCGAGACACAGACCACGTTCTCCCGCCGGATGCCCAGCTCGGGCATGAAACCCTGCACGGCGGCGAGGATCGCGTAGTCGCCGCAGCCCGGGCACCAGCGCACCTCGGCGTCGGCGGTGAAGTCCTTGCGGGTCTGCTTCGGGTCGTCCGGGGTCAGGAGCGGCACTCCGGCCAGGCCGGAGAGCACACTCGGCATACCGAGTTCCGTGGTCATGTCAGTAAACCTCCTCGATCTCGGTGGCGAGTGACGTGATCGCGGTGGCGATCTCCGCGGAACTGAACGGCAGGCCCCGCACCTGGTTGTAGCCGCGGGCATCCACCAGGTACTTCCCGCGCAGCAGCAGGGAGAGCTGGCCCAGGTTCATCTCCGGGATCAGCACCCGGCGGTAGCGCTTCAGCACGTCACCGGTGTTGGCCGGGAACGGGTTGAGATGGCGCAGGTGGGCGGTGGCGACCCGGATCCCGGCCTTGCGGGCGTCGCGGGCCCCGGCCGCAATCGGGCCGAAGGTGCTGCCCCAGCCGATCACCAGCACGTCGGCGTCACCGGCCGGGTCGTCGACCTCGAGGTCGGGCACGTCGATGCCGTCGATCTTCGCCTGGCGCAGCCGCACCATCTTGTCGTGGTTGTCCGGGTCGTAGCTGATCTCGCCGGTGCCGTCGGCCTTCTCGATGCCGCCGATGCGGTGCTCCAGGCCGGCCGTGCCCGGGGGCGCCCAGGGCCGGGCCAGCGTGGCCGGATCGCGGTCGAAGGGCCGGAACGCGGGCGCCCCGGGCTCGGGCTTCGCCGCGAAGTCCACGTGCAGGTCGGGCAACGATGCCACCGAGGGCAGCTGCCACGGCTCGGAACCGTTGGCCAGGTAGCCGTCCGACAGCAGCAGCACCGGCGTGCGGTAGGTGATGGCCACCCGCACGGCCTCGATCGCCGCGTCGAAGCAGTCGGCGGGCGAGCGCGGCGAGATCACCGGCACCGGCGACTCGCCGTTGCGCCCGTACATGGCCTGGAGCAGGTCGGACTGCTCGGTCTTGGTGGGCAGTCCGGTGGAGGGGCCGCCACGCTGCACGTCGACGATCACCAGCGGCAACTCGAGCGACACGGCCAGGCCGATGGTCTCGCTCTTCAGCGCCAGACCGGGCCCGGAGGTAGTGGTCACGCCGATCGCGCCACCGTACGAGGCGCCCAGGGCGGCCCCGATCGCGGAGATCTCGTCCTCGGCCTGAATGGTGGTGACGCCGAACTTCTTCATGCCCGACAGCGCGTGCAGGATGTCGGAGGCCGGGGTGATCGGGTACGAGCCCAGTACCACCGGCAGCCCGGAGCGGTGCCCGGCGGCGACCAGACCGTAGGCCAGAGCGGTGTTGCCGGTGATGTTGCGGTACGTGCCGGCCGGGGCCGGGGCCGGCGCGATCTCGTAGGAGACCGCGAAGCCCTCGGTGGTCTCGCCGAACGCCCAGCCGGCCTTGAACGCGGCCAGGTTGGCGGCCAGGATCTCCGGCTTGCGGCCGAACTTCGTCTTCAGGAACCGCTCGGTGCCCTCGGTCGGCCGGTTGTACAGCCAGCAGAGCAGGCCCAGCGCGAACATGTTCTTGGAACGCTCGGAGTCCTTGCGGCTGAGCCCGAACTCCTTCAGCGCCTCGACCGTCAGGCTGGTCAGCGGCACCGGCTGCACCTGCCACGACTCCAGCGAGCCGTCATCGACCGGGCTCGCGGTGTAGCCGACCTTGGCCAGGTTCCGCTTGGTGAACTCGTCGGTGTTCACGATGATCGTCTTGCCGCGGGGCAGGTCGGACAGGTTGGCCTTGAGCGCGGCCGGGTTCATCGCGACCAGCACGTCGGGTGCGTCGCCGGGGGTGAGTACGTCGTGGTCGGCGAAGTGCAACTGAAAACTGGAGACGCCGGGCAGGGTGCCCTGGGGAGCGCGGATCTCGGCGGGGAAGTTGGGCAGCGTCGCCAGGTCGTTGCCGAGTGAAGCGGTCTCGGCGGTGAACCGGTCACCGGTCAGCTGCATACCGTCACCGGAGTCGCCGGCGAAACGGATCACCACACTGTCGATCTGCTCGACCCGTGAGGGGGCCGGGACCACAGCAGTGTCGTCCATGAAGTTCTCCTCAGTCAGCCTGGCTGTACCCGAGCGTCGTTCCACCCCGTGGTTCGCGGGCACCGTTCCAGTGTCTCGCTGCAGGGCGGGTCGTACGCCACTCAGGTTCCCCTTAGTTCGGGTGATCTGCTAGTGGCCTCGGCGCACTGGGCACGGGCGGGACACAGTGCACCACCCTGCGCCGCGATCGGCCCGTTGGCTAGTGCCTTCGGCCCTGTGCGGTCACAAGTTGGACTTGTGACGGGGCTAACCTGGATCCCATGCCACTGTCCCCGCGGGTGCCCGAACTCACGGCGCTCGACCTGCTGCTCTCGGTGGCCCGCACCGGCAGTCTGGGTGCCGCCGCGCGGGAGCACCACATCAGTCAGCAGGCCGCCAGCGAACGCATCCGCCGTCTCGAGGGCACTCTCGGGGTGCAGGTGCTGCGGCGTAGCCGGCAGGGGTCGACCCTCACCACCGCCGGGGCCCTGGTCGCCGACTGGGCCGGGCAGCTCACCGAACTCGCCGCCGGGCTGGAGGCCAGTGTCGCGGCGTTGCGGGCCGAGCACCACGCCCGCCTGCGTGTGGCCGCCAGCCTGACCGTCGCGGAGTACCTGATGCCGCGCTGGCTGGTCACTTTGCGGCACCAGGTCGAGGCCCGGCACGACGAGCTGTCGGTGCAGCTGACCGCGACCAACTCCGAGGAGGTCGCCGAGCGGGTGCGCGACGGCCGGGCCGGCCTGGGGTTCGTCGAAGGGCCGGCCGCCCCCGACGACCTGGCCTGGCGGGAGATCGGCACCGACTCTCTGGTGCTGGTCGTGCCCACCGGTCATCCCTGGTCACGGCGCCGGCGTCCGGTCGGCGCGGCCGAACTGGCCGCCACGCCGCTGGTCTCGCGGGAGGCCGGGTCGGGCACCCGTCGCGCGCTGGAGGTCGCGCTCGAGGCGGTGGGCCACGTGGGCATTGAGCCGTTGCTGGAACTGTCCGGCACCGCGGCCGTGCGGGGCGCGGTGCTGGCGGGGGCCGGCCCGGCAATGCTGAGCACGCTGGCGGTGGCCGACGACGTGGCCTCCGGCCGGCTGCGCACGGTCGCCGTCACCGGCCTGGCCCTCGACCGCCGTCTGCTGGCCGTCTGGTCGCTGGGCAGTTCGCCCCGCGGACCGGCCTCCGACCTGCTCACCATCGCTCTGAGAGGGCGCAGTCAGAGATGAAAATGGGGGACGCCGGCCAGCTCGCCAAGGCGAGCTGACCGGCGTCCCCCATTCAACGAACTAAAGCCGCCCCGCCTCGATGATCCGCCGCAGGAACTGCCGCGTGCGCTCCTGCGTCGGCTCCCCGAGAACCTGCTCCGGGGCACCCCGTTCCAGCACGCGTCCACCATCGAGGAAACACACGTGGTCGGCCACCTGGCGGGCGAAGCCCATCTCGTGGGTGGCCACCAGCATGGTCATGCCCTCGGACTTCAGGTCGCGCAGCATGGCCAGCACCTCACCCACCAGTTCCGGGTCGAGAGCCGACGTGACCTCGTCGAACAACATCAGCACGGGGTCGTTGACCAGCGACCGGGCGATCGCGACGCGCTGCTGCTGACCACCCGACAGATGGTCGGGATAAGCGTCCGCCCGGTTCTTCAGGCCCACCCGCTCCAGCGTCACCAGCGCCCGCTCGCGTGCCAGTTCCGCCGGGACGCCGTGCACCTTCCGCGGTGCCAGCGTGATGTTGTCCAGCACGGTGAGGTGCGGGAACAGGTTGAACGACTGGAAGACGATGCCGATCTTCGAGCGCACCTCGTCGGCGTTCACCCGCGGATCGGTGATGTCGCGGCCCTGCAGCTCGATCACACCGTCGTCGACCGTCTCCAGCAGGTCGATACAGCGCAGCAGCGTGGACTTGCCCGAGCCGGAGGCGCCGATCAGCACCACCACGTCGTGCTCGTCCACGTCCAGGCTGAAGTCGCGCAGCACCACGCTGCGCCCGTAACTCTTGCGCAGGTTCTCGATACCGAGCAGCGCGCTCACAGATGGCCTCCGCCCGGGACGGCCCCGTAACGCCGTGCCGCCCGGTCGGTGAGCCGGGTCAGCGGGATGGTCAGCACCAGGAACAGGGCCCCGGCCACCACGTACGGGGTGAAGTTGAAACTGGTCGCGGTCTCGATCTGGGCCGCCCGCACCGCGTCGATCGCGGCGCCGAGCACCGAGATCAGACCCGAGTCCTTGGTCAGCGAGGCCAGGTCGTTCAGCAGCGGCGGAACCACCCGGCGCACGGCCTGCGGCAGCACCACGTAGCGCATGCTCTGCGGTCCGCTCAGGCCCAGCGACCGGGCCGCGGCCCGCTGGCTCGGGTGCACCGACTCGATGCCGGCCCGGAACACCTCGGCCACGTACGCCGAGTAGGTCAGCACCAGGGCCACACAGCCCAGCACGATCGGATCGGTCGGCACCCCGGTCAGGTTCAGCGCGGGAACGCCGAACCCGACCAGCAGCAGCACCAGGATCAGCGGCAGGCCCCGGAAGACGTCCACATACACCGTGGCCAGTGCCCGCAGCGGCCAGAAAACCGGTCCTCGCAGCGTTTTCAGCACCGCGAGAGCCATGCCGACGATCAGCACGCACAGGGCACTGACGGCGAAGACCTGGACGTTGATCCAGAAACCGGCCAGCACGGCGGGGAAGGACTCGACGGCCTTGTCCCAGTTGAAGAACGTGGTGCGCGTGCGTTCCCAGCCGGGGGCCGACATCACGGCCGTGATCAGCGCACCCCCGATGACGAGGGTGCTCAGACCCGCGATCAGCAGCGATCGCAGACCCTGGCGCTTGCGGTACGCGTCCCGTTCCCGCTGGCGGGCGGACGGGCTCCAGGTGTCCTCGACAGAACTCACTTCAGCTCAGGCGCCCCGGCCGACTCGGTCAGCCACTGCGTCTCGATCTTGTCCAGCGTGCCGTTCTCCCGCAGGGTGTCCACGGCCTGGCTGACGCAGCTGGTCAGCGAGCTGTTCTTACCCAGCACCAGACCGAACTGCTCCGGTGTGTCGCTGGTGGCGGGCAGCTGGCCCACCACCACACCGTCGTCGAGTTCGGCGGAGGCCAGGTAGAGCGCCGTGGGCAGGTCGACCACCAGGCCGTCGATCTGGCCGTTGTTCAGGGCCAGCTTGGCCTTGTCGTTGTCGTCGAACACGGCCGGGGTCTGGCTCGGGTCGATCACCGTCTTGATGGCGTTGTAGCTGGTGGTGCCCACCTGGGCACCGAGCTTCAGATCCTTGAGGCCGGCCAGGCCGGTGGCGCTCGCGGCCTTGTTGCCCTTGAGCGCCACGACGGCCTGGGTCACGTCGTAGTAACCGCTGGAGAAGTCCACGGCCTGCTTGCGCTCGTCGTTGATCGAGAACTGGTTGATGTCGAAGTCGAAGCTCTTCTTACCCGGCTGCACCGCGGCGGTGAAGATCACCGTCTCCCACTTCACCTGGTCGTCGGTGTAGCCGAGCTGATGGGCCACGGCGTAGGCCACGGCCGACTCGAAGCCCTTGCCGTTGGACGGGTCGTCGTCCTGGAACCAGGGTTCGTAGGCGGGCTTGTCGGTCCCGATGGTGAGGGTGCTCGCGGTCAGCGTGTCGAGGTCGGCAGGTGTGCACGAGGACGCGGAACTGGAGGACGAGGCGCTCGCCTCGTCGTTCGAGTCGGCGGGTGCGCAGGCCGCGACGGCCAGCAGGGCGAGAATTGCGGTGCCGGCGGCAGGCAGTCGGCGGGACATCGATACTCCAAGGTCAGCGCAGGATTCGGCGGTTGAGTGTATAGCTGCGGGTTTGGGCTCGCAGATGCGGTTAACGCATCCGGGTCTGTGAGGCGTCTGTTCATGACCAGCCATGAACAGGAAATTCACCACGCCATCACACGGGGGCACCCTCAATGATCATCGGGGCCCGTGTGTTCTCATGACGCATGGCCGAAGTACGGGAGAACCGTGACGAGAACCGCTTCGAGATCTGGGTGGACGGCGAGCTGGCCGGGTTCGCCGAGCACCGCGGGCCCGGCCCGGTGGTGAGTTATGTACACACCGAGATCGGCGAGAAGTTCGGTGGTCAGGGTCTGGCCACCCAGCTGATCCGCGCGACCCTCGACACCGAGCGCGAGCGGGGGTCGAAGATTCTCCCGGTCTGTCCCTTCGTCAAGGCGTTCGTGGAGAAGCACCGCGACTACCTCGACCTGGTGCCCGCGAACCGGCGGGCGGCGTTCGGCCTGCCCGAGAGCTGACCCGAGAACTGACCGAGAGCTGACCCGAGAACTGAGTCGGACCGTGAGTCCGACCTGAGCCCGAGTTGGTCCCCCGGTTCTGTCGGTGGTGGTCGCTACAGTCGTTCCTCATGGAGGGCCTGGAGACGTACCTGATCGTCGCCACGGTGATCGCGGCCGGGGTGCTGCTGTTCGCCGGGGCGATGGGGGCGGCCCGGGCCCTGCGCCCGCAGGTGCGCTCGGCCGAGAAGACGCTCACCTACGAGAGCGGGGTCGACGCCGAGGGGTCGGGCTGGGCCCAGAGCCAGATCCGTTACTACCTCTACGCCTTCCTCTACCTGATCTTTGCGGTCGATGCGGTGTACCTGTTTCCGTGGGTCACCGTGGTGAAGGATCTCGGCTGGGCCACGCTGGGCGAGATGGGCGTGTTCATCGGCATCATCGCCGTCGGGCTGATCCACGCCATCCGTCGCGGGGTGCTGCGATGGATCTGACCGACCCGACCGACCCGACCGACCTCACCAGGCCCGGTGGCGGTGCCCGGGGCATCTCGCCCAAGACCGCGCTGCCGATGCCGGTGCTGCGGTCCCAGGTGCCCGCGGAGCTCGGTCCGCTGAGCGCCGTCGCCCCGCACCCGCTGCGGCTGGTGCTGAACTGGGGCCGGCGTTATTCGCTCTGGGTGTTCAACTTCGGCCTGGCCTGCTGCGCCATCGAGTTCATCGCCGCCAGCATGGCCCGCCACGACTTCATCCGGCTGGGCGTGATCCCGTTCGCCAACGGCCCGCGCCAGGCCGACCTGATGGTGGTCTCCGGCACGGTCACCGACAAGATGGCTCCCGCCGTGCGCCGGCTCTGGGAGCAGATGCCGGAGCCGAAATACGCCATCTCGTTCGGTGCCTGCTCCAACTCGGGTGGCCCGTACTGGGACTCGTACTGCGTGACAAAGGGCGTCGACCAGATCATCCCCATCGACGTCTATGTGCCCGGCTGCCCGCCCCGTCCCGAGGCGCTGCTCCAGGGCATCGTGAAGCTGCAGGAGAAGATCGCCACCGAGAACCTCTCCGCGCGTTACGGGTCGCGCCGTCGCGGGGCGGCGAGTCTGAGCCGCGGCCTGGTGTCGAAGGGCGCGCACGCGTGACCCCCCGGCCCGTCGAGGGTGACGTACTGGCGACCTGGTTCACCGCAGCACTTCGGAAGGCCGCCCCGGAAAACAGCGCCAACCCGGGAAGCCTCGCCGGCCCGGATAGCGGCGCTGACCTAGGGAGCCTGGCCGGCCCGGTTAGCAGCGCTGATCTGAAGAGCGGCAGCACCCAGGCAGGCCGCGAAGCCGATCCGGAGGGCGAAGGGTTGGCTGACCAGGAGGCCGGGGCTCCACTGGTCACGGTGAGCGTAGACGCCGCCGGCACCCCGGTGGTCGATGTTCCCGCCTCCGGCTGGGTCGCGGCGGCCACCTGCGCCCGTGACGAACTGGACCTCGACTTCCTCGACTGGCTCTCGGCGGTGGACGAGCCCGAGGGCGATCCGGCCGGGCTCGACGTGGTGCTGCACCTGGCCGGGTCCGACTCGTTCGGCTCGTCCGACCGCAGGGTGCGCCGCCTGCTGCTGCGCACCCGGGTGCCGAACCGAGACCTGAATCTGCCGAGCCTCACGTCGCTGTGGCCGGGTGTGGCCTGGCACGAGCGTGAGACCCACGAGATGTTCGGCCTGACCTTCACCGGCTTCTCCGACGGTTCGGGGGCCGGGCTGCGCCCACTGCTGCTGCCCGACGGTTTCGAGGGCACCCCGCTCCGCAAGTCGTTCGTCCTGGCCGCCCGCGCGGCGAAGGCCTGGCCCGGTGCCAAAGATCCCGGCGACTCCGGCGCCAAGGCCCCCACCCGCCGCAAGACCCTGCCCCCAGGAGTCCCGGACCCGTCCTGGGGCCCCCACGAACCAGGCACTCCACGAGAAGTCGCCTCCGAGCCACCCCGCCGAGCGTCACGGGCGGGCATTCCCGAGCGCCCCGCAAGGATCGCCCGGGCGACGAGTCGGGTAGTCAGGACGACAGAGGCTCCCATCGAGGCGACCGGGGCTCGCGCTTCTGTCGACCCGGCAAAGACTTCCGTTGTCCCCGCCGCGGCCGGCGCTCTCGCCCCTGCCAGTCCGTCCGAGCCGAACGAGACCGCCGCGTCCACTCCCGCGTCCACTCCCGCGTCCACTCCCGCGTCCACTGCCACCGACGATCCCTCGGCGCACACCGAGCTACCCGCGTCCACCCCCGAGCGCGACGCATGACCCTCGACGCCGGGCTGGTGGCCGAGATCGTGCTGCGCACGCTGGCCGTGCTGGTCGCGTTCCTCACCCTGCCGCTGGTGGTCGGGCAGACCGAGCACAAGGTGATGGCGCACATGCAGGGGCGGCTGGGCCCGATGTACGCCGGAGGGTTCCACGGGTGGGCGCAGCTCGTGGCCGACGGGGTGAAGTTCCTGCAGAAGGAAGACATCGTCCCGGACCGGGCCGATGCCGGCGTGTTCCGGCTGGCTCCCGGGGTGGCGCTGGTGCCTTATCTGGTGGCGATGGCGGTGATTCCGCTGAGCCCGGACTGGGTGGCGGCGGACGTGGACGCCGGGCTGCTGTTCGTCCTGGCCGCGAGCGCCGTCGCGGTGCTGGGCACCCTGATGGCGGGCTGGTCGAGCGGGAACAAGTACGCGCTGCTGGGGTCGATGCGTGCGGCCGCCCAGCTACTGGCCTACGAGCTGCCGCTGGTGCTGGCGGCGGCGAGCGTGGCGATGGCCGCGGGCACGCTGTCGCTGACGGGCATCGGTGAGGCCTGGCAGTGGTGGTGGCTGTTCTGGCAGGCCCCGGCCCTGATCGTGTTCGTGGTGGCAGGGCTGGCCGAGGTGCAGCGCCCGCCGTTCGACATGCCGATCGCCGACTCCGAGCTGGTGGCCGGTCCCTACACCGAGTACACCGGGCTGCGGTTCGCGTTGTTCCTGCTCAGCGAGTACGCGGGCATCGTGGTGCTGTCCGCGCTGACCGCGGTGCTGTTTCTCGGCGGCTGGCACGGCCCGTTCAGCGACACGCTGGGCCCGCTCTGGACGCTGCTGAAGACCGGGATGGTCGCGGTCGTCGTGATCTGGCTGCGGGTGGCCTGGCCACGCCTGCGGGAGGACCAGCTGCAACGGCTGGCCTGGGCGGGGCTCGTGCCCGTCGCCCTGGCCCAGCTGGCCCTCACCGCCGTGGTCGTCGTGGCCTGAGAACCAGGGCGTGTCCTGCGGATCATCGCCTACTGCGGGGTGCCCGGAGAGCCGTCTGGACGCGTCCGGTGTGGCCCCACGGAGGAACGCTACGAGCGGGCCCACCGGCCACGTCCAGCCCGGCTCACCGGGCACCTCCGCAGCTCACGGCGTGATCCGCAGGAAAGGCCCTAGTCCAGGTTCTTCACGAAGTGGAGCGCGCCTTCCTCGTGCTGGTAGAGCCCGAAGCCGGCGTGCGGCAGGTAGCCCGCGCTGCGGTACAGGGCCACGGCCTCCGGCTGCTTCGTGCCCGTCTCCAGGATCAGGCGGGTGTAGCCCAGGGCCATCGCGCGCAGCTCGGCCGAGGCCAGCAGGCGCCGGGCCAGGCCGTGACGGCGGAACCCGGGGCGCACGTACAACCGCTTCATCTCCACCGACCCCTCACCCTCGGCGGGGTTCCCCCGCAGGCCGACGCAGCCGGCGAGCTCGCCACCGGCCTCGGCGATGGTGAACAGGCCCGAGGGCGGAGCGAATTCGGCCGGGTCGACGGGGGTGTCGTCCGGTCCGCCGTAGCGGACGACGTACTCCTGCTGGACCTCGGCGATCAGGGAGACCGCTTCAGGGCTGTCGAACGGGACGTCACGGAAGACCAGATCGGTTACGGGGGAGTTGCTCACGGCTCCCATAGTTCCACGGGGTTGCCTTCGGGGTCGTGCACCCGGGCGAAGCGGCCGTTGGGATAGATCTCCTCGTCGACCTCGACGGCGATGCCGGCCCGCCGCAGCTGGGCCACCATCGCGTCCAGGTCGCGGACCCGGAAATTGACCATCCATTGCTGCTGGGGTCGCCCGAAGTGCTCGGCGTCGTCAGCGAATGCGGCGAAGACCGTCGGCCCGGACTGTGAAATCCAGGGCGCTTCTTCGTACGTCAAGGGCACTGGCGTCACGCCGAGGTGGTCTTCATACCAGGCGGCCAGTCTCTCCGGATCCTTGCTCCGGAAGAACAGTCCCCCGATGCCCGTCACGCGTTCCACAAATGGGAATACTGCCAGAAGGGCCGCGATCAGGCCGCTCGGAGTGGTTGGCGCATTCTGTTCCTGGGCGTCGCGGGCGCCTGGAAAAAGACAGAATGCGCAGGTCATGAATGGAATTATCGATCTCGCGAGGTAGCCGGATTTCGTGCTGAATTCGCTGGCCGTAGGGGCGTGGTGGCACGGATGGCGCACTATCGCTGCACTGCCGATGCCGTTCGGTGGCGCAGTGGCCCGGTGACGTTCTGGATGACGTGGCCGGACCTTTTTCGTGCGCATGAATTAATGACAGGTGTCGGGGTAGTGGTCGGTCGTACGGCCCGCTCCCATTTTTGTCATTGGGTGCCTAAAAGGGGGACGCCGAGGGCTCCGGCGGCCGGCGCGTGAGTGCGGTGGGTGTCCGCCTCCGTGGGGCGCCCGTGGGGCACTCGTGGGTTCAGAGACTCGCCCCCATCACTGTGGGTGACGGCGAGTGTTCGAGGGTAGAGCTGGATTCGCCGGATCCGGAGGCGCCGGTAAGGACAGCGGCTAATATCACTATTGGCCGTCCGGTCCCCGGGATCCGGTTTGCCGGGAGATCGGTCCGTGTCGGATGTGCCGTAATCCACCGCAATCGGAATATTGATGGTCATGCCGGTGGCGTGTACGTTCCGGCGCGGGCATTTGTCGGAACACGCTTGAGGTGGGTGACGTGGCGCGGCAGCAGGCTGAGATCCGGCGCGAGGAGATTCTCCGGGCCGCGGCGGCGGTGGTCGGGCGCAAGGGATTCGCGCGGACCCGGGTGGCCGATGTCGCGGCGGAGCTCGGAATCAGTGCCGGCCTGGTCTTTTACCATTTCGATTCCAAAGAGCGGCTGCTCTCCGAGGCATTTGTGATGGCCTCCGACCGCGATCTGGACGCCATGGACGCGGCGATTGCCGGCCCGGGCACCCACGCCGAGCGCGTGCGTAACGTGATCCGGCTCTACCAGCAGATCTCCTCCGACCCCGGCGACCGCGAGGTGTGGTCGCACAACATCGACGCCTGGGCCGAGGGCCGCTACACCGCCGAGATCCGCGAGGTGGTCCGCCGCAATGACGCGCGCTGGCGCCACGGCCTGACCCGGCTGGTCGCGGCCGGGGCTGAGGCCGGGGAGTTCACCTGCCCCGACCCGCAGGAGGCCGCGCTGCGGATCTGCGTGATGCTCGACGGGCTCGCGGTCGCCACCCAGGTCCGCGGCACGCTGGCGAAGGGCAGGGCGAGAGCATGGGCCGAGGAGCACGCCGCGCGAGAACTGGGGCTCCCGGCGCCGGTCTTCCCGGTGCAGCAGCTTCCACCCGCCCAGCGCTGACCCGTGAGGCGCGTCGCGCGAGTGACGTCGAACACGGCAAGATGCATCGGTGACCAACCCACAGCACGACGACGCGGGTAGCCCTGACGGCCACCGGCACGGCGTCGGCGGGGGCCTGGTCTCCGGGCTGGCCACCACGGCCCGGGCCCTGGCGCGGCACACCCACACGCAGGAGTACCCGGACGTCCGGCCCGATCTGCCTCCACGCAGCCGCGGGGTGATCGCCCTGCTCGCCGAGAACTGCACCAGTTGCATGCTGTGCGCCCGTGAGTGCCCGGACTGGTGCATCTACATCGAGTCGCACAAGGAAGAGGTCCCGGCTCCCGAGCCCGGCGGCCGTCCCCGGCAGAAGAACGTGCTGGACCGCTTCGCCATCGACTTCTCCCTGTGCATGTACTGCGGCATCTGCATCGAGGCCTGCCCGTTCGACGCGCTCTTCTGGAGCCCCGAGTTCGAGTACGCCGAGTTCGACATCCGCGACCTGCTGCACGAGAGCGACCGGCTCGAGAGCTGGATGGCCAGCGTCCCGCCCCCGCCCCTGCCCGACCCCGGAGCCGTCGAGGCGAAGGAGGTCGGCGTGGCGAGAACGGCCGCGGACAAGGCGATTGCGGCGTACGAGGCGTCCTTGGCGAGGAAGCGTGAGGCCGAGGACCCGGACGCCACCACCCCGATGGTGCCGGTGGACGACCAGGCGGGGGAGACGTCCATCAGCACGGACGAAACCACCGAGTTGCCCCCGGTGACCGACGAGACCCAGGTCTTGCCACCTGCTGACGAGGGTGAGCGGTGAGCGGACTCGACCTGCTCCTCACCGCCCTCGCGGTGCTGGCGGCGGCGAGTGCGCTGCTGGCCGTGACCGGCTCACGCGTCGTGCACTGCGCCCTGTGGCTGGTGGTGAGTCTGGGTGCGCTGGCCGGTGTGTACCTGGTGCTCGGCGCCGAGGTGGTGGCGCTGGTGCAGCTGCTGGTCTACGTCGGCGCCGTGGTGGTGCTGGTGATCTTCGCGCTGATGCTGACCCGGGCCCCGGTGGAACCGAGCAGTCGCCTGGACGCGCCGAAGGGCCAGAAGCTGGCGGCGGTGGTCGCGGGCATCTCGGTGGGCGGGATCCTGGCCGGAACGCTGATCTACGCCCTGCAGGACCTGACCGTCGAGGTGCAGGGCGAGCAGGGCAGCGCCCGGAACATCGGCCAGGCCGTGTTCTCCGGCTGGCTGCTGCCGTTCGAGCTGCTCTCGGTGCTGCTGCTGGCGGCCCTGGTGGCGGCGATCGCGGTGTCGCGTCACCTTCCCGGAACGACCGAAGACGGCGGGGAACAGTGATCCACCTGCTCGGACCGGCCGTCCTGGCCGCGGCCCTGGCGGGGATCGGGGTCTACGGCATTCTCGCCCGGCGCAACGCCGTGCTCGTGCTGATCGGCGCGGAACTCCTTCTCAACGCCGCGAACGTGTTGCTGGTGACTGCTTCGGCGCTACCGGCGGGCGGTCTGGCCGGGCTGGAGCACAGCCAGGCCTACCACGACCCGCTGATCCCGGGGCAGGTGATGACGATCTTCGTGATCACCGTCGCGGCCGCGGAGATCGGCCTGGGCCTGGCGATCGTGCTGCTGCTGTTCCGGGCCCGCGGCACTGTGGAGCTGACCGCGGTACGGGAACTGGGCGAGGCCTCGCCCACGCACACGGAGACACCGTCGTGACCGAGTCCGCCGCCATCCTCACGATCGTGCTGCCCGCCGTCTCGGCGATGCTGGGGCTGCTCATGGGCAAGGCCTGGGCCCGGGACTGGGCCGTGCTCGGCTCGCTCGGCGCCCTGGTGGCCGCGATCGTGGAACTGGTGCTGGTCGGGACCGACGGCCCGGTCACGGCGTTCGGTTTCCTCGGCCGGGCCCAGCTCGGGGGCACCACCATCGATCTGACCCTGCGCTCCGACCAGCTCTCCGCCGCGGTCGCCGCTCTGGTGGCCCTGGTCGCGTTCTGCGTGCAGATCTACTCGACGGCCTACCTGGCGGGGGAGGGCACGCCGCAAGCACCGACCCGCTACCCGGCCTACGCCGCGACGGTCTCGCTGTTCACCGCCGCGATGATGCTGGTGGTGCACTCCGCCGACCTGGTGCTGCTGCTCATCGGCTGGGAGATCATGGGCTTGGCCTCGTACCTGCTCGTCGGTCACCACAGTGAACGGGCGGGCGCGAGAGCGGCTGCCACCAAGGCTTTCCTGGTCACCCGGGTCGGCGACATCGGGGTGGTGCTGGCGGTGGTGGTGCTGATCGCGGGGGCGGGCACCACGTCGATCAGCGACCTGAACCGGGCCGCCACCGAGAATGAGATCGGCCACGGCACCGTGCTGACGGCGGGCCTGCTGCTGCTTGCCGGAGTGGTGGGCAAGTCGGCGCAGTTCCCGCTGCACATCTGGCTACCGGATGCGATGGAGGGCCCGACCCCGGTCTCGGCCCTGATCCACGCCGCGACCATGGTGGCGGCCGGGGTGTTCCTGATGGCCCGGTTGCTGCCGCTCTACCTGACCGTGCCGGGCGCCCTGCAGACCGGCGCCGTCCTGGCCTCGATCAGCATGGTCGGCGCGGCCCTGGCGGCCTTGGCCCAGACCGATCTGAAACGGCTGCTGGCCTACTCCACGATCAGTCAGGTCGCGTACATGCTCGGCGCGGTCTGCGTGGCTTCCGACCGTGAGCTGGGCTCCGGTGACCCGACAGCGCTCGCCGCCCCGGGCGTCCTCCATCTTCTCTCGCACGGAGCCTTCAAGGCGCTGCTGTTCCTGGCCGCCGGATGCATCGTGCACATCGTCGGCTCGACGGCGCTCGCCGACATGGGTGGGCTCTGGCGCACGCACCGCAGCCTGGCCGTGCTCTTCGGGATCGGGTTGCTGGGGCTGGCGGGTATCCCGCCGTTCGGGGGGTTCTGGTCGAAGGAGGCCGTGCTGTCGGCCGCCGACGAGGCTGCCCACGCCGGCACCTGGGCGGGCTGGACCGTGCTGGTCGCCGGGGTTCTCACGATCGTGCTGACCGGGCTGTACGCGGGGCGGGCCTGGGCGATCGTCGCCATGGGGCGGGGCCCGGTGCTGCCCGCGGTGGGTGACGCCGAGACCGAGGAACCGCACGAGAACGCGCACGGGCACGGGGTACCCGTCGCGATGATGCTTCCCCTGTACCTTCTGGCGATCCCGACCGTGGCCTTCGGCCTGGTACTGCTGACCCCGTTCGATCTGCTGCACGGCGTCGAGATTCAGCCCGGCACCGCGATCACCGGTGCGCTGCTCGCCCTTTCGGGGGTCGGTTGGGCGGTCTCGGCGCCTCGTCTGGGCACCCCGGACATTGCCGTGGCCCTGCCCATGAGAGCGAGATCCTTGCTGGAGAACGCTTTCTACTTCGACGTCGTGATCCGGGTACTCGTGGTGCGCCCGGTACTGGGGCTGGCGCGGACGGTGCAGATGCTCGAGCGGGACGTGGTGGACGCGTATGTGCGGGGTGTGCGGCCCACCACCGAGATCGCCGGGGCCGTGCTGCGCCGCGCCCAGACCGGTCTGGCCACGGCCTACGCGGCCTGGGTGTTCGTCGGCGCGGTCGTGCTCACCGTGGCCGGGATGGTGCTCGTATGAGCTGGTCGTCGTGGTTACTGCCGGTGTTGGTGCTGGTGCCGTTCATCGGTGCCCTGGTGCTGACGGTCCTTCCGGACCGGTTCGCCGTCCGGACCGGGCTGGGGGTCGCCCTGGTCACCCTGGCCCTGGCCGTCCTCGCCACCTACGAGACGAGCGTGGCCGGGTTCGGCCGGATGCAGCTGGAGGTACGCACCGACTGGGTGCCCGCCCTGGGCCTTCAGGCCCATCTGGGGATGGATGGGGTCAGCGCACCCCTGGTCCTGCTCACCGCTCTGCTGGCCGTGCTCGTGTGCCTGCACCTGACCCGGGTGGGACCGGGCCGTCACCTGGTGATCTGCGTGCTCGTGGTGACCGGCGGCGCCCTCGCCACCTTCACCGCGCTCGACCTGCTGCTGTTCTTCATCGCCTTCGAGACCGTGCTGATCCCGATGTGGCTGGTGATCCGGATCTGGGGTGACACGACCCAACCCGGAGGGACCGCCACCCGCGACGACGCCGCGAGCCGGTTCGTGCTCTACACCGCCACCGGCTCGGCGCTCATGCTGCTCGGGATCATCCTGGTGATCGCCCGCACCGGCACCTCCGACCTGACCGAGCTGATCGAACGCGGCGGCGCCGGGATGTCGGTGACCACCCAGACCGTGGCGGCCGGGCTGATCGTGTTCGGCCTGGCCGTGAAGACCCCGATGTGGCCGCTGCACACCTGGCTGCCCCCGGCCCACACGATCGCCCCGACCGCCGGATCGGTCCTGCTCGCCGGGATCCTGCTGAAACTCGGCACGTACGGCCTGGTGCGGGTGGCCTTGCCGGTGCTGCCCGCCGGCCTGCAGAACGTGGCCCCCTGGCTCGGCGGCTTCGCGGTGGTGGGCATCGTCTGGGCCGGTCTGGCCTGCCTGACCGAGCGCGACCTGAAGCGGCTGGTGGCGCTGTCGTCGGTGGCGCACATGGGTTTCGTGCTGCTCGGGGTGGCCTCGATGACCCCGACCGGCCTGCAGGGCGCGCTCTACGCCAATATCGCGCACGGCGTGGTGAGCGCCCTGCTGTTCTTCGTCGTCGGGGCGCTGAAAGACCGCCACCACAGCGCCGACCTGACCGTGCTCGGCCCCGGCCTGCGCGACCGGCTGCCCCGGCTGGGAGGGCTTCTCACCCTGGGCGCGGTCGCCGGTCTCGGACTGCCCGGCCTGGCCGTGTTCTGGGGTGAGCTGCTGACGATCGCCGGGGCCTGGCAGTCCTCCGCCCTCGGCGCCCTCGACCGGCCCTACGCCGTGATCGCCGCGGTCGGCACCGTGATCGCCGCCGCCTACTGGCTGCGCGTGCTGCGGCTGATCTGGCAGGGAACGCCGCTCACGGACCAGGCCGAGCTCCCCGACGCCACCCCTCACGAGACCGCCGTCACCCTTCCCCTGGTGGTGGCCACCGTCGTCCTCGGACTGTTACCCGGTCCGCTGCTGTCCACCACCGCCGGGGTGGTCCGGCTGCTCCTGCCCGGCGGGGGAGTGGTGCCGTGATGCTCACCGACATCACCGGGACGCTCACCGGTGTCCCCGAGATCGACGCGGTGGCCCTGCTCCCCGTCATTGCCCCCGTGGTCGCGCTGCTGCTGGTGCTGCTGATCGACGCCGTCCGACCGGTGAGGCCCCTGCTGAACCTGGTCACCCTGGCCGGCCTGCTCACCGCCGCCGGTGGGGTGGCCTACCTGGCGCTCGAGGGCACCGAACGCTCCACGGCCTGCTCCACCGGAGTGGTGGTGGGCACGGCCGGCCTGAGCGGGCCCTCACCCCTGCCCGAGAGCCTGAGCCCGTCCGACGTCGGCTTCGGCTGCTCCTACCTGGTTTCCGACTTCACCCTCACCGTGCAGGCGATCGTGCTGGTGGCCGCGATCGGCTGCCTGCTGCTGGCCGTCGACGGCCCGGGCGCGAAGGACCGCACCGCCCACCACACCCTGCTGCTCGCCACCGTGGCCGGTGCCACCGCCCTGGCCGGTGCCCGTGACCTGGCCACCCTCACCGTGGCCCTGGAGACCGCGACCCTGCCGGCGATCGGCCTGATCGCCCTGCGCCGCGACGCCCAGGGAGCGCAGGCCGCCGTCACCCTGCTCCTCACGGCCATCGCCTCCCTCGGCCTGCTGCTGCTCGGCATCGGCCTGCTCTTCCTGGCCACCGGCTCGCTCTACCTCTCCCGGATCGCCGATGTGCTTGCCTCCGACCCGGACGAGAAGGTGCTCGTCGTCGCGGTGGCCGGGGCGGTGCTCGCGCTTGCGGGTATCGGGTTCAAGATCTCGCTGGTGCCGTTCCACCAGTGGACGCCCGACACCTACGCGGGCGCCCCGCTGCCGATCGCCGCGCTGCTGTCCACCGTCTCCAAGGCCGCCGGGCTGGCCGCCGCCGCGGTGCTGCTGGGTATCGGGCTGCCGGCGCTGCACGCCGCCTGGGCGCCCGTGATCGGGGTGCTGGCCGCGCTGACCATGACCGTCGGCAACCTGGTGGCGTTGCGCCAGCAGGTTGCCGTGCGGCTGCTGGCCTGGTCGACCGTGGCCCAGGCGGGCTGGGTGGTGCTGCCGCTGGCGGCCTCGGGCACCACCCGCGACGGTGTGCGGGAGGCGGTCGGGGCCTCACTCGGCTACCTGCTGGCCTACGTGGTGGCCAGCCTGGCCGTGTTCGCCGTGGTGGTGCTGGTCGCGCGGCACCACCGGGCCGGTGAGGAACACACCCTGGCGGCCTACCGCGGCCTGGCTCGCACCGAACCGGTGGCGAGCGCTGTCCTGATGTTCGCCCTGGCCTGCCTGGCCGGGCTCCCGCCGGGGGTGATGGGACTGATCGCCAAGGTGGTGGCGCTGCGCCCGGTGGTGGACGCACAGCTCTGGCCGCTGGCCGTGGTCGCGGCCCTCAACGTAGCCCTGGCCCTGGCCTACTACCTGCGCTGGACCGCGCTCCTGCTCGCCACGACCGATCAGGTGACCGATCAGGCGACACCCCGGTGGCGCCTGCGCCCCGCGGAGGGGATCGTGTTGGGTGGAGCCGCGGCAGGTTGTCTGGGTCTGTCCATCGGGGCCGGGACGATCGCCGGACTGTTACCCGACCTCCTGCACTGAGGCGCCGGGAACGTGATCAAGCCGGATACCGTTGAGTTTCCTGACGGTGCCCGGTGGCACCGATCGAGAGGAGTCAGGGAGCGCCGAAATGGGCCATAGTCATTTCAACGGGCTGAAGACCGCGATTCTGCTGGGCGGGATGTCGGCCGGCCTGATGGTGGTCGGCATGGTGATGGCCGGGCAGACCGGTCTGTTCATCGCGCTGGCCATCTCACTGGCCATCAGCGGTTACCAATACTGGAACTCCGGCAAGATGGCGATCCGCTCGATGCGGGCGCGGCCGGTCAGCGAGGCCGAGCAACCGGCGATGTACCGCATCGTCCGGGAGCTCTCCAACGAGGCCCGCCAGCCGATGCCCGCGCTGTACGTGTCGCCGACGCAGGCGCCCAACGCCTTCGCCACCGGCCGCAACCCGCGGCACGCGGCGGTCTGCTGCACCGAGGGCATTCTCCAGATCCTCGACGAGCGGGAGCTGCGCGGTGTGCTCGGCCATGAGCTGATGCACGTCTACAACCGTGACATCCTCACCGCCTCGATCGCCGGTGCCCTGGCCAGCGCGGTCACGTTCATCGCCAACTTCGCCTTCTTCTTCGGCGGCAGTGACGACGACGAGCGGCCGAACTTCATCGCCATGATCGCCTTCTCGATCCTCGGCCCCCTGGCGGCCGGCATCATCCAGATGGCGATCAGCCGCACCCGTGAGTACGACGCGGACGAAGACGGCGCCAAGCTCACCGGCGACCCGCTGGCGCTGGCCTCGGCCCTGCGCAAGCTGGAGATGGGAACCCGGCAGCTGCCGCTCCCGCCCGAGCGCGAACTGGTCAACGCCAGCCACATGATGATCGCCAACCCGTTCCGCGGGGGCGGTGTGGCCAAGCTCTTCGCCACCCACCCGCCGATGGCCGACCGCATCGCCCGTCTGGAGTCGATGGCCGGTTACCGGCGCTGAGCGACCGTAAGCCCCCGGAGCCGTTGCTCCGGGGGCTTCGTCATATCTCAGAGCTTCTCGAGGTCCGGCTCCTCCAGGAGCAACTTCACCTCGGCGGGCGTCAGGGAACCCGCCTCCAGCCGCTTCTTGTCCAGCCACGCCGCGAGCAGGGTCCGGGCGGTGGACGCGTCACAGCCCAGCCGCGCCATGATCATCCCGGTCGCCAGGTCGCTCATCTGCTGGGTCTGGACCTGCGACACGGCGTCGCGGGCCTGACCGGCCTGGTCATCGAGATCCCGGTCCAGGGCCAGGCACATGGTCAGCGGATCCACGTATCGCCGGAGACGGTCGGTCTCGACGCCGTCACTGATCTCGCCGAGCAGCAGGCCGATCATGGTGTTCAGCAACTCGCGCAGAGGAGTGGAGCTCTGGAGTCTCTCCGGCTGAGCGGTGTCGGGCCTCGGCGGACGGCCTGTGGTCGTCATGCAGTCGTACTTCCCCATCCATCACAGGGCGGGAGGATTATGCGGGTCCCGCCAGGAAATGGATCTTTACGACTGCTTCACAAAGGTCCGGAAGGATCTTAGCCCGGACGGGGCACTGCTAGGTGCAGGCGGGGGCCCTACGACGACGCGGACTCCCGGTAGAGCGGAAGGAACAGTTCCTTGAACTTCGCTGCGCTGTTCGGGAACGAGTTCTCCAGGCTGTGCTGCCCGCCCGAGCCGTCGCTGTAGTCATACTCGAAGTACGAGGCGTACGCCACATTGTTGTCCGTGTCGGTGATGAAGTCGTACATTCGCTGGATGTAGTCCGGGTCGTCCGAGCCCCCTATACCGTCCGGTCGCTGCCACACCCCCCACTCCGGCAGGGTGAGCTGCTTGCCGTGCTCCCGGGCGAAGTTCGACCAGTACTTCAGGCCCCGGTCCCCGCCGTAGATCGACTCGTCCCAGGCCTGCTTCTGGTGCTTCACATAGCAGGCGCTGTCACAGGTGTCCGGGTACGGATAGGCCTTGCCCGACACGTCGTACGCGTCCACCCCGACGTAGTCGACCACGTCGTCACCGGGGTAGTAGTCCGCCGCGTCGTAGGCGTTGGAGCCGTTGTTGACGTTCCAGTCGAACGCGAAGTTCGCCCCCGGCACCGACCGCATCGTCTCGACGATGGTGCGGTAATAACTCTTCCAGCTCTCCGAGTCCTCCGAGGCCCAGGGCCAGTCGGACAGGTTGAACTCCCAGCCCACCCTCAGGATCGCGTCTTCCTGGCCGCTCGCGACCAGGTTCTGCGCCAGGGTCTGGAAGTACTGGTCGTACTCGCCGTTCGCGCCCGACCGCAGAGTGCCGCTGCCGTCGGTCGGCAGCATCGCCACCGCGTAGACCAGCCGGTACGGAGTGTCCTTCCACTCGTCCAGCAGATATTGCGGGTCGGCGATGTTGTCCCAGGTCTCGCGGGCCGAGAAGTCGACCACGTAGCTGACGTCGGCGCCGAGCCACTGCTCGTAGGCGGCCACCTCGTCCGCCGACGTCTGCTTGAACACCCCGAACTTCGGGCCCGAGGTGGTGGTGCCCGAGGCCGACGCGCTCGCGGTCGGCGTGGTGCTGCCGTCACCGTCGTCCGAGCCGCGGGTGGCGACGAAGATCGTGCCGACGAGGGCCAGCGCGGCCACGGCGGTGCCGGCTCCGATCAGCAGCCGGCGACTCGGCCCGGTCGGTCCGGTCGGCCCGGTCGGTACCGGGGCGGTCGGTAGATCACCTTCGGGAACGGTGGACGAGGCCCTCACCGGTTCGGGGTGGCTTGCGGACGCGGCATGCCGGCCTTCGGAGGAGTCCTCGGGACGCGGTGCGTCGTCAGAGGGCGTGGCACGCATGGTCGCAAAGCCTTTCGACGGATCCGGCGGTTCTTCCAGTCTCGAGAATGCCCCGTGGGCACGGTGAATCCGCTGAGAGTCGCAACGATGAAGCACAGTCGCCCCAGGGGCCACTGATGCAGGTCACCCGGACGGCCGTGATAAGCCGCCCCCGATACTTGACCGTTCAACTAAATGCTTTTATCGTCAAGTACATGACGACCACGGTGGATCCCACAGCGCCCGGTGCGGCCTTCGACGCCTTCCTTCCCGAGGCGCTGGCCACCAGCCGGGCCCAGCGACTCTGGACCCCGGAAGACGGTGCGCTGCCCGCGCTGTACCTCTCCCACGGGGCACCCCCGCTGTTCGACGACGGCGACTGGATGGACCGGCTCCTGGCCTGGGCGCAGAAGATGCCCAAGCCGAAGAGCATCCTGATCATCAGCGCGCACTGGGAGTCGGCGCCGCTCAGCCTGACCAGCCCGTTCGCCAATACCCCGCTGGTCTACGACTTCGGCGGGTTCGCCCGGCGCTACTTCGAGATGGAGTACGGCACACCCGACGCCTCGGAGCTGGCCCGCCTGGTCGCGTCCGTCTTCCCGGACGTCGAGACCGTGCACCAGCACCAGAGCCGCGGCCTGGACCACGGCGCCTGGGTGCCGCTGAAGGTCATGTACCCGCTGGGCGACGTGCCGGTGCTGCAGCTGAGCATCCCGACGCACGACCCGGCGAAGCTGATGGACCTCGGCCGTCGCCTGCGCCCGCTGCGGGAGGAGGGCGTCATGATCATCGGCTCCGGCTTCATGACGCACGGCCTGCCGTTCCTGACCCGCGACGCGATGATGGGCAAGATCCCCGGCTGGTCGGCCGACTTCGACGCCTGGGCCCAGGACGCCCTGGCCCGCGGCGACGTGGACACGCTGATGAACTACCTGAAGCGTGCTCCCGGCCTGCCCTACTCCCACCCCACCGTCGAGCACTTCGTGCCCGCGTTCATCACCCTGGGCGCCGCCTCGAACCCCGAGGCCCCGGTCACCACGACCATCGAGGGCTACATGTGGGGCCTGTCGAAGCGTTCCTTCCAGGTGGCCTGAAAATCCCGGGGTCTCAACGCTCCCGGCGGCCGTAGGTCGTGTACTCCGTGGTGCCCCGCTCCTGCGCCTCGATCGCCCGCTGCAACCGCCGGGTCAGCGAGGGCGTGAGCGGAGCGCCCGCGAGGTCTTCGGGGGCCACGAAACGGGTGGCCCGCAGCTCGCTCTCCTGCAGCACCAGACCGTCGATCGCGGCCTGGTCGAGCACTCCGCCGTCGAAGACGAACTGGATCTGGTCGCGCCACACCCCGTGCCGCGGCACCCAGTCCACGACCAGCAGCCGGCCCGGCTCGCGCTCCAGCCCGAGCTCCTCGGTCAGCTCCCGGGCGCAACCCAGGCGCGGGTCCTCGTCGTCCTCCACCGCGCCCCCGGGCATCACCCAGGTGGGCTTGTAGACCGCCTCCAGCAGCAGCACCCGGCCCTGCCCGTCCCGGAGCAGGGCGGCCGCCGCCACGTTCTTCGACGGCAGCCGGGACGAGATGCCCGGGTTGAACTCGGCCTCCGGCACACCCTCGGTGAGCAGGTCGTCGTCGAGGCTGGGCAGGTCGGTCACGAAATCGCCGGTGGTCACGACCAGCGATCGAACACCTCCCCGATCCCACCGGGCAAGCTGACAGCCCGACCGCGCGGCAGAGTTCACCGGATCGACCCACGCCCGGCCGGCCGGCCTCTCCCGATTGGCCGTGGACCGCCCAGGGTGACCCACGCATGATCGTGCCCATGTACGTCCCCACGCATTTCGCCGCCGATGACGAGCAGGTGAGTGATCTCCTGCACCGCCACGGCGCGGCCGACCTGATCACCCCGACCGCGCAGGGGCTGATCGCCACCCTGCTCCCGCTCCTGTTCGAGCCCGCGACGGGTGGGCCCGGCGCCCTGCTCGGCCACGTGGCCCGCAACAACCCGCACTGGCAGCAGCCGGCGACCGGTGAGTCGCTGGTGATCGTGCGCGGCCCCGACCACTACGTCACGCCGTCCTGGTACGCCTCCAAGGCCGAGCACGGCCGGGTGGTGCCGACCTGGAACTACCTCACCGCCCACGTGTACGGCGAGTTGGTCTGGCACGACGACCCGGCCTGGCTCGACTCCCTGGTGCGCCGGCTCACGGACAAGCACGAGGCGGGCCGCGAACAGCCGTGGAAGGTCGACGACGCCCCGCCCTCGTTCGTCGCCGGACAGTTGCGCGCGGTCGTCGGGGTCGAGATGCGGATCACCCGGATCGAGGCGAAGTCCAAGTTCAGCCAGAACAGGCCGGAGGCGGACCGGAAGGGCGTGGCGGCCGGTCTGCTGGCCGGGGGCGACGTGGACGGGGCCCGTGCGGTGGGGCGCCGAGCCCCGTCCTGAGGCAAAAGCAGAAGGGCCCCTGACCAGGTCAGGGGCCCTTCTGGTGCACGTGGCCGGTGCAGGGTTCGAACCTGCGTAGGCTGAGCCGTCTGATTTACAGTCAGATCCCTTTGGCCACTCGGGCAACCGGCCGTGCTCCACCGTGCGGGCCCGTGAGCCCGTCCGGCGGATGCGAGGATAGCAAGGATCGCGGGTGTTTCGCGCATCCGTTCTCTCCGGGGCCCGCGCGCACCCGGTGCGATCCTCTGTGAACAACCCACTAGCAAGCATCAAGGAGCTTCTCTTGGCCAGCGATTCGTCGTTCGATGTGGTCAGCAAGGTCGACCGGCAGGAGGTCGACAACGCGCTCAACCAGGCGGAGAAGGAGATCGCCCAGCGGTACGACTTCAAGGGCGTCGGCGCTTCGATCGAGTGGAGCGGTGAGACGACGGTCGTCATCAAGGCGAACAGCGAGGAGCGGGTGACCGCGGTTCTGGACGTGTTCCAGAGCAAGCTGATCAAACGTGGTGTCTCGCTAAAGGTTCTGGAGTCCAGCGAGCCGAAGGCCTCGGGCAAGGAGTACCGGATGGAGTCCGAGATCAAGGAGGGTCTCAGTCAGGAGATCGCCAAGAAGATCGGCAAGATCATCCGGGACGAGGGCCCGAAGGGTGTGAAGTCGCAGATCACCGGCGAGGAGATGCGCGTCTCCAGCAAGAACCGGGACGACCTCCAGGAAGTCATCGCGCTGCTCAAGGGCGCGGACCTGGATGTCGCCCTGCAGTTCGTGAACTATCGCTGAGACGTGACCCAAGACCCCGAAAAATTGAGGACGCCTCCGGTGGCTACCGGAGGCGTCCTCAATTTGAGGTACATCACACCTGGGTGAGCTCGTGCTCCGGCCGGCCCACCGCGTCCCGGTGCCGGGCCGGCAGGAGCAGGGCTGCGGACACCGCCGCGAGGGCGGCGACGGCGGAGGCGATCAGCGAACCGGCCTGCAGACCGTCGACGAACGACTGCCGGACCGCGGTGGCAGCCGGCCCGGCCACCGATGCGGGCAGCCCCGAGACCACGCCGAGGCCGGCCGTCACCGACGCCCGGGCGCTGTCCGCGGCCTCCCCGCCGACGCCCAGCCCGATCAGGGTGTCGTGCACGTGGCTGCCGTAGAAAGAGCTCATCACCGACCCCAGCACGGCCACACCGAGGGTGCCGCCGACCTCGCGGGTGGTGTCGTTGACGGCCGAGCCGACGCCGGCCTTCTCCCGGGGCAGGGCCCCGAGGATGGCGTCGGTGGCCGGGCCCGTGCTCATCGCCAGGCCACCGGCCATCAGCACCATCGCGGCGATGATCGAGCCCCAGTAGTGCGAGTCGAGGGTCGTGGTGGAGGCCAGGAGGAAGCCGGCCGACATCAGCGCCAGGCCGCCCGCCACCACCACGGTGGTGCCCAGCCGCTTCATCAGCATGATCGCGACCGGTGACAGGGCGCCGGTGACCAGCGCGAACGGCAGGGTGGCCAGGCCCGAGCGGAGGGCTCCCCAGCCCTGCACGGCCTGGAAGTACTGGGTGATCAGGAAGATGAAGCCGAAGAGCGCGAAGAACGCCGCGGTGATCGCCCCGCTGGCGGCGCTGAAACGCGGGTTCCGGAACAGGGTCACGTCGAGCAGTGGCTGCGGGTGACGGGCCTCCCAGGTGACGAACGCCACCAGGAGGACGGCGGTGGTGACGAAGCCGGTGATCGTGGCCGGTGAGGTCCAGCCGTGGTTCGGGGCCTCGATCAGGGTCCAGACCAGCGTGGCGGTGAAGGCGACCGAGCCCACGGCGCCGAGCCCGTCGAAGCCACTGGAGTGCGGGTCTTTCGAGTCGCGCAGCAGGAACCAGCCGGCGGCCAGGGCGATCACCACGATCGGCGGGTTCACCAGGAACACCGCGCCCCAGTCGAAGTGCTCCAGCAGCACACCCCCGCTGACCGGCCCGATCGCCACCGCCAGGCCGGAGATGCCGGCCCAGATGCCGATGGCCGTGGCCCGTTCCCGGGCGTCGGTGAAGATGTTGGTGAGCAGGCCCAGGGTGGCGGGGTAGATCAGCGCCGCGGCCACGCCCATCGCGGCGCGCCCGGCGATCAGCTGCTCGGTGTCGGTGGCCAGCGAGGCGGCGAACGAGGTCAGCCCGAAGAGCACCAGGCCCACCTGCAGGGTGCGCAGCCGGCCGAAGCGGTCGCCGAGGTGGCCGGTCAGCAGCAGGAGGCTGGCGAAGACCAGCGTGTACGCGTCGACGATCCACTGCAGCCCACTGGTCGACGCCGAGAGATCCCGGCTCAGCGTGGGGAGGGCGACGTTGACGATGGTGTTGTCGACCGTGACCAGCAACACGCTCAGGCACAGCACGGCGAGCATCCACCAGCGGTGGGGGATCGGGGCTTCCTCGGGCACGGCCAACTCCTTAGAACATCGTCCTATATTTATGGCACAACGTTCTATTAAGTTGTCCCGTTCGTCAACCCGCACGGTTGCGTGGGGGAGGATGGGTGCGGTCGGTGCTGAGCGGAGGACGACGATGGGCGAACGTAAAGCTGCTGGTCGGGGCGTAAAAACCCGAGCGGCACGCACTCCTAGCCGGGATCTGGAAGTGGCGCTGACGGATGCCGCCGAGGTGGTGCTGGCGCGTGAGGGGCCGGGCGGTGTGACGGTGCGGGCGGTGGCGACCGAGGCCGGCGTGGCTCCGATGGGTGTCTACAACCGGTTCGGCAGCAAGGACGGCCTGGTCGGGGCGCTGCTGATGCGGGGTTTTGCGGGGCTGACCGAGGCGATCACGGTTCCCGGGGAGACCGACGCGATCACCCGGATGTGGCTGGCCGGGGTGCGGTACCGGGAGTACGCGCTCGCGCACCGGTCGCACTACGCCCTGATGTTCGGCGACCGGCTCGGTGGTGATGAGCTCCCGCCCGACCTGGTGGCCTGCCTCGACGGATCGTTCGCCGTGCTCGTCGACCGTGTGGCCGTGCTGATCGCGGCCGGGTACTTCACCGCGGGTGACCCGGAGCTGATCGCCCAGCAGGTCTGGAGTGCGGTGCACGGCGCGGTCTCGCTGGAGCTGGCCGGCCGGCGGAAGTCGGGTGATGCCGAAGCCGGCTACCGGCAGCTGCTGCGCATGGTCTTCCGCGGTTTCGCGGTGCCGGGGGCCCTGGTCTTCCCTGATCCGGACGGGCCGCCGGTACCGGCCTGAGCTGCGGGAACGGCAGTCCGGGCGTGGCGCGCAGCCATCGATTTCTGTCTCGGGCCCCGGATCCTGTACTGTTGGCGAAGCCCGCCGGGGAGAAAGACACCGCCCGGAAGGCAGGCCCCGATAGCTCAGTCGGTAGAGCGTCTCCATGGTAAGGAGAAGGTCTAGGGTTCGATTCCCTATCGGGGCTCTGGTTGGTCTTGTTCAGAGCGAGGCCGCTCCTGGCGGGGTAGCTCAGTTGGTAGAGCAAACGACTCATAATCGTTGTGTCACGGGTTCAAGTCCCGTCCTCGCTACTCTGAAGTTATCCACACCGCGCAGATCGATCCTCATCGACAGCGACTCCATCTGAAAGAGGCACAGCCGTGGCCAGCAAGTCCGCCGACGTCCGTCCCAAGATCACCATGGCGTGCGTCGAGTGCAAGGAGCGCAACTACATCACCAAGAAGAACCGGCGTAACAACCCGGACCGGATGGAACTGAAGAAGTTCTGCCCGCGCTGCACCAGCCACACGGCGCACCGCGAGACCCGCTAGGTTGTTCCGTCGGAAGGCCGTCCCGTTAACGGGGCGGCCCTTCGTCGTGTTTGCGTGTTGAGTCAGAACCAAGGAGTGGGACTCGTGGGCGTCAACCCAGAGATCGTCGGGAAGATCTACACCGATGCACCGGTCTACGAGGTGGGCCGCGAGAAGATCCGCGAGTTCGCCCAGGCGATCCGGTCCACCGACCCGGTGCACACCGATCCCGAGGCCGCCCGTGCGCTCGGCTACCCCGACGTGGTGGCGCCGCCCACCTTCGCGATCGTGATCGCGCAGCGCTGCGAGGGCCTGGTGATGACCGACCCCGACGCCGGCATCGACTACTCCCGCCTGGTGCACGGTGAGCAACGCTTCACCCATCACCGCCCGATCGTCGCCGGTGACCGTCTCACCTCGGTCGCCCACGTTGACGACGCCCGGGTGATGGCCGGCAACGGCCGGGTGATCACCCGCGTCGAGATCACCGACGCCGCGGGCGAACCCGTCACCACAGCGGTCTCGATGGTGCTGATCCGGGCGGAGGAGGCATGAGCGTGAAGTTCGACGACATCTCGGTCGGTGAGGAGCTGCCCCCGGCCGACGTCACCGTCACCCGGGCCGACCTGATCCGCTATGCGGGTGCCAGCGGTGACTTCAACGTCATCCACTGGAACGAGCGGGTGGCCACCTCCGTCGGCCTGCCCGGTGTGATCGCCCACGGCATGTACACGATGGCGCTCGGCGGGCAGTACGTCAGCGAGTGGGCCGGTGACGCGGGCGCGGTCGTGGAGTACGGCACCCGGTTCACCAACCTGGTGCCGGTACCGGACGACGAGGCCGGCGCCACGGTCACCTACAGCGGGAAGATCACCAAGACCGACGAGGCGGCTCGAACCGTCACCGTCACCCTGACCGCGCTCCACGCCGGCCAGAAGGTCCTGGGCAAGGCGATCGCCGTGGTCCGGCTCCCGTGACTCTTCTGGCCGACCTGACAACCCTTCGGGTGGGCGGCCCGGCCCGCCGGCACGTGATCGCCGCCTCCGCCGACGACATCCTCGCGGCCGTGCGCGAGGCCGACGACGCCGGTGAGCCGCTGCTGCTGATCGGCGGCGGCTCCAACCTGGTGATCGGCGATGCCGGGTTCGAGGGCACGGTGATCCAGGTCGCCTCGCGCGGGATCACGGTGCACAACGTCGACTACTGCGGTGGCGCGGAGATCACGGTCGAGGCCGGTGAACCGTGGGACGGCGTGGTGGCCCGGGCCGTGACCGAGGGCTGGATCGGCGTCGAGGCGCTGTCCGGCATCCCCGGCTCGACCGGTGCGACGCCGGTGCAGAACGTGGGTGCCTACGGCCAGGAGGTGTCCGGCACCGTCGCGAGTGTGCGCACCTGGGACCGGGCCGAGCAGAAGATCCGCACGCTGGCCGCGGCCGACTGTCGCTTCGGTTACCGCGACTCGCTGTTCAAGCGGGAGCGGTTCCGGGGCGGGCCGCGCTACGTGGTGCTGCAGGTGTCGTTCCAGTTCGTCGTCGCGGACTTCAGCGAGCCGGTGAAGTACGCCGAGCTGGCCCGTTCGCTCGGCGTGGAGATCGGCGACCGGGTCCCTCTCGCACAGGTGCGGGACAACGTCCTCGAACTGCGGGCGGCCAAGGGCATGGTGCTCGACGCGCCCGACCACGACACCTGGAGTGCCGGGTCGTTCTTCACCAACCCGGTGCTGCCGGCCGATCAGGCAGCCGCGCTGCCCGCCGACGCTCCGCGCTACCCCACCGCCGACGGACTGGTGAAGACCTCGGCCGCCTGGCTGATCGACCATGCCGGTTTTTCCAAGGGTTTCGGGCTGCCCGGCCCGGCGAGCCTCTCCACCAAGCACACCCTGGCCCTGACCAACCGGGGCCCGGCGGTCACCGCCGACGTGCTCGACGTGGCCCGGCAGGTACGCGACGGGGTGGAGAAGACCTACGGCGTACGGCTGGTGCCCGAGCCCGAACTGATCGGCTGCGAGCTCTAGGGAACGGCCGCAGCGACGGCAGGGTGACGGCAGCGTGACGGAGCACTGACCGGGAGCTGGCAAACTCTGTTCATGGAGCGCCCGGTCAACACTCTGCCCAAGGCCCATCTGCATCTGCACTTCACCGGTTCCATGAGACCGGACACCCTGCGGGAGATGGCGGCGAAGCACCGGATCCGGCTGCCGGAGAGCCTGCGCGAGCACCACCTGCTGCGCCTGACTCCCGACGAGCGGGGCTGGTTCCGGTTCCAGCGCCTCTACGACTCCGCGCGTGCCTGCGTGCGCGACGAGGACGACATGCGTCGTCTGGTGCGCGAAGCCGCGGAAGACGACGCCGCCGAGGGGTCCCGCTGGCTGGAGATGCAGGTCGATCCCACGTCGTACGCCCCGCACGTGGGTGGTCTGACCCCGGCGCTGGAGATCGTGCTCGACGCCGCACGGGAGGCCTCGGAGACCACCGGCTGCCAGGTCGCGATCATCGTGGCGGCCAGCCGGATGCGTCATCCGCTGGACGCGCGCATCCTGGCCCGGCTGGCGGCCCGGTACGCCGGTGAGGGGTCCGGCACGGTGGTGGGTTTCGGCCTGAGCAACGACGAGCGCCGAGGTGACACCGAGGAGTTCGCGGGGGCCTTCCGGATCGCACGCAACGCCGGGCTGGCCAGCGTGCCGCACAGCGGCGAACTGAGAGGGCCCGATCACGTCCTGCAGACTCTCGACACCCTGCACCCCGACCGCCTCGGGCACGGCGTGCGTGCGGCCGAGAGCCCGGAGGTGCTGGACCGGGTGATCGAGGCTGGTGTGGCTCTTGAGGTCTGCCCCGCCTCCAACGTGGCACTCGGGGTGTATCCGACGCTGGACGAGGTGCCACTGCAGAAATTGGTGGACGCCGGTGCCCGGGTGGCGCTGGGGGCGGACGACCCGCTGTTGTTCGGTCCGCGGCTGGCGGCCCAGTACGAGGCGGCGCGTGATGTGCACGGCCTGTCCGACGACGGGCTGCAGTACCTGGCGTCGTCGTCGATCGAGGCCTCCCGGGCCCCCGACGACGTGAAGAAGCAGCTCCTGGCCGAGGTCGAGGCCTGGGGGAGCAGCGCCACATCATGAGGGCGTGGCTCCGGCGGCGAACCCGGAGCCACGCCCTGGATGAGCCCGGTCTGTTGTTCCTTGCTCCCTCAAGCGGAACAACAGACCAGGCGCCGCGCCTCTCGGTGCGCGGCTCCGGTTCGGTGGGGCCCGACGGGGGGCAGGTCCTGGCCGAACCGGAAGCTTGTGTTGTCAGGCGGTTTCGCCTGGTGGTGCAGTACGCGGGCCGGGTGCGGTGCCGACGGTGAGGTCAGCTCGGCGCGCCGGCGGCCGCGAGGATGATGGAGATGACGGCGACCCCGACCACGGTCATCGTCACGCCGAGCAGGACGGTCTTCATCAGGAGCTTGAACGGGTGCTGCAGGACGATCACGAACGGCTGCTGGAACTTGCTGATGATGCTCACCATCACCAGCACCACCGCGCAGACCAGGAGCACGACGAGCACGACCGCACCCTGTCCTCCGTCGCTGTCCCCCGAGGCGATCAGTGTGTTCAGAGATGATGCGCTTCCCGCGTTGTAGCCGGTCACTGGGTTCCCCTCCCTCGTGCGGCCGAGCAAGGTGCGGGTCGCAGGGCGACCGCTGATTCCGCGGGGTCCAGAGGTGTTCGAAGACCTGCGGTCCGTCAGTCCTCGTCGCTGAAGAGGGCGGCGGGGCGACTGGTGTTCAGCTGAAAAGTACTTGACCTCAGTGTGACCACACTGAAGCGTCAAGGCAACCCATTTCAGGTACTGATTCGACCCAATAAATGAAATTTCAGTGCCATTCAGTCATGCCTCCCAGGAGTGGACTGGCGTTACTGACCCGCCTCCTGAGAGCCGCTGATCATCACCGAGGGTGCGCAGGAACCGTTGCAACGTTGTCATTTTCGACCGGGCAGTGACATCAATTGGTGTCAATGAAATTGTCGTCCCGACAGTTGTCGACCGCTATTGTTCGAGGTATCGGGCAAAGCAGGAAGAGTGCAGGACACGCGCGGTTTCAATTCTGCTCAAGCTCTCCCCGACTGAAGCCCTTCAGTGGTTAACTTGATGAGTCGGCGTGGGCTGTAGTTCCAGCGGACTTCAGTGAAGTGGGGGTGTGGTGGAGATGGCCGAGGCAGCGAACACCCGTCTGGGCAACCGGTTGCGGTCCCTGCGGCAGCATCATTACTCGCAGGTGGTCACCCAACGGCAACTCTCCACCGCGCTGAGGCTGAGCGGTGCACTGATCAGTTCCTGGGAGAGCGGATCGGCGGTCCCCCCGGAAGACCGTCTCAACGGCTATGCGCGGTTCTTCTGCTCGGAGCGTTCGATCGAGGGGGCGGTGGCCCGGCTGCTGCCGGAAGAAGAGCTCACCCCCGATGAGGAGTACACGCGGGAAAGGCTTTTCGAAGACCTGCGGGCACTGCGCAACGAGGTTCTGGACGAGCCGGGCGACTTCGGCCGGGAGACCGGCGCGCTCGGCGGGCGATTCCTGCACTACGCGGACGGGCAGCCCATCACGATTCTCTGCACTCCGCTCAGCGCCCGGCAGCTGGGGTATGACGATGCCCGGGCGCAGACCGGAGACCTGTTGCCGGCGGTGCAGTACACCACCAACCAGCACCACCCCAACTACGTGCGCAACCTCGGTAACGCCGACATCGACGCCCTGATCGAGCTGGTCGGTCACGTGCGGGCGGAGAACCCGACCGCCGACGTGCAGTGGATGACGTACGACCGGGTCAGCTCGGCCGATCAGTTCACCGGCCACCTGATCCTGCTCGGTGGGGTGGACGAGAACATCCAGGAGGTGCCGGACGGCACGGTCAGCGTCCTGGGCGTTCTGCGTGACCAGCTCGACGTGCCGATCCGGTTGCAGTGGGACGAGGACGGCATCGAGTTCGACGGCGAGGTCCAGGTGCTGCTGGACGGCGAGGGCATCCCCACCTCCGACCTCGAGAAGGTCCAGGTGCGCGAACCGCACCGTCCCGAGTGGGTAGCCGGCACGTCCGACAGCCGCAACCGCCAGTACCTGCGGGGCGTTCCTCAACTGCTCTCCGACGTCGCGATCATCCAGCGCACCCGTAACCCGTTCAACCCGGGCGCGTCCGCGACCCGGTTCGGCGGCATGTTCAGCCGTGGCACCTACGGCGCGGTCCGCGCCTTCACCGACGCCCGATTCCGCTCGCGAAACGAGCAGTGGCTCGAAAACACCCTCGAATCCGAGGACTTCTGGATGCTGCTGAGGGTTCCGGTCATCGCCGGAACCACGATGACGCCCGACCTGGGGCGCGCGGCCACCCGCATTCGTACTTCCTGAGCCTTCCTGAGCCTTCCTGAGTCTCCTGCCTGCGACCTGCCCCCGGCCGGTCGCCTGAGCCGAAAACCGGGTCATGACCTTCATGTCTCCTGCGTCCACGCCGTGGACGCACACTCAGCCGTGCTCGCCCGCCGTTCCAGGGCCGGCACCGGCGCCTGCCCAGGATCTGGCGGCGGACTACCGCGCCAGCCATTCCGGCCTGCTGAACAGCATCTACGGCCCGGGGCGCCCAACCCTCCCGCCCGAGGGCAGCAAGCTGGACGCCTACGGGCCACGGCTCGGCGAGCGTCTGCCGGGCGGCCCCCGGCGCGGTGGCATCGTGGTGCCGACCTGCCGTGACTTCCTCACCACCAAGCCCGGCCTGCTCTTCGCCGCCGAACTCGCCCAGGCCCACGACTGCTACCTGTTCGTCGTGCTCAGCCGCGACGCCCGGGCACCGGAGTTCCCCGCCAAGATCCGCGAGATGCTCGGGGAAGCACTGATTCTGGTCGAGCTGGACGAGGTGCACGATGACTGGTCACCGGGGCTGGAGTCCTCGAACGACCCCCTCAGCGCGCTGCACCGTGTCAACGATGTCGGCCGCAAGCGCAACCTCGGCCTGATGCTGGGCCAGCGCCTGGGGTGGGAGTTCCTGCTCTTCCTGGACGACGACATCTCCCCGCACGAACGGGGTTCGACCCTCGACGAGAACCACCTGGCCCATGCCCTCCGGGTGATGACCCTGGACGACGACCTGCAGGCCGTCGGCTGGCCCCTGGTCGGCTTCGACGACAACTCGGTGGTCGGTCACGCCCGTCCCCGGGCCGGCCTGCCCCAGGACATCTTCATCAGCAGCGGGGCCCTGCTGCTGCGCTGCACCCAGCAGATGGCCTACTTCCCGGAGAACGTCTACAACGAGGACTGGCTGCTGCTGCTCATGCTGCTGGCCCGCTCGGGCAACTACCAGCGGGCTCTGGCTGCGGGAGGCCCGGTGCGCCAGCAGGAGTACGACGCGTTCTGCCCGGTGCGCGCCCGGTCCGAGGAGGTGGGGGAGATCCTCGGTGAAGGCCTGATGAACCTGGTGGAAGACCACGGGCCGGGTTTCGTGAACCTGATGAGCAACCGATTCTGGAAGCGGGTGAAGGCCGGACGCCGCTCTCTGCTGCGCACCATCATGGAGAAGGTCGCCGATCAGGAGCGCGTCGTCGTCTGCATGAACACTGCACTCCAGACGCACGGGGATATCCCCCTACCCGGCCTGACGAAATACGCCAGAACCTGGTGGCAGGATCGCGAGCAATGGGAACGTGTGCTGGTCAGCCTGCAGTTCGAGGCGCGGGACCGGCGTTCCGAACCGGAGATCGTGGAGCTACTCATGAGTCCGCGCGCGCCCTGGTCGTCACTGGCGAACTGAGGGGGTTGCCAGGCCTCGCTTCTCCCCGTCAGCATCGGTATCGGCCGAGGGCGGACAGTCTCGGCCTGACAGCGAATTGCTCCCGCCACCCGCTGTCATCGCACGGGGAAAGGCGGGGACCATGCTGGACGGGGAGAAGTGGCGGCCGGTCGCGCACCATGCTTCGCATGCGCACCTCATCCGCTCGGATTGGCCTGAGAACTATCAGCGTTCGGTCTCTGCGGTCGTCGTGCCCGCGAGTAGGCCGAGCTGGAACCTGGGGCCCGCGGTACGGCTGGCCGAGGAACTCGGCTGCCCTCTGGTCGTGGCGTGCAGCGCCCGGGCCGAGGTCGGCGAGGTCGCGCTCGAGCTGGACCGATGGCAGGGCGTGGCCTTCCGGATCGGCGCCGAGCCGCCCGTTGCCGTGCGCCGGTTGCGCACCCGGCAGCTGGCGCTCGAGACTCCGGCCGACGACCCACGCGTGCCCCGGGCCCGCCGGGAGCCGGCCGGTGACCGGACCGGCCGGGCCGTGCTGACCCGGGGCCTACTGACCCGGGCCCGAGCAGTACCCGACGGGGCACGGAGCCAGGCGCCCTATGTGGACGTCTCGACCAAGCGCAATGTCGCGCTGCTGTTGGCCCGGCAGCTCGGCTGGCGCCGGTTGTTGTTCCTGGACGACGATATTCAGCCACCGCCGGCCCGGGAGATCCTGCGGGCCTCGGCGATGCTCGGGCCTTCCGGCGCTTCGATGGCCAGCTGGCCGGCGCAGGAGTTCCCCGACAACTCGGTGGTCTGCCACGCCCGGCGCGTGGTCGGTCTGGAACAGGGCACGTTCCTCGCCGGCGGCTGTCTGCTCGTCGACCTCACCCGCACGCTGCCGTACTTCCCCGGGGTCTACAACGAGGACTGGCTGTTCTGCTGGGAGGCCGTGCGCGACCGTCGCATGGCCATGCCCGGCAGCGTCGATCAGATCCCGTACAACCCGTTCGACCCGCGCCGCGCGACCCGGGAGGAGTTCGGCGACGTGCTGGGGGAAGGACTCTTCGCGCTGCTGCACCGTTCGCCCGCCGAGGTCCTGCTGGGGCTGGCCGGTCAGGGCCCGGACGCCGGGCGGGCCCGCCTGGTCGAGCCTGCCCGCTACCGGGGCTACTGGTCGCAGGTGCTCGCCGGGCGGCACGCGATGCTGGCCGAGGTGACAGGTCGGCTCGAGGCCCGGGCGGCCACCGACCCGGAGGCGGCGGTGCAGTTGCGGGCCGTGCGCGCAGGGCAGGAGCGACTGAACCTGATCACGCCGTACGAGCTGGCCGAGTTCGTCGCGCTCTGGCTGCAGGACCTGCAGACCTGGCGGTACGAGCTGGCCCAGCTGCACCGGCAGGAGACCTTCAAGGGGGCGTTCAATCAGCTCGGTATCGACGAGTTCCAGAGGGTGGGGGTCATGTAGATCAAGAAGGGGGCGGTAGTGCACCGGCCTGGATCGCGACCATCACCGCCCGGGTCCGGTCGTCGACGCCCAGCTTGGCGAAAACCCTGAGCAGATGGGTCTTCACGGTGGCCTCGCCGATGAACAGCTCACGCGCGATCTGGACGTTGGACAGGCCCCGCGCCACCGCCCGCAAGACCTCGACCTCACGCGGCGTCAGCGGGTTCGCCGGGGTCGGTGCCGGTGGGGTGCGCAGACGGGAGACCAGTCGCGCGGCGACCGGTGGGGCCAGTACGGTCTCGCCGCGGGCGGCGGCGCGCACCGCGTCCACCAGCACGGGGCGGGGTGTGTCCTTCAGCAGGTAGCCGGTGGCCCCCGCCTCGACCGCGTGCACGATGTCGTCGTCCGTGTCGTAGGTGGTGAGCACCAGTACCCGGGTCTGCGGCAGGGTGGAGGTGATGGTGCGGGTGGCGCCGACGCCGTCCAGTCCGGGCATCCGCAGATCCATGAGCACCACGTCCGGGCGCAGCGCGGTGGCCCGGGAGACGGCCTCGACGCCGTCACCGGCCTCGCCCACGATCGTCATGTCGGGCTCCACCTCGAGCAGACCGGCCAGGCCGGAACGAACGATCGGATGGTCGTCCGCCACCAGGATCCGGATCACCCGGTCACGTCCCTCGGTACCCGTACGGTGATCGTCGTGCCCCGGCCGGGGGTGCTGGCCACCTCGAGGCCGCCACCGCCCGCCCGGGCCCGGTCACGCATCCCCGTGAGCCCGAAACCGCGTGGTGCCACCTCGTCCTCCATCGTGAAACCCTTGCCGTCGTCCGAAATCTCGATCATCGCGTGCTGCGCCGTACCGATCAGTCGCACCGAGACCGAACGGGCACCCGCATGTCGCCGCACGTTCGCCAGGCCCTCCTGGGTGGCGCGCAGCAGCACCACCTCACGATCCCGGGTGAGACCGGTCAGGTCGCCCGTCACCGAGACGTCAGTAGCGATCCCGGTCTCCGGCCCGAACCGGCCGGCGAGCCGGCGTACCGCGTCGGCCAGGGTGCTTCCGTCCAGCCCGACCGGGGAAAAGGCGGCAACCAGAGATCTTGCCTCGCCGAGGTTTTCGCGAGCGACCGACTCGATCAGAGCGAGCTTTCCGTCGAGTGCCGAACCTTCCCCGGGCAGTGCCGCCCGGGCCACCTGCGCGAGCATCACGATGCTCGTGAAGCCCTGGGCCAGGGTGTCGTGGATCTCCCGGGCCAGTCGTTCACGCTCGGCCTGCACACCCTGGGTGTGGTGCGCGCGCCCGAGCTCCGCCCGGGTCTGCTCGAGTTGCTCGATCAGCTGCGACCTTTCGGCCGACTGATCGATCACACCCTGGATCCAGAGGCCGAACGCGCCGGAGAACACGGTGCTCAGCACCATGATCGGGAGCGTGTGGCCGGCGTTCTCCGCGGTCCAGCCACCCCCGGTCATGAAGCCGAGCGTGGCGGCCAGCCCGAGCAGGCCGGTCAGGACCACGCCGGTCCGATGGTCCGGCGAGAACAACCACACCTGCGGGAACACGATGCACAGCAGCAGGGCCAGTGACGAGTCCGTGCCGCACGCCACCCCGGTCGCGAGGATCACGGTCAGCAGATAGGCGATCTCGGGTCGCCCGCGGCCCGGCACGTGCATGTCGGGGCGGAACGTGAGGAAGGCCAGCACGATCGCCGCGATGCACACCAGGGCGAGGTTTCGTTGCGCCGCGCTCAGATCGGTGGCGGTCACCAGGCGGATGACGGCCACCACCATGAAGGCCGCGAACCCCAGGCCCCACCCGCGGGCGAAACGGTTCCAGACGTGCGGCGCCGTGCTCACCGCGGGCCGGGTCGCTGCCAGCGGAAGGTCCGCAGGGCCAGTGCCGTCCCGATCACCAGCCATGCCGTCAGTATCAGGGCCGTCAGGCCGAGCTGCCAGGATCCGGAGACCTCGGCCCCGGCGAAGTCCGCGGGCAGGAACACCGAGCGCATGCCCTGGGCCAGCCAGCGCAGCGGGAAGAGCGAGCCGAGCGTCTGCATCCAGCCCGGGAGATCGGTGAACACGAAGAACACCCCGGAGACGAACTGCAGCACGATCACCACCGGGGTGACCACCGCCGCCGCACTCTTCGACGAGCGGGCGAGCGACGAGTAGGCGATGCCCAGCACCGTACCGGCGCTGGTCCCGAGCACGAAGACCCAGGCGAACCGCAGCCACAGCATCGGGTCGGTGGGGAGCTCGAGGTGGAACAGCAGGGCCCCGACGGCCAGCAGGATCGCGGTCTGCAGCACGCTGGTGACCAGGACCAGCCCGATCTTGCCGAGGAAATAGGCCATCGGCGGCATCGGGGTGCCCCGCAGGCGCTTGAGTGTGCCGTCGTCGCGCTCGACCGCGATCCCGATGGCCAGCGTCTGGAAGCTGGACAGGACGACACCGGACGCGATCATCCCGGCGGTGAAGTACTGGGTGAACGACACCCCGGGGGCCAGGTCGTCGTCGAAGACCGATCCGAACACGAACAGCAGGATCACCGGGAAGGAGAAGCTGAACACCACGGTCTCGCGCAGCCGGAAGAACTCCTTGAGCTCGAGCCCGGTACGCGCCAGACCCAGCGAAAGTGTGCTCGGCAGAGCGTCATTCATGGCCCGCTCCGATCATTCCGAGATAGATGTCCTCCAGGGTCGGGCGCAGCACCTGAAGATCCGGCACCTCGCCGTCGTACCGCTGCGACAGGTGCGCCACCGTGCTGGTCGGGGTATCGGTGAGCTCCTCGCCGTCCCGCCACACCACCCGGGCCTGCCGCCCCTGCCGCCCGCCCAGCTGGGCCGGCGTGTTCACCTCGATCAGCCGTCCGCCCACGATCACCCCGACCCGCCCGGCCAGCTGCTCGGCCTCGTCCAGGTAGTGCGTGGTCAGCAGGATCGTCGTGCCCTCGTCCCGCAGCAGCCGGATCAGTTCCCAGAACGAGCGCCGGGCCTGCGGGTCGAACCCCGTCGTCGGCTCGTCGAGGAACAGCAGATCGGGAGAACCGACGATGCCCAGCGCCACGTCCAGACGCCGCCGCTGCCCACCGGACAGGGCCCGCACCCGGGTGTTCCGCTTCGGCTCCAGACCCACGGCCTGGATCACCTCGTCCACGTCACGGGGTCGCGGGTAGTACCGGGCGAAGTGCCCGACCAGCTCACCGACACTCAGCTCGGCGTAGTCGTTCGAGGTCTGCAGCACGATGCCGATCCGGGCCCGCCAGGCCCGTCCGGCCTGCTGGGGGTCCTGCCCGAGCACACTGACCTCACCACCGTCGCGCTCGCGGAATCCCTCGAGGATCTCGGTCGTGGTGGTCTTGCCGGCCCCGTTGGGACCCAGCAGCGCGAAGATCTCCCCGGCCCGGACGTCGAGGTCGAGATCTCTCACCGCGACCAGGTCGCCGTAGCGTTTCGCCAGGCCGCGGACCCGGATGGGTAGGGAATCGGTATCCATGCCGTCATACTGGTTCCGAGAGTCGCCGCGTAGGGGCAACCAACGGGCTGACAGGCGTCCACCGGTCGGTGGACGCACCTGGCAGCGCAGCGGTGCAGACACCCCCGATGAGGTGCCGGTTCGACCCAAGGCCTCATCGATGCGTAGACTCTCGCCCGGGTGGTTGCGATCCGCCAGTCTGAGGCGCACCGATGGTGTGCTGACTGGAAGTGAGCTTCTATTCGTAGGGCAGTGGCGCAATTGGTAGCGCACCGGTCTCCAAAACCGGCGGTTGTGGGTTCGAGTCCCTCCTGCCCTGCGGGATGTGTTCGTGGCAACAGGATGTGCCACGAGGCCGACAAGGGCCCGTATCGACAGGTTCGATGCGGGCCGCGACCACGGGCCGACCTAGATCCACGCCTCGGCGCTGGCTCGGGCGGACCCGGGCCTGACAACGGGGCCTAGACAACCAGGTGAGGACCGTGAGCAGCACGTCATCGACGAAGAAGCGCAGGGGCGGGCCGTTGCTCTTCCTGCGGCAGGTCGTGGCCGAGCTGCGGAAGGTTGTCCGGCCGACCCGGAACGAACTGATCACCTACACGTCTGTAGTGCTGGTCTTCGTCATGGCCGTGATGCTGTACGTGTCGGCGCTGGACTTCGGCTTCGGCAAGTTCGTGCTCTGGGCGTTCGGCGGCGGCAGCTAAGTCGCCTCCAGGCCGGCTCCCGTAGAGGATCGCAAGATCGAACGTGAGCGTTGAGAGCGGGCCTGACCTGAACGTGACCAGGCCGAAGGTACGAAGGGAAGCAGGACAAAGCGTGTCCGAGAACACCTCGCAAGTCACCGAGGAGAAGATCGACCTCGCCGCCAAGGCAGCTGAGGCCGATTCCGACGCCGCCGCCACCGATGAGGTGGCGGACGCCCTCGAGCAGGACGAGCTCACCTCGGCCGACGAAGCTGACGAGACCGACCGGTCGGACGAGGCCGATGAGACCGACGAGACCCCGACCGCCGGTGCGGACGACGAGCCCGCTGTCGACCCGGTCGAGGAGTTCAAGGCCGGTCTGCGCCGCGCCCCGGGCGACTGGTACGTGATCCACTCTTACGCGGGTTACGAGAACCGGGTCAAGGCCAACCTCGAGAACCGCACCACGAGCCTCAACATGGAGGATTACATCTTCCAGGTCGAGGTCCCGATGGAAGACGTCACCGAGATCAAGAACGGTCAGCGCAAGCAGGTCCGCCGGGTGCGCATTCCCGGTTACGTCCTGGTGCGCATGGACCTCACCGACGAGTCCTGGGGCGCCGTCCGGCACACCCCGGGCGTCACCGGTTTCGTCGGGCACACGCACCAGCCGGTGCCGTTGAGCCTGAACGAGGTGTTCTCGATGCTCGCCCCGGCCCTGGAGCCGACGGAGAACGCGGGCACCAGCAAGAGCTCCGGCAAGTCTGAGGTGAAGGTCGTCGACTTCGAGGTCGGCGAGACCGTCACCGTGATGGAAGGGCCGTTCGAGACCCTGCCGGCCACCATCTCCGAGATCAACGCCGACGCCCAGAAGCTCAAGGTGCTGGTCTCGATCTTCGGTCGGGAGACTCCGGTCGAACTGTCGTTCGCCGACGTCTCCAAGATCTGATCGCACCTAAACACCCGGAAAAAAGGAACAGCGTCATGCCCCCCAAGAAGAAGGCCAAGGTCTCAGCTCTGATCAAGCTGCAGATCAATGCTGGCCAGGCCACTCCCGCCCCGCCGATCGGCCCTGCGCTCGGTCAGCACGGCGTGAACATCATGGAGTTCTGCAAGGCGTACAACGCCAAGACCGAAGGCCAGCGCGGCAGCGTGGTGCCGGTGGAGATCACGGTCTACGAAGACCGTTCCTTCACCTTCATCACCAAGACCCCGCCGGCCTCCGAGCTGATCAAGAAGGCTGCGGGCGTTCCCAAGGGCTCCGGCGAGCCCCACAAGACCAAGGTCGGCACGCTCACCGCCGCCCAGATCCGGGAGATCGCCCAGACCAAGCTCGAGGATCTGAACGCCGCCGATCTGGACAACGCGTCCCGGATCATCGCCGGCACCGCCCGCTCGATGGGCATCACGGTCCAGGGCTGAGTCCCTCCCCGTACTGAACTTTTTTCACAGCACCGCGTGGCAGGGCCCAGCGCGGCCCGTCGACCACAACCTCTCCAGGAGGAGAACCATGAAGCGCAGCAAGTCCTACCGCGCAGCGGCGGAGAAGATCGACAGCTCCGAGCTGTACTCCCCGCTTGACGCGGTCAAGCTGGCCAAGGAGACGTCGAACACCAAGTACGACGCCACCGTCGAGGTCGCATTCCGCCTGGGTGTCGACCCGCGTAAGGCCGACCAGATGGTCCGCGGCACCGTGAACCTGCCGAACGGCACCGGCAAGACCGTCCGGGTGCTGGTCTTCGCCACCGGTGACCGTGCCGCGCAGGCCGAGGCCGCGGGCGCCGACATCGTCGGCTCCGACGACCTGATCACGAAGATCCAGGGCGGCTTCCTCGACTTCGACGCCGTCGTCGCCACTCCCGACCTGATGGGCAAGGTCGGGCGTCTGGGTAAGGTGCTGGGCCCGCGTGGCCTGATGCCGAACCCGAAGACCGGCACGGTGACGATGGATGTCGCCAAGGCGGTCGAGGAGATCAAGGGCGGAAAGATCGAGTTCCGCACCGACAAGCACGCCAACCTGCACTTCATCATCGGGAAGACCTCGTTCACCGAGACCCAGCTGGTGCAGAACTACGCGGCCGCGATCGACGAGGTCATGCGCCTCAAGCCGTCCGCCGCGAAGGGTCGCTACTTGAAGAAGGCGACCATGACCACCACCATGGGCCCGGGCATCCCGGTCGACCCGACCCAGGTGCGTGTGCTGGTCGAAGACCAGGCCTGAGCCTGTTCCGCACCGGCACGAACCCGGGCGCCTGACGCCCGGGGCGACCACCTGATGAACGGCCCCGTTCGCACTGTGCGAGCGGGGCCGTTCTCATGATCACTAAAGCGCATCATCGCCGTCTGGCAGGGGCAATTTCTACTGATCCGCAAGGTAGGGTTAATGGGCGCGGCGCCAAACGGGGTACCCCGTATGTGGTGAGGGTCCAGCAGCCGGGCCCCAGCGCCGTTTGCTGTGCACAAAAAGTGTGGGGCGGAGGCCCGGTGTACGAAACTGAACGACTGGAAGAACCGGCGGCACGCTCGGAGAGCAGGCTGCTGCTCGTCGAGGACGACGACGGTGACGCGCTGATCGTCGAGGATCTCCTGGACCTTGCCGGCAGCGACTTCGAGATCGTTCGCGCCCGCAGTCTCAAGCAGGCCCGCGACCTCCTGCGTCGCAACCGCTTCGGCTGCGTCCTGCTCGACCTCGGCCTGCCCGACGGGCAGGGCCTCGACGTCGTGCACGCCTTGCTCGACGAGGCCTCCGACGTCGCGGTCATCTGTTTCACCGGCCTGGACGACGAGCGCTCGGGGGCCGCCGCGGTCGCCGCCGGCGCTCAGGACTACCTGGTCAAGGGCCAGGTCGACGGTGAGCTGCTGAGCCGGGCGATCCGTTATGCGATGGAGCGCCGCCGGGCCGAGGAGCAGTCCCGTCAGCTCTACGCCAGCGAGGTGCGGGCCGGGGAGTACGCCCGTCTGGAACGTGGCCTGCTGCCGCTCACCCAGACCCGCGACCCCGCCCTCGGCGTCACCGCCCGCTACCGCCCACAGGCCGGTGACCTGCTCGGAGCCGACTTCTACGACGTGGTCGAGGCTCCCGACGGCCGGGTCTTCGTGCTGATCGGCGGCGTCGCCGGGCACGGACCGGAAGAGGCCGCGCTCGGGGTCAGCCTGCGGGTCGCCTGGCGGGCCCTGGTGATGGCCGGGGTGGACCCGAACCGTCTGCTGCCGGTGCTGGAAGACGTGCTGATCCGTGAGCGGCGCTCGGACGAGATCTTCGTGCAGGCCACGCTCTGCGTGATCGACGCCGACCGGCTCACCGCGCACCTGTGGCTCGCCGCCCACCTGCCGCCGGTCCTGCTCGACCCGGTGCCCACGCCGCTGCCGGGTGACCCGGCCAGCCTGGCGCTCGGCCTGCTCCCGCCCGGTGCCTGGCGGGGCCGCAAGATCACCCTGCCCACCCGGTGGCGGCTGCTCTTCTACACCGACGGTCTGGTCGAGGGCTCTCGCGGCCACGGTATGCCGCACGAACTGGGTGTGCCCGGTCTGCTCGACCTGGCCCGGTCCAGCCGCGTGATCAGTGACGACGGTGCCGACGTGGTGGACGACCTGCTCGATCGGGTGCAGGGTGCGCACGGGGGAGAGCTACCCGACGATGTCGCGGTGATCGCCGTGCAGTGGCCCCGAGAATTCCAGTGACGAGAGACTTTCAGTGACACAGACGCAGTCCGTGGCCGGCGACACCCTGTGGGAGCGGATCCGGCAGCCCCGGGTCTGGGGTGTCCACGGCCGCATCGCCGCCGCCCTGGTCGTGGTGGTGGCGCTACTCACCGGGGTGGTCACCGCGGCTGTGGTGACCCTGCTGGAGACCCGGCAGGTGCAGCGTGAGGTGGTCCGGGACTATTACGACGGGCTGCGTTCGTCGCAGAACTACTTCATCGCGATGCTCGACTCGGAGACCGCGATCCGCGGTTACGCGCTGACCCACGACAAGTCCGCGCTGGACCCGCTGAACGACTCGGGCCAGCCCTGGGACCATCCGGTCTCCGGCAACCTGGACACGGTGCTGCCCGACACCAGCGTGGTGCCGAAGATGCAGGAGGCCGAGAAGGCCGCCCAGGTCTGGTACTACGAGTGGGCCGCCCCGACGATCCAGTCGCTCGAGGACGGCGCGGACCTCACCGAGGCCGACTTCACCGAAGGGCGTCAGCTCTTCGACGTCTTCCGGGCCCGCTACACCGAGGCCATCAATATCCTGCGCCCGGAGCGGGAGAAGGCCGCCGACCATCTGGGCGAGGTGACCAACCTGGGCTTCGCCATCGGCGTGCTCAGCGCGATCATCTGCCTGGTCGCCGGCGTGGTGCTGTGGATCCTGATGCGGCGCTGGGTGAGCCGGCCGGTGGCGTTCCTGGCCGGTGAGGCCCGGATCGTGGCCAACGGTGAGCTGAGCCATCAGGTCATCGGCATCGGCCCTCCGGAGTTCGTGCAGCTGGGTGCCGATGTCGAGATGATGCGCCACCGGCTGATCAGCGAGGTCGAGAAGGCCGAACAGGCCCGGCGCGAGACGCTGCAGGCCCGGACGATCCTCGAGGAGCAGACGCAGGAGCTGCAGCGGTCGAACCGGGAGCTCGAGCAGTTCGCCTACGTCGCCTCGCACGACCTGCAGGAGCCGCTGCGCAAGGTGGCGAGCTTCTGCCAGATGCTGCAGCGGCGGTATGGCGGGCAGCTCGACGACCGGGCCGACCAGTACATCCACTTCGCGGTGGACGGGGCCAAGCGCATGCAGCAGCTGATCAACGACCTGCTGGAGTTCTCCCGGGTGGGCCGGCTCAGCACGCCCTCCGCAGACGTGGACCTGTCCGAGTGCCTGGCGAACGCACTGCTGAACCTGGAGACGGCCAAGGAGGAGTCGGCGGCCGAGGTCACCGCCGACGATCTGCCGGTGGTGCACGGTGAGGCGCCGCTCCTGACCCAGGTGCTGCAGAACCTGATCGGCAACGCGATCAAGTTCCGGGCCGGCGCGGCTCCCCGGATCCGGATCACCACCCGCCGGGACGGCGATTTCTGGGAGTTCACCTGCACCGACAACGGCATCGGCATCGAGCAGGAGTACGCCGACCGGGTCTTCCTGATCTTCCAGCGCCTGCACGCCAAGGAGGCCTACGGGGGCACCGGCATCGGGCTGGCCATGTGCAAGAAGATCATCGAGTACCACGGCGGGAAGATCTGGGTCGAGCCCCCGGCCGCCGACGCGGTACCGGAGCCCCGGGACGGTGTCTGGGAGCCCGGCCAGGACGGTCCGGGTACCACCATCCGCTGGACCCTGCCGGTCAACTCCGACCTGAAGGTGCTGGAGTCCGAGCCCACGGTGAAGGTGATGCGGTGATAGCGATCCTGCTGGTCGAGGACGACCCGGGCGATGTCCTGATGACGCGGGAGGCCCTGGAGGGCACCGGTCTCGCCAGCCGGCTGAACGTGGTGGGGGACGGGGCGCAGGCCCTGGACTTCCTCTACAAGCGCGGCGAGTACACCGACGCGCCGACACCCGACCTGATCCTGCTCGACCTGAATCTGCCCAAGGTGCACGGCCGCGAGGTGCTGGCCCAGGTCAAGGACGACCCGCAGCTGCGGCAGATCCCGGTGGTGGTGCTGACCACCTCGGAGGCTGAGGAAGACGTGCTGCACAGCTACGACCTGCACGCCAACGCCTACGTGACCAAGCCGGTGGACTTCGAGCAGTTCGTGAAGGTGGTGCGTCACATCGACGACTTCTTCGTGAGCATCGTCCGGCTGCCCCGGCGCTGAATTTTGTTCTGGGCGCTCTTCACCCGTACTCTTGACGTAGCCAAAGATCGCCGGTCGCCGTCCTCTACCGAGTTCGGCCTAAGGTCCCGCCATTGCGTGGGCGACCTGCGTAGGTGTCCGGATTGGCTTTGATTGCTCCGCCCCTGATGGGTGGAAGACTTCCAACGCCCCGTGCATCTGCGCGGGGCGTTTCGCACGTCTGGGGCCGTGACCGCACCGGCAACAGAAGTGAAGGAGTCCCATGGCACGGGCAGACAAGGCTGCGACGATCGCAGAACTCACCGAGAAGTTCCGCGGTTCCAACGCCGCGGTCCTGACCGAGTACCGAGGACTGACCGTCTCCCAGCTCACGCAGCTGCGTAAGAGCATCGCGGAGCACGCGACCTACACGGTCACCAAGAACACGCTGACGAAGCTGGCTGCGCAGAACGCCGGCGTCACGGCGTTCGACGGCGAGCTGGCCGGTCCGAGCGCGGTTGCGTTCGTCACCGGTGACGCGGTCGAGGTGGCCAAGAGCCTGCGTGACTTCTCGAAGGCGAACCCGGCGCTGGTCGTCAAGGGCGGTTTCCTTGACGGCAACCCGCTGACCGCCGACGAGGTGCGCAAGCTCGCCGACCTGGAGTCCCGCGAGGTGCTGCTGGCCAAGATGGCCGGCGCGATGAAGGCGTCCCTCACCAAGGCCGCCGTCCTCTTCAACGCCCCGCTCTCCAAGACGGTCCGGACTGTCGACGCCCTCCGGGCGAAGCAGGCCGAAGGCGCTCCCGCAGCTGCCGAGAGCGAGACCGCGGCCGAGACCGTGGAGGCCTGACCTCAGGTCAGTCCCGCACCACCTGATTCATCTGGATCCTGCGCAGCAGATCCACTTCTCCAGACCTCGTTGCGGAGCATGTCTCGCAACGCAGTACCGAAAGGGATAGCCACCATGGCGAAGCTCAGCACCGACGAACTGCTCGACGCCTTCAAGGAACTGACCCTGATCGAGCTCTCCGAGTTCGTGAAGGCGTTCGAGGAGACCTTCGACGTCACCGCCGCCGCCCCGGTTGCCGTGGCCGCCGCCGGTGGCGCCGCTCCGGCCGAGGCCGCTGTGGAGCAGGACGAGTTCGACGTCATCCTCGAGGCCGCCGGTGACAAGAAGATCCAGGTCATCAAGGAGGTCCGTGGCCTCACGAGCCTGGGTCTGAAGGAAGCCAAGGACCTGGTCGACGGCGCCCCGAAGGCCGTCCTCGAGAAGGTCGCCAAGGACGCTGCGGAGAAGGCCAAGGCTGCCCTCGAGGGCGCCGGCGCCACCGTCACCCTGAAGTGATCTCCGCCCGGCGCACCGCCGGGCATGCTCCACGGTTCCCCGTACCGCCCGGCGGTGCGGGGAACCGCTGCTTTGGGATGATTCACATTGCACCGGTCGTCGCGCACCGGTCGTCGTCCCGTACTCCTCGAAGCTCTGGGTCCGCCCTGTCACCCGATCGGCCGAACGGCCAGGTAGCAGGCTCGTTCCTCCGGATGATGTGGCTCTGCACCGTTCGTGGTCCGCGAGTGTGACCGGAAGTCGACGCAAAGTCGGCACACCGGTCACCGGAATGTCGCGGCGCGTGGGGTTGACGCTGGTCTGAGCGCTTGTCATGCTCTTTCTGCAAGCACCGCCGTAGAGCGTGAAGATGCAGGTGAGCCGGGCTACGCCCATCGTCTGCGCCAGGCTCTGAACGGCGACGTGCTGAGTTGCCAGCACCGGCTGAAATGCCGGTTAGACAGTCCTGGCCATTTTCCGGTAGGGTGAGCCTTTGCGCTGACCTCTGCCCTCCAAGCGTCGATTCGCGGGAGAATCCAGAGCGCGCGCACGTTACGCCCGCAGGCCCGTGGAAGGACCCCTCTTGGCTGCCTCGCGCACCGCGTTCAATGGCTCGACTAGCCCGTCCGGCCGTATCTCTTTCGCCAAGATCCATGAACCGCTTGAGGTTCCCAACCTCCTGGCATTGCAGACCGACGCATTCGACTGGCTGCTCGGCAACAACAAGTGGCAGGCACGGGTGCAGGCCGCCGTCGACGGTGGCCGCCAGGATGTGCCCATCACCTCTGGTCTTGAGGAGATCTTCGAAGAGATCTCCCCGATCGAGGACTTCTCCGGATCGATGAGTCTGTCGTTCCGTGACCACCGCTTCGAACCGCCCAAGTACTCGATCGACGAGTGCAAGGAGCGGGACATGACGTACTCGGCCCCGTTGTTCGTGACGGCCGAGTTCATGAACACCACCACCGGCGAGATCAAGAGCCAGACCGTGTTCATGGGCGATTTCCCGCTCATGACCGAGCGCGGCACGTTCGTGATCAACGGCACCGAGCGAGTCGTCGTCTCGCAGCTCGTGCGTTCGCCCGGTGTCTACTTCGAGCGCTCGATCGACAAGGCCTCGGACAAGGACATCTACACCGTCAAGGTGATCCCGTCGCGCGGTGCGTGGCTGGAGTTCGAGATCGACAAGCGCGACATGATCGGTGTCCGCATCGACCGTAAGCGCAAGCAGTCGGTCACGGTGCTGCTGAAGGCGCTGGGCTGGTCCGAGGCGCAGATCCTCGAGGAGTTCGGCGAGGTCGACTCGATCCGCCAGACGCTGGAGAAGGACCACACCGCCAGCACCGACGAGGCGCTGCTCGACATCTACCGCAAGCTGCGCCCGGGCGAGCCGCCGACCCGTGAGGCCGCGCAGACGCTTCTGGAGAACCTGTACTTCAACCCGAAGCGTTACGACCTCGCCAAGGTCGGCCGGTACAAGATCAACAAGAAGCTGGGCCTGAGCCAGCCGCTGACCGACAGCGTGCTGACGGTCGACGACATCATCGCGGCCATCCGCTTCCTGGTGACGCTGCACGCCGGCGGCACCTCGATGCCGGGCACCAAGAACGGTGACCCGATCGACCTGGTGGTCGAGGTCGACGACATCGACCACTTCGGCAACCGGCGTCTGCGTACGGTCGGTGAGCTCATCCAGAACCAGGTCCGTACCGGCCTGTCCCGGATGGAGCGCGTCGTCCGGGAGCGGATGACGACCCAGGACGTCGAGGCGATCACGCCGCAGACCCTGATCAACATCCGCCCCGTGGTGGCGTCGATCAAGGAATTCTTCGGCACCTCGCAGCTGTCGCAGTTCATGGACCAGAACAACCCGCTGGCCGGCCTGACCCACAAGCGTCGTCTCTCGGCGCTGGGCCCGGGTGGTCTGTCCCGTGAGCGGGCCGGGTTCGAGGTCCGTGACGTGCACCCCTCGCACTACGGCCGGATGTGCCCGATCGAGACCCCGGAAGGCCCGAACATCGGCCTGATCGGCTCGCTCGCCACCTACGCGCGGATCAACCCGTTCGGCTTCGTCGAGACCCCGTACCGCCGGGTCGAGAACGGCCAGGTCCTCACGGACATCGACTACCTGACGGCCGACGAGGAAGACCACGTCATCGTCGCGCAGGCCAACGCTCCTCTGACCGAGGACTGGCGTTTCGTCGAGGACGGCGTCCTGGCTCGGTCGAAGGGTGGCGAGGCCGAGCTGGTCCCCGCCGCCGAGATCGACTACATGGACGTCTCGGCCCGGCAGATGGTGTCCGTCGCCACCGCGCTGATCCCGTTCCTCGAGCACGACGACGCCAACCGCGCGCTGATGGGCTCCAACATGCAGCGGCAGGCGGTGCCGCTGGTGAAGTCCGAGGCTCCGCTGGTCGGTACCGGCATGGAGTTCCGGGCCGCGGTCGACGCCGGGGACGTGGTGGTCGCGCACACCGCCGGAGTGGTCACCGAGGTGTCGGCCGAGGCCGTCACCACGATGAACGACGACGGCACGCACACCACCTACAAGATCGCCAAGTTCCGCCGCTCCAACCAGGGCACGTCCTACAACCAGCGCGTGCTGGTGGACGAGGGCCAGCGTCTGGAGGTCGGCTCGGTCATCGCCGACGGCCCGGCCACCGACCTCGGTGAGATGGCGCTCGGCAAGAACCTGCTGGTCGCGTTCATGTCCTGGGAAGGGCACAACTACGAGGACGCGATCATCCTCTCCCAGCGTCTGGTGCAGGACGACGTCCTCTCCTCGATCCACATCGAGGAGCACGAGGTCGACGCCCGCGACACCAAGCTGGGTCCGGAAGAGATCACCCGGGACATCCCGAACGTGGCCGAGGAGGTCCTCGCCGACCTCGACGAGCGCGGCATCATCCGGATCGGTGCCGAGGTCGTCCCCGGCGACATCCTGGTCGGCAAGGTCACGCCCAAGGGTGAGACCGAGCTGACGCCGGAGGAGCGGCTGCTGCGCGCGATCTTCGGTGAGAAGGCGCGCGAGGTCCGTGACACCTCCCTGAAGGTGCCCCACGGTGAGATCGGCACGGTCATCGGCGTCAAGGTCTTCGACCGCGAGGACGGCGACGAGCTGCCCCCGGGCGTCAACCAGCTGGTGCGCGTGTACGTGGCGCAGAAGCGCAAGATCACCGATGGTGACAAGCTGGCCGGCCGTCACGGCAACAAGGGCGTCATCTCCAAGATCCTGCCGGTCGAGGACATGCCGTTCCTCGAGGACGGCACGCCGGTCGACATCGTGCTCAACCCTCTGGGTGTGCCGAGCCGGATGAACGTCGGCCAGGTGCTGGAGACGCACCTGGGCTGGGTGGCCTCGCGGGGCTGGGAGATCGAGGGCGAGCCCGCCTGGGCCAAGCTCATCTCCGAGGACCGTCGCCAGGCTCCGCCGAACACCCGGGTCGCCTCCCCGGTCTTCGACGGTGTGCGGGAGGAGGAGATCATCGGTCTCCTCGACTCCACCCGGAAGACGCGTGACGGCGTCCGTCTGATCGACGGCACCGGCAAGGCGACCATCTTCGACGGCCGTACCGGCGAGAAGCTGCCGATGCCCGTCTCGGTCGGTTACATGTACATCCTGAAGCTGCACCACCTGGTGGACGACAAGATCCACGCCCGCTCCACCGGTCCGTACTCGATGATCACGCAGCAGCCGCTGGGTGGTAAGGCGCAGTTCGGTGGTCAGCGCTTCGGCGAGATGGAGGTGTGGGCCCTCGAGGCCTACGGCGCCTCCTACGCCCTGCAGGAACTGCTGACGATCAAGTCCGACGACGTGGTGGGTCGCGTCAAGGTCTACGAGGCGATCGTCAAGGGCGAGAACATCCCGGAGCCCGGCATCCCGGAGTCGTTCAAGGTCCTCATCAAGGAAATGCAGTCGCTGTGCCTCAACGTGGAGGTGCTCTCCAGCGACGGCACCTCCATCGAGATGCGCGACTCGGACGAGGACGTGTTCCGCGCCGCCGAGGAACTGGGCATCGACCTGTCCCGTCGTGAGCCCAGCAGCGTCGAGGAAGTCTGAGCCGGAAGTAGCGCCGCGCGGCCCGCGTCAATCGGAAGGATGCGGGCCGCGCCGGCCTCCCGCTCACCACGGACTGAGAAGTCCGGTCAGTAAAAAATTAAGAACTACCCAGGAGAAAGCAGGCACGTCTTGCTGGACGTCAACTTCTTCGACGAACTGCGTATCGGCCTGGCCACCGCCGAAGACATCCGGCAGTGGTCGCACGGCGAGGTGAAGAAGCCGGAGACCATCAACTACCGCACGCTCAAGCCGGAGAAGGACGGACTCTTCTGCGAGAAGATCTTCGGTCCGACCCGGGACTGGGAGTGCTACTGCGGCAAGTACAAGCGCGTCCGCTTCAAGGGCATCATCTGTGAGCGCTGTGGCGTCGAGGTGACACGCGCCAAGGTGCGTCGTGAGCGCATGGGTCACATCGAGCTTGCCGCCCCGGTGACCCACATCTGGTACTTCAAGGGTGTCCCGAGCCGTCTGGGCTACCTGCTCGACCTGGCGCCGAAGGACCTCGAGAAGGTCATCTACTTCGCCGCTTACATGATCACCTGGGTGGACGACGAGTCCCGCCACCGTGACCTTCCCTCGATGGAAGCGAACATCGAGGTGGAGAAGAAGGAGATCGAGAACCGGCGCGACTCCGACGTCGAGGCGCGCGCCAAGCGTCTCGAGGGCGACCTCGCCGAGCTCGAGGCCGAGGGCGCCAAGGGCGACGTGCGCCGCAAGGTCAAGGAATCGGCCGAGCGCGAGATGTCGCAGCTGCGCAAGCGCGCCGACGCCGAGATCGACCGGATCCAGCAGGTCTGGGACCGCTTCAAGAACCTGAAGGTCCAGGACCTCGAGGGTGACGAAATCCTGTACCGCGAGATGCGGGACCGGTTCGGCATCTACTTCGAGGGTGGGATGGGCGCCGCCGCGATCCAGAAGCGGCTGGAGTCCTTCGACCTGAACGCCGAGGCCGAGAGCCTGCGCGAGACGATCGCGACCGGTAAGGGGCAGCGCAAGACCCGCGCCCTGAAGCGGCTCAAGGTGGTCTCCGCGTTCCTCACCACCAACAACTCGCCGCTCGGCATGGTGCTCGACTGCGTCCCGGTGATTCCGCCGGACCTGCGGCCGATGGTTCAGCTCGACGGTGGCCGCTTCGCCACCTCCGACCTGAACGACCTGTACCGCCGCGTGATCAACCGGAACAACCGCCTCAAGCGTCTTCTCGACCTGGGTGCGCCGGAGATCATCGTCAACAACGAGAAGCGGATGCTGCAGGAGGCCGTCGACGCGCTGTTCGACAACGGCCGCCGCGGCCGGCCGGTGACCGGCCCGGGTAACCGCCCGCTGAAGTCGCTGTCCGACATGCTCAAGGGCAAGCAGGGTCGTTTCCGCCAGAACCTGCTGGGCAAGCGCGTCGACTACTCCGGCCGTTCGGTCATCGTCGTCGGCCCGCAGCTCAAGCTGCACCAGTGCGGTCTGCCCAAGCAGATGGCGCTCGAGCTGTTCAAGCCGTTCGTGATGAAGCGCCTGGTCGACCTGAACCACGCGCAGAACATCAAGTCGGCCAAGCGCATGGTCGAGCGGGCCCGCCCGGTCGTGTGGGACGTGCTCGAAGAGGTCATCTCCGAGCACCCCGTGCTGCTGAACCGTGCGCCCACCCTGCACCGTCTGGGTATTCAGGCGTTCGAGCCGCAGCTGGTCGAGGGCAAGGCCATCCAGATCCACCCGCTGGTCTGCTCGGCCTTCAACGCCGACTTCGACGGCGACCAGATGGCGGTGCACCTGCCGCTGTCCGCCGAGGCGCAGGCCGAGGCCCGCATCCTGATGCTGTCGAGCAACAACATCCTGAAGCCGGCTGACGGCCGCCCGGTGACCATGCCCACCCAGGACATGATCATCGGTCTGTACCACCTGACTCTCGACAATGACGAGAGCCCGGTCGGTGAGGGCCGTTCGTTCAGCTCCATCGCCGAGGCGATCATGGCCTTCGACGCGGGTCAGCTGCACCTGCAGGCGAAGATCAAGCTGCGCTTCGACGACATCGTGCCGCCGTCCGACTGGCAGGCGCCGGAGGGGTGGACCGCGGGCGACGCGGTCATTCTCGAGACCAGCCTGGGCCGGGCCCTGTTCAACCAGACCCTGCCGCCGGACTACTCGTTCGTCGACAAGGTGGTGGGCAAGAAGGAGCTCTCGGCGATCGTCAACGACCTCGCCGAGCGCTACCCGAAGGTCGCCGTGGCCGCGACGCTGGACGCCCTCAAGGCGGCCGGTTTCCACTGGGCCACCCGGTCCGGGGTCACGGTCTCGATCTCCGACGTCGTCACCCCGCCGCGCAAGGCCGAGATCCTCGACGGCTACGAGCAGCGTGCGGCGAAGGTGCAGTCGCAGTACCTGCGCGGTCTGATCACCGACGACGAGCGCCGTCAGGAGCTCATCGAGATCTGGACCAAGGCGACCAACGAGGTCGCCAAGGAGATGGAAGCCAACCTCCCGCGTACGAACTCCATCTACAAGATGGTGTCGTCCGGTGCTCGTGGTAACTGGATGCAGATGCGCCAGATCGCGGGTATGCGAGGCCTGGTCGCCAACCCCAAGGGCGAGATCATCCCGCGCCCGATCAAGGCGAACTTCCGCGAAGGTCTCTCCGTGGTCGAGTTCTTCATCTCGACCCACGGTGCCCGTAAGGGTCTGGCCGACACCGCCCTGCGTACCGCCGACTCGGGTTACCTGACCCGTCGTCTGGTGGACGTCTCGCAGGACGTGATCATCCGCGAGGAGGACTGCGGCACCGAGCGCGGTCTGGTCATGCCGATCGCCACGGAGACCCCGGACGGGGGCATCCGGGCTCACGACTCGGTCGAGAACAGCGTGTACGCGCGGTCCCTGGCCCAGGACGTGGTGGTGGACGGCGAGGTCGTGCTGACCGCCAACACCGACCTCGGCGACCCGAGCATCGAGCTGCTGCTGTCCAAGAACGTCCGTGAGGTCAAGGTGCGCTCCGTGCTCACCTGCGAGTCCAAGGTGGGCACCTGTGCCCGCTGCTACGGACGTTCGCTGGCCGCCGGTCACCTCGTGGACATCGGTGAGGCCGTCGGCATCATCGCGGCCCAGTCCATCGGTGAGCCGGGTACCCAGCTGACGATGCGTACCTTCCACACCGGTGGTGTCGCGGGTGAGGACATCACCCACGGTCTGCCGCGTGTGCAGGAGCTCTTCGAGGCCCGTACCCCGAAGGGTGTGGCCCCGATCTCCGAGGCCGCCGGCCGGGTGCGGATCGACGACACCGACCGCTCGCGCAAGCTCGTGGTGGTGCCGGACGACGGCTCCGAAGAGGTCGCCTACCCGGTGTCGAAGCGCTCCCGCCTCCTGATCGAGGACGGTCAGCAGGTCACGGTCGGCCAGAAGCTGATCATGGGTGCGATCGACCCCAAGCAGGTGCTGCGCATCCTCGGGCCGCGTGCGGTCCAGGTGCACCTGGTGGACGAGGTGCAGAATGTGTACCGCAGCCAGGGCGTGGGTATCCACGACAAGCACATCGAGGTGATCGTCCGCCAGATGCTGAAGCGGGTGACCATCATCGAGTCCGGTGACGCCGAGCTGCTGCCCGGTGAACTGGTCGAGCGGTCCCGGTTCGAGACCGAGAACCGTCGGGTGGTGTCCGAGGGCCTCCAGCCGGCCTCGGCCCGTCCGGACCTGATGGGTATCACCAAGGCGTCCCTGGCGACCGACTCGTGGCTGTCGGCGGCCTCCTTCCAGGAGACCACCCGCGTCCTCACGAACGCCGCCATGGAGGGCCGCAGCGACCCGCTGCTGGGCCTCAAGGAGAACGTCATCCTCGGTAAGCTCATCCCGGCGGGTACGGGTCTGCCCCGTTACCGCAACGTCCGGGTCGAGCCGACCGAGGAGGCGAAGGCCGCCATGTACGCGATGCCGGGCTACGAAGAGGTCGACTACGGCCACTTCGGTGTCGGCACCGGTCAGGCGGTCCCGCTGGAGGAGTTCGACCTCGGCCGGTACGACCGCTGAGGTAGCAGAACTGATGTCGATTCCCGGCCGTCTCCGTGCTCCGGTTCCTGCAGAGGAACAAAACCGGCGCGCGGGGCGGTTGGGGACCGTGGGTGTGGGGTGGGTCCGGCGTCCGGCTGGGCTCACCCGCCATCGAACTGATGAGACAGGGGAGAAGCCCCTGATCCGAGTGCGGGCCGTTTTGACGCTCGCGCGGGCCAGCGGGTAGCCTCACAGTTCGTGCCCGAGTTCTCTTGGGCTGCCGCGCGTGCCCTCCTGGCGGTCCGGAAGCTGTCAGCGTGTGTAGTGCGCAAGCGAAGCTCCCACCCCGCGGGACGTCGCCGGGCAATATCGCGAGGATCGCGACACGCCCGAGCGCGGGGTGCGGCCGCAAGGCCGTGCGCGACGATCCGGACACAGCAACACCAGCACCACCCAGCAAGTCAGGTAGCACAAGCGAGCAGAGAGTTCGGAGAACCGGTGCCCACGATCCAGCAGCTGGTCCGAAAGGGCCGGCAGGACAAGGTCAGCAAGACCAAGACCCCTGCTCTCAAGGGCAGCCCCCAGCGCCGTGGTGTGTGCACGCGTGTGTACACAACCACGCCGAAGAAGCCGAACTCCGCTCTGCGTAAGGTCGCGCGTGTCAAGCTGACCTCCCAGATCGAGGTCACGGCGTACATCCCGGGTGTCGGTCACAACCTGCAGGAGCACTCGATCGTGCTCGTCCGCGGCGGCCGTGTGAAGGACCTTCCCGGCGTCCGGTACAAGATCATCCGCGGTTCCCTCGACACCCAGGGTGTCAAGAACCGTAAGCAGGCTCGCAGCCGTTACGGCGCGAAGAAGGAGAAGAGCTAATGCCCCGCAAGGGCCCGGCCCCTAAGCGGCCGCTCGTCGTCGACCCCGTGTACGGCTCGCCGCTGGTCACCCAGCTGGTGAACAAGATCCTGCTCGACGGGAAGAAGTCCACCGCCGAGAAGATCGTCTACGAAGCGCTGGAAGGTTGCCGCGACAAGACCGGTAACGACCCGGTCATCACGCTCAAGCGTGCGCTGGACAACGTGAAGCCGGCCCTCGAGGTCCGCAGCCGCCGTGTGGGTGGCGCGACCTACCAGGTCCCGGTCGAGGTCAAGGCCGGTCGCTCCACGACCCTCGCGCTGCGTTGGCTCGTCGGCTACTCCCGGGCACGCCGGGAGAAGACGATGACCGACCGTCTGATGAACGAGATCCTGGACGCGAGCAACGGCCTCGGCGCGGCGGTCAAGCGTCGCGAGGACACGCACAAGATGGCGGAGTCCAACCGCGCGTTCGCTCACTACCGCTGGTAATTCAGGCGGTAGTCATCTACCCACCACTGCGGCCGCCGGGATCCGGCGGCCACAGTGGCGCCGGGAAATCCCGGTAGTCAAGCACTGCGGGAAATTCCCCGGCGGAACTGAAACCTCATGAGAGAGGCGATCGACGTGGCACAAGACGTGCTGACGGACCTCAACAAGGTCCGCAACATCGGCATCATGGCTCACATCGACGCCGGCAAGACCACCACCACTGAGCGGATCCTGTTTTACACCGGGATCAACTACAAGATCGGTGAGGTCCACGACGGCGCCGCCACGATGGACTGGATGGAGCAGGAGCAGGAACGTGGCATCACGATCACGTCCGCTGCCACCACCTGTTTCTGGGAAGGCAACCAGATCAACCTGATCGACACCCCCGGGCACGTCGACTTCACGGTCGAGGTCGAGCGCAACCTGCGCGTCCTCGACGGTGCTGTCGCTGTGTTCGACGGCAAGGAGGGTGTCGAGCCGCAGTCCGAGACGGTCTGGCGGCAGGCTGACAAGTACGACGTGCCCCGCATCTGCTTCGTCAACAAGATGGACAAGCTGGGTGCGGACTTCTACTTCACGGTGCAGACGATCATCGATCGTCTGGGCGCCAAGCCGCTGGTCATCCAGATCCCGATCGGTGCTGAGTCTGACTTCACCGGCGTCATCGACCTGATCCACATGCGTGCGCTGACCTGGCGTGGCGACACGGGCAAGGGCGAGGCGTACGAGATCGAGGACATTCCGGCCGACCTTCAGGAGAAGGCCGAGGAGTGGCGTCAGAAGATGCTCGAGACGGTGGCCGAGTCTGACGAGGCGCTGCTCGAGAAGTTCTTCGGTGGCGAAGGTCTCACGCCCGAGGAGATCAAGGGCGCGATCCGGAAGCTGACGATCTCCAGCGAGGTCAACCCGGTTCTGTGCGGTTCGGCGTTCAAGAACAAGGGCGTTCAGCCCATGCTCGACGCCGTGATCGACTACCTGCCGACCCCGCTGGACGTCCCCGACGTCGAAGGGCACCCGCTCAACGACGAAGAGGCCGTGATCACGCGTGCGGCCAACAACGACGCTCCGTTCTCGGCGCTGGCCTTCAAGATCGCCTCGCACCCGTTCTTCGGCAAGCTCACCTACATCCGGGTCTACTCCGGCAAGGTGGCGAGCGGCGCGCAGCTGATCAACTCGACCAAGGGCAAGAAGGAGCGCATCGGGAAGATCTTCCAGATGCACTCCAACAAGGAGAACCCGGTCGACGAGGCTGCTGCGGGCCACATCTACGCGGTCATCGGTCTGAAAGACACCACCACTGGTGAGACTCTTGCAGACCCGACGAACCCGATCGTCCTGGAGTCGATGACCTTCCCGGAGCCGGTCATCTCGGTTGCTATCGAGCCGAAGACCAAGGGCGACCAGGAGAAGCTCGGCACCGCGATCCAGAAGCTCGCCGAAGAGGACCCGACCTTCCAGGTCCGCCAGGACGACGAGACCGGCCAGACGATCATCGCCGGGATGGGCGAGCTCCACCTCGACATCCTGGTCGACCGTATGCGCCGCGAGTTCAAGGTCGAGGCGAACGTCGGCAAGCCGCAGGTGGCGTACCGAGAGACCATCCGCAAGGAGGTCGTGAAGTACGACTACACGCACAAGAAGCAGACCGGTGGTTCGGGCCAGTACGCCAAGGTCCAGGTGACGATCGCACCGATGGACACGTCCGAGGGCGTGTTCTACGAGTTCGAGAACAAGGTCACCGGTGGCCGCATCCCGCGCGAATACATTCCGAGCGTGGATGCTGGTATCCAGGACGCCATGCAGTTCGGCATCCTGGCGGGTTACCCGCTGGTCGGCATCAAGGCCACCCTGCTGGACGGTGCGGCGCACGACGTCGACTCGTCCGAGATGGCGTTCAAGGTTGCCGGCTCGATGGTGCTGAAGGAGGCTGCCCGCAAGGCCAGCCCCGTGCTCCTCGAGCCGATGATGGCAGTCGAGGTGCGTACCCCGATCGAGTACATGGGTGACGTGATCGGCGACCTGAACTCCCGTCGCGGTCAGATCCAGGCCATGGAAGATGTCAGCGGTGCCAAGGTCGTCAAGGCCACGGTTCCGCTGTCGGAGATGTTCGGCTACGTCGGTGACCTGCGCAGCAAGACGCAGGGACGTGCCGTTTACACCATGCAGTTCGACTCTTACGCAGAGGTTCCCCGGAACGTTGCGGAAGAGATCATCAAGAAGGTTCGCGGCGAGTAATCGCGCCACCAGCATTCCCGTCGAACCAAGTACAGATAACAACCCGTCCGACAGGAGGACCCCGTGGCGAAGGCGAAGTTCGAGCGGACTAAGCCGCACGTCAACATCGGTACCATTGGTCACATTGACCACGGTAAGACGACGCTGACGGCTGCGATCAGTAAGACGCTGCACGCCAAGTGGCCGGAGCTCAACCCGGACACCCAGGCGTTCGACCAGATCGACAAGGCGCCCGAAGAGCGCCAGCGCGGTATCACCATCTCGATCGCGCACATCGAGTACCAGACTGAGACGCGCCACTACGCGCACGTCGACTGCCCTGGTCACGCCGACTACATCAAGAACATGATCACTGGTGCGGCCCAGATGGACGGTGCCATCCTCGTGGTGGCGGCGACCGACGGCCCGATGCCCCAGACCCGTGAGCACGTGCTGCTCGCGCGTCAGGTCGGCGTCCCCTACATCGTCGTGGCTCTCAACAAGTCCGACATGGTGGACGACGAAGAGATCATGGAGCTCGTTGAGCTCGAGGTTCGTGAGCTCCTCTCCTCGTACGAGTTCCCGGGCGACGACCTGCCGATCGTGCGGGTCTCCGCGCTGAAGGCTCTCGAGGGCGACCCGGAGTGGCAGGAGAAGGTTCTCGAGCTCCTGGCCGCCGTGGACGAGCACATCCCGGAGCCGGTGCGTGACACCGAGAAGCCGTTCCTCATGCCCATCGAGGACGTCTTCACGATCACCGGTCGTGGAACCGTCGTCACCGGCAAGGTCGAGCGCGGCATCCTGAAGACCAACGAGACTGTTGAAATCGTTGGCATCAAGGACAAGTCGACCACCACCACGGTCACCGCCATCGAGATGTTCCGCAAGACTCTCGATGAGGCCATGGCCGGCGAGAACTGCGGTCTGCTGCTTCGCGGTATCAAGCGCGAAGACGTGGAGCGCGGCCAGGTCGTCGTGAAGCCGGGCTCGATCACTCCCCACACGGAGTTCGAGGCCAACGTCTACATCCTGTCGAAGGATGAGGGCGGCCGGCACACGCCGTTCTACGACTCCTACCGTCCGCAGTTCTACTTCCGGACCACGGACGTCACGGGCGTTGTGAAGCTCCCCGAGGGCACCGAGATGGTCATGCCCGGTGACAACACCGAGATGAGCGTCACGCTGATCCAGCCCATCGCCATGGAGGACGGCCTGCTCTTCGCTATTCGCGAGGGTGGTCGTACCGTCGGCTCGGGCCGCGTCACCAAGATCCTCAAGTAGTACCCACCAGCGGCGGCAGCCTCTCAGGCTGCCGCCGCTGGCGTGCGTCTGGACCCGTAACGCCGTCTGTGCCTTCGTGCCGGGCGTCTCTTCCAGCTCCGATCACCCGAACTCGCGAAGAGCGAAAGCGGGGGAGCGGCAAGGGATCACGGGTCCAGGCGGGCGGTTTTCCGTTTACCGTCAGGACCGCGATTGGTCAATGGCGGGTTACGTCTGGCACACTGGACAGGTTGCTCGCGCACCGTCGCGTCCGTTGCGCCCCTCCTGGGGCCCGGAACGACCGGCACCGGGTAGCCACCAATGCACCATCGGCCCAGCCCTTGGTCCTTCGTTGAAAACGTGGGGCGATTCTGGGCCGCGAACGCGACACGCCCGACCTCGGGGGTCGGTGTTCGCCAGCCCGACCGAAGTAGGGGTGTGAGCGTCGCAGAAGACGTGAAACGCCAGTAAGACAGCAAGTCGCACAGCATTCCTCGTGAATGCGAGGCCCGGACCGCGCACCACGGCCCGGGTGGACCACAGACAGTGCCGATCGGCAGCACCACTCGCCGGAACGCCTGTCGACCAAGCGAAAGAGAGCGCAACGACGCCATGGCGGGACAAAAGATCCGCATCCGGCTGAAGGCCTACGACCACGAGGTCATCGACAGCTCGGCCCGCAAGATCGTCGACACGGTCGTTCGGACGGGCGCGACGGTCGCGGGGCCGGTGCCACTGCCGACGGAAAAGAACGTGTTCTGCGTCATCCGTTCGCCGCACAAGTACAAGGACAGCCGCGAGCACTTCGAGATGCGCACGCACAAGCGGTTGATCGACATCATCAACCCGACGCCGAAGACGGTGGACTCGCTGATGCGGCTTGACCTGCCCGCCGGCGTGGACATCGAGATCAAGCTCTAGAAGGACCTCATCTCATGACTCTGAAGACGATCAGTAAGCCGACGGTGACCACCGTCAAGGGCTTGCTCGGCGAGAAGCTCGGGATGACCCAGGTCTGGGACGCGAACAACCGGCTCGTCCCGGTCACCGTCATCCAGGTCGGTCCGTGCGTCGTCACGCAGGTGCGCAACGCAGAGGGCGACGGTTACCCGGCGGTTCAGATCGCGTACGGCGCGATCGACCCCCGCAAGGTGACCAAGCCGCTGGCCGGGCACTTCGAGAAGGCCGGCGTCACGCCGCGCCGTCACGTGCTCGAGCTGCGCACGGCGAACGCCGCCGAGTACAGCCTGGGCCAGGAGCTCACCGTGGAGACCTTCGAGGCCGGCCAGGTGGTCGACGTCTCCGGTACCACCAAGGGCAAGGGCCACGCCGGTGTCATGAAGCGTCACGGCTTCAAGGGCCTCGGCGCCTCGCACGGTACGCAGCGCAAGCACCGTTCCCCGGGTTCCATCGGCGGTTGCGCCACCCCGGGTCGCGTGTTCAAGGGCATGCGGATGGCCGGCCGTATGGGTGGCGAGCGGCAGACCACGCAGAACCTCAGCGTGTACGCCGTCGACGCCGAGCGCGGTCTGCTCCTGATCAAGGGTGCCGTCCCGGGGCCGCGCGGCGGCATCGTCCTGGTTCGCACCGCGGCGAAGAAGGGCTGAAACGATGGCCACCGAAACCACCACCAACCTGAGCCTGAACGTCGTCGACGGCACGGGTGAGAAGGTCGGCACCGTCGACCTCCCCGCCGCCATCTTCGACGTCCAGACCAACGTGCCCCTGATCCACCAGGTCGTCGTGGCCCAGCTGGCCGCGGCCCGCCAGGGCACGCACGACACGAAGACCCGTGGCGAAGTTCGCGGTGGCGGCCGTAAGCCGTACCGCCAGAAGGGCACCGGCCGCGCCCGTCAGGGCTCGACCCGTGCTCCTCAGTTCGCCGGCGGTGGCGTTGTCCACGGACCGCACCCGCGGGACTACTCACAGCGGACCCCGAAGAAGATGATCGCCGCCGCGCTGCGGGGATCCCTCTCGGACCGCAACCGTCACGGTCGCGTTCACGTGCTCTCCGAGCTCGTGAAGGGTGACGCCCCGTCCACCAAGGCGGTGCGCAAGGCCCTCGCCGGCCTGACCGAGCGGGAGAACCTGCTGGTCGTCGTGACCCGCACGGACGAGGTCGGCCAGCGGAGCCTGTCCAACCTGGACGGCATCCACGTGCTGCCCTTCGACCAGCTGAACGCCTACGACGTGCTCTGCGCCGACGACGTGGTGTTCACCAAGGCCGCGCTGGACTCGTTCCTCGAGAGCCCGGTCGTCACCAAGGTCACCGCGAAGGAGGCTGCCAAGTGAGCAGCATCGGAAGCGTCCACAAGGACCCGCGCGACATCCTGCTGGCGCCGGTTGTCTCGGAGAAGAGCTACAGCCTCCTCGACGAGGGCAAGTACACCTTCCTGGTGGACCCGCGGGCCAACAAGACCGAGATCAAGATTGCCGTCGAGACGGTCTTCGGGGTCAAGGTCTCGGCCGTCAACACCGCGAACCGGCAGGGTAAGACCCGCCGCACGCGGAACGGCCTGGGCAAGCGCAAGGACACCAAGCGCGCCATCATCACGCTGAGCGAAGGCACCATCGACATCTTCGGCGGGCCGGTCTCCTGACGCCCGTACGTTCCTATCCGGCGATTCAGTCGCTGGATTGAGGGCGTCCGAAGACCGACATCCGAGAAACAGCAAGAGGACTGACTCACATGGGAATCCGCAAGTACAAGCCGACGACGCCGGGCCGCCGTGGTTCGTCCGTCGCCGACTTCGTGGAGATCACCCGGTCGGAGCCGGAGAAGTCCCTGGTGCGCCCGCTGACCAAGAGCGGCGGCCGGAACAACACCGGCCGGATCACCACCCGGCACAAGGGCGGCGGTCACAAGCGCGCCTACCGGGTGATCGACTTCCGTCGTCACGACAAGGACGGCATTCCGGCCACGGTCGCTCACATCGAGTACGACCCCAACCGCACGGCGCGTATCGCGCTGCTGCACTACGCGGACGGCGAAAAGCGTTACATCGTCGCGCCGACCAAGCTCAAGCAGGGCGACCGGATCGAGAACGGCCCCACGGCCGACATCAAGCCGGGTAACAGCCTCGAGCTGCGCAACATCCCCGTCGGTACGGTCGTCCACGCGATCGAGCTGCGTCCGGGCGGCGGGGCCAAGATCGCCCGCTCGGCCGGTTCCTCGGTCCAGCTGGTCGCCCGTGAGGGCCGCTTCGCTCAGCTCCGTCTGCCGTCCGGTGAGATCCGGAACGTGGACGTGCGCTGCCGCGCGACGGTCGGCGAGGTCGGCAACGCCGAGCAGTCGAACATCAACTGGGGCAAGGCCGGCCGCATGCGCTGGAAGGGCAAGCGCCCGACGGTGCGCGGTGTGGCCATGAACCCGATCGACCACCCGCACGGTGGTGGTGAGGGTAAGACCTCTGGTGGTCGCCACCCGGTCAGCCCCTGGGGCCAGGCCGAGGGACGCACGCGTCGCCCCAACAAGGAGAGCGACAAGATGATCGTTCGCCGCCGCCGTTCCGGCAAGAAGCGCTGATAGGAGCCTTTCGAGAATGCCTCGCAGTCTGAAGAAGGGTCCCTTCGTCGACGACCACCTGCAGAAAAAGGTGGACGTTCAGAACGAGAAGGGGACCAAGACAGTCATCCGGACCTGGTCCCGGCGCTCGATGATCGTGCCCGACATGCTCGGTCACACGATCGCCGTGCACGACGGCCGCAAGCACGTCCCGGTGTTCGTCACCGAGTCGATGATCGGTCACAAGCTGGGCGAGTTCGCCCCCACCCGCACGTTCCGCGGACACGAGAAGGACGACCGCAAGGGTCGCCGGCGCTGATCGCGCCCACCCAAGCAGTCAGAAGCGACAGAAGGTAGGAAGTAGCGATGGAAGCCAAGGCGCAGGCGCGGTATGTCCGTGTCACGCCCATGAAGGCCCGCCGCGTCGTCGACCTCATCCGCGGGAAGCAGGCGCCGCAGGCGATCGCCACGCTGGAGTTCGCTCCGCAGGCCGCCAGCGAGCCGGTGCTCAAGGTCGTGCAGAGCGCGATCGCGAACGCACGGGTGAAGGCCGCTGCCGCGTCCGAGGCGTTCGACGAGCGCACCCTGGTCATCCAGGAGGCTTACGTGGACGAGGGCCCGACGCTCAAGCGGTTCCGGCCGCGGGCACAGGGCCGGGCGTACCGGATCCGTAAGCGGACCGCCCACATCACTGTGGTCGTCGGTCCGGCCGAGAAGAAGGGCGGCCCCCAGGCCGTCTCCGCGAATGGGAGGACCCGCTAGTGGGCCAGAAGGTCAACCCGCACGGGTTCCGCCTGGGCATCACCACCGAGCACAAGAGCCGGTGGTTCGCTGACAGCACCAAGGGTGGGCAGCGGTACCGCGACTACGTGAAGGAAGACGTCGCGATCCGCAAGCTCATGTCCAAGGGCATGGAGCGGGCCGGCATCAGCCGCGTGGAGATCGAGCGCACCCGGGACCGGGTTCGCGTCGACATCCACACCGCGCGTCCGGGCATCGTCATCGGTCGCCGTGGCGCCGAGGCCGACCGGATCCGTGGCGAGCTCGAGAAGCTCACGGGCAAGCAGGTTCAGCTGAACATCCTCGAGGTGAAGAACCCCGAGGTCGACGCTCAGCTGGTCGCCCAGGGCATCGCCGAGCAGCTGGCCAGCCGGGTCTCCTTCCGCCGCGCGATGCGCAAGGGCATGCAGTCCTCGCTCCGCGCCGGTGCCAAGGGCATCCGGGTGCAGTGCTCGGGCCGTCTCGGCGGCGCCGAGATGAGCCGTTCGGAGTTCTACCGCGAGGGCCGCGTGCCCCTGCACACGCTCCGCGCGAACATCGACTACGGCCTGTACGAGGCCCGCACCACCTTCGGCCGCATCGGCGTGAAGGTGTGGATCTACAAGGGCGACATCACCAGCCGCGAGCTCGCTCGCGAGCAGGCTGCCGCCCCGGCGCGTGGCCCGCGTCGCGACGGTCCGGGTGGCCCCGGTGGCCGCGCGGCTCGCCCGCAGCGTCGTCGTCCGCAGCAGTCCGCTGACAGCGCCCCCGCTGCCGAGGCGCCCGCCGCCTCCGCGCCGGCCGCTGACGCGCCTGCCGCTACCGGATCGGAGGCCTGAGCACCATGCTGATCCCGCGTCGGGTCAAGTACCGCAAGCAGCACCACCCCAGCCGCTCCGGCATGTCGAAGGGCGGCACCGCCGTGACCTTCGGCGAGTGGGGCATCCAGGCTCTGGAGCCTGCGTACGTGACCAACCGGCAGATCGAGTCGGCGCGTATCGCGATCACTCGTCACATCCGTCGTGGCGGCAAGGTCTGGATCAACATCTACCCGGACCGCCCGCTGACCAAGAAGCCCGCCGAGACCCGCATGGGTTCCGGTAAGGGTTCCCCGGAGTGGTGGGTCGCGAACGTCAAGCCTGGTCGCGTGATGTTCGAACTCTCGTTCCCGACTGAAAAGGTGGCGAAGGAAGCCCTCACCCGGGCGATCCACAAGCTGCCGATGAAGTGCCGGATCGTCCGGCGCGAAGGCGGTGAAAGCTGATGGCCGTCGGTTCCAAAGATCTGAACCCGGTTAACCTGCGCGGTTTCGACCAGGAGCGCTTGGCCGAGGAGCTGAAGAAGGCGAAGGAAGAGCTCTTCAACCTTCGCTTCCAGTCCGCGACCGGCCAGCTGGAAAACAACATGCGGCTGCGTGCTGTCAAGCGGGACATCGCCCGCATCTACACGGTGATGCGCGAGCGCGAGCTCGGTATCACCGTCACCCCGGAGGCCTGAGCATGAGTGAGAACACCCAGGCTGACGTTGAGGTGCGCGGCAACCGTAAGGGACGCCGCGGCTACGTCGTCAGCGACAAGATGGACAAGACCGTGGTGGTCGAGGTCGAGGACCGGGTCAAGCACCCGCTCTACGGCAAGGTCATCCGGCGCACCACCAAGGTGAAGGTGCACGACGAGGCCAACACCGCTGGTGTCGGCGACCTGGTGTCGATCTCGGAGACCCGTCCGCTGTCGGCCACCAAGCGCTGGCGCCTGGTCGAGATTCTGGAGAAGGCCAAGTGATTCAGCAGGAATCGCGGCTCCGCGTCGCCGACAACACCGGTGCGAAGGAGATCCTCTGCATCCGCGTGCTCGGCGGCTCCGGCCGTCGGTACGCCGGCATCGGTGATGTCATCGTCGCGACCGTCAAGGACGCCATTCCCGGCGGCAACGTCAAGAAGGGCGACGTCGTCAAGGCCGTCATCGTGCGCACCGTCAAGGAGCGCCGCCGGCCGGACGGCTCGTACATCCGCTTCGACGAGAACGCCGCGGTGATTCTCCGCAACGACGGCGACCCGCGTGGCACCCGTATCTTCGGGCCGGTCGGTCGCGAGCTGCGTGACAAGAAGTTCATGAAGATCATTTCGCTGGCACCGGAGGTGCTCTGAGATGGCGAAGATGAGGATCAAGAAGGGCGACACCGTCCAGCTGATCACTGGTCGCAGCCAGAAGAACGGTGGCGACCGGAACAAGACCGGCAAGGTGATCTCCGTGAACACGGAGACCCAGCGGGTCCTGGTCGAGGGGCTCAACCGGGTCAAGCGCCACACCAAGGAGGGACAGTCCAGCCGGGGTTCGCAGACCGGCGGGATCATCACTCAGGAGGCAGCGATCCACATCAGCAACCTGATGCTGGTCGACCCCGAGACCAAGAAGGCCACCCGCGTCGGCACCCGGGTCGAGACCGTCGAGCGCGACGGCAAGACCAAGACCGTGCGGGTTCGCTACGCCAAGCGTTCCGGTAAGGATCTGTGACGATGACTGTGACCGAAGAGGGCACCAAGGTGCAGCCGCGTCTGCGTGCGCGCTACGACGCGGAGATCGCGCCCGAGCTGCGCAAGCAGTTCAACTACCCGAACGTGATGCAGACCCCGCGTCTGGTCAAGGTCGTCGTGAACATGGGTGTGGGCGAGGCTGCCCGCGACTCCAAGCTGATCGACGGCGCGGTGCGCGACCTGAGCGCGATCACCGGCCAGAAGCCGCAGGTCACCAAGGCCCGCAAGTCCATCGCGCAGTTCAAGCTGCGTGAGGGCATGCCGATCGGCGCGCACGTCACGCTGCGTGGCGACCGCATGTGGGAGTTCCTGGACCGCCTGGTGAGCATCGCTCTGCCGCGTATCCGCGACTTCCGTGGACTCAGCGGCAAGCAGTTCGACGGGCGTGGCAACTACACGTTCGGCCTGAACGAGCAGTCCATGTTCCACGAGATCGACCAGGACCGGATCGACCGCGTTCGGGGTATGGACATCACGGTCGTCACGACGGCCACCAATGACGAAGAGGGGCGAGTCTTCCTGAAGCTCCTCGGTTTCCCGTTCAAGGAGAACTGACGTGGCGAAGACTGCGCTGATCAACAAGGCGGCGCGTAAGCCGAAGTTCGGTGTCCGGGGTTACACCCGGTGCCAGCGCTGCGGCCGCCCGCACTCTGTCTACCGCAAGTTCGGCCTGTGCCGGATCTGCCTGCGCGAGATGGCCCACCGGGGCGAACTGCCCGGCGTCACCAAGAGCAGCTGGTAGGCCGGCCGTGTCACAGCTGACAATTCCGACCCCAGGCGCCACTTCGGTGGCGCCCCGGTCCGGCCGTCGTCGGACGGTGCGCAACAATCGCATGGTTTCGCTGCGCTCCAGCCTTCCGACCGGCTTGGTGACGCTGCGGCACGATGTACCGGAGTACCTCCCCGAGTTCCTCGAGCCCGAGGTTCTCGAAGCAGCAACTACGCCACAGGTCGACGCCTCCGAGAAGGTTGCCGAAACCGTGGTGGGAAAGGGCGGACAAGCCCAATGGTGATGACCGATCCGATCGCGGACATGTTGACCCGCGTACGGAACGCGAACTCCGCGTACCACGACCAGACCCAGATGCCTTACAGCAAGCTGAAGGCGAACGTGGCCGAACTCCTCAAGTCGGAGGGCTACATCTCCTCCTGGGAGATCGCTGACGCCGAGGTGGGCAAGACGCTCACCGTCAAGCTGAAGTTCGGCCCCAACCGGGAGCGCTCGATCGCCGGTCTCCGGCGGATCAGCAAGCCCGGTCTGCGGGTCTACGCGAAGTCGACGAACCTGCCCCGGGTCCTTGGTGGCCTCGGCGTGGCGATCCTGTCGACCTCGTCCGGGCTCATGACCGACAAGCAGGCCAAGCAGAAGGGCGTAGGTGGGGAAGTCCTCGCCTACGTCTGGTAACGGGAAGGGAGAGAGAGCATGTCCCGAATCGGACGACTGCCGATCACCGTTCCCGCCGGCGTCGACGTGAACCTCGACGGCGCGCAGGTGTCGGTGAAGGGCCCCAAGGGGACCCTGAACCTCACCGTTGCCGCCCCGATCACCGTCGCCCGCGAGGACGACGGAACGGTGAAGGTCACGCGCCCCGACGACGAGCGTACGTCGCGCGCACTGCACGGTCTGACCCGCACGCTGATCGCCAACATGGTGGTCGGTGTGACCGAGGGTTACACCAAGAAGCTTGAGATCGTTGGCACGGGTTACCGGGTCCAGGCGAAGGGCTCCAACCTGGAGTTCGCCCTGGGCTACAGCCACTCGATCACGGTGGAGCCGCCGGCCGGCGTCACCTTCGCGGTGGAGGGCCCGACGAAGTTCTCGGTGTCCGGCATCGACAAGCAGGCTGTCGGCGAGGTCGCCGCCAACCTGCGCAAGCTGCGTAAGCCCGACCCCTACAAGGGCAAGGGCGTCCGCTACGCCGACGAAGTGATCAAGCGCAAGGTCGGAAAGGCGGGTAAGAAGTAATGGCTATCGGTGTCAAGCGCAGCGGCGGTGGCTCGGTCCGCAACAAGCAGGCCTCCCGTACCCGTCGCCACCTGCGAGTGCGCAAGCAGCTGCGGGGCTCCACGGAGCGCCCGCGCCTGGTCGTGAACCGTTCCGCCCGACACGTTTTCGTGCAGGTCGTGGACGACACGCAGGGCAAGACCCTGGCGTCGGCCTCCACCATGGAGGCAGACCTGCGGGGCCTGGACGGCGACAAGACCGCCAAGGCCCGCCGTGTCGGCGAGCTGCTCGGCGAGCGCGCCAAGGCCGCCGGTGTCACCGCTGTGGTCTTCGACCGCGGTGGCAACAGGTACCACGGTCGTGTCGCCGCAATTGCGGACGGCGCCCGTGAGGCCGGGCTGGTCCTCTAGCCCATGCGCACGCTGACCTTTACGAAGCGAGAGAGAAGGAACGTCTGATGGCTGGACCTCAGCGTCGCGGGCCCGGGGGTAACACCAACTCCGGCGGGCCGACCAGCGGCGGCGAGAACAGCGGCGGCGGCGGTCGCCGGGGCGGCCGTGACCGCGACAACCGTGGTGGTCGTGACGGCGGCCAGGACAAGAACCAGTTCGTCGAGCGCGTCGTCGCGATCAACCGGGTTGCCAAGGTCGTGAAGGGTGGTCGTCGCTTCAGCTTCACCGCCCTGGTGGTCGTCGGTGACGGCGACGGCACGGTCGGCGTCGGTTACGGCAAGGCCAAGGAAGTACCCGCCGCGATCGCGAAGGGCGTTGAAGAGGCGAAGAAGGCCTTCTTCAAGGTTCCGCGTATCCAGGGCACGATTCCTCACCGGATCCAGGGTGAGGAAGCGGCCGGCGTCGTGCTGCTCATGCCGGCTTCGCCCGGTACCGGTGTTATCGCCGGTGGTCCGGTGCGCGCCGTGCTGGAGTGCGCCGGTATTCACGACGTGCTGAGCAAGTCGCTCGGCTCGGACAACGCGATCAACGTCGTTCACGCGACCGTTGCCGCGCTGCGTGGTCTCGAGCGTCCGGAAGAGGTTGCGGCCCGTCGTGGTCTGCCTCTCGAGGACGTCGCTCCGGTCGCCATGCTGCGCGCCCGGGCCGCGGGGGTGGCCGGCTGATGGCTCAGCTGAAGGTCACCCAGATCAAGTCGAAGATCGGCGGCAAGCAGAACCAGCGCGACTCGTTGCGCTCGCTCGGCCTGAAGCGGATCGGGCACTCTGTGATCAAGGAAGACCGTCCCGAGATTCGCGGGATGGTCAACACGGTGCGGCATCTCGTCACCGTCGAGGAGGTGGACTGAGATGGCAGAAGGCCAGCGCGAGCACGCGCTGAAGGTGCATCACCTGCGCCCGGCCCCCGGGGCCAAGACGGCCAAGATCCGGGTCGGTCGTGGTGAAGGCGGCAAGCGCGGTAAGACCGCGGGTCGCGGTACCAAGGGTACGAAGGCCCGTTACCAGGTTCCGGCCCGGTTCGAGGGTGGGCAGATGCCCCTCCACATGCGGCTCCCGAAGCTGCGTGGGTTCAAGAACCCGTTCCGGACCGAGTACCAGGTCGTCAACCTGGACAAGCTCAGCTCCCTGTTCCCCGACGGCGGCAGCGTCTCCGTCGAGGACCTGGTGGCCAAGGGTGCAGTCCGTGAGGGACACCTGGTCAAGGTTCTGGGCGACGGCGAGATCTCGGTTGCGATCAACGTGACCGCGAACAAGTTCTCCGCCAGCGCCAAGGAGAAGCTCGCTGCTGCCGGTGGCAGCGCCACCGAGCTGTAGCACCTGCTCGACCAGCTCGATTTCTGACACCCCGGTGACTCCCGAAATATGGGAGTCGCCGGGGTGTTAAGGTCACACGACCGGCGTCTTGCAGATCGGCGGGCCCAGGTGGCTCACAGCCGTTCTGTCGGGCGCACCAACGGCCCAATCCAATGGCCCGTCACGACGAGCTGCCCTGTGTTGGGCAGCGCGCAGGAGGTTTTGCGTGCTCACCGCGTTCTTCCGGGCGTTTCGAACCCCTGATCTGCGGCGCAAGATCTTCTTCACCGTAGCGATCATGGCGCTCTTCCGCCTGGGGTCGTATGTCCCGACCCCCGGCGTCGACTACGCGGCCGTACGTCGCTGTGTGGACCTCGCGAGCAACAGCAGCTCGTCCGGCCTCTACGAGCTGGTGAACCTGTTCAGCGGTGGTGCGTTGCTGCAGCTGTCGATCTTCGCGCTCGGGATCATGCCGTACATCACGGCCTCGATCATCATCCAGCTGCTCACCGTGGTCATTCCACGGTTCGAAGCGCTGAAGGAGGAAGGTCAGTCCGGCACCGCCCAACTGACCCAGTACACGCGATATCTGACCATCGGTCTCGCGGTGCTGCAGTCGACCACCTTCGTGGCGATCTCCCGTCAGCAGGGTGGCCTCTTCACCAACTGCACCGAGACGCTGATCCCGAACGACGACCTCTTCACCCTCGGCGTCATGGTTCTGACCATGACGGCGGGTACCGGCTTCATCATGTGGCTGGGTGAGCTCGTCACCGAGAAGGGCATCGGCAACGGTATGTCGTTGCTGATCTTCACCTCGATCGCATCGGCGTTCCCGGGTTCGCTCTGGTCGATCAAGACGCAGCGGGGCTTCGACACCTTCTTCATCGTGATCGGTCTCGGTCTGCTGATCATGGCCGCGGTCATCTTCGTCGAGCAGAGCCAGCGCCGCATCCCGGTGCAGTACGCCAAGCGGCAGGTCGGCCGGCGGGCGTACGGCGGCACGACGACCTACATCCCGATCAAGGTGAACATGGCGGGCGTCATCCCGGTCATCTTCGCCTCGTCGCTGCTGTACCTGCCGGCCCTGATCGCCCAGTTCCAGGGGCAGAACAGCACCGCCGGCTGGGTGGTCTGGATCCGGGACCACCTGGTGAAGGGCGACCACCCGATCTACATCGCGCTCTACTTCGCGCTGATCGTCTTCTTCACGTACTTCTACGTGGCGATCACGTTCAACCCGGACGAGGTCGCCGAGAACATGAAGAAGTACGGCGGCTTCATCCCCGGAATCCGCGCGGGCCGACCGACGGCCGACTACCTCGAATATGTTCTGAGTCGCATTACTCTTGCTGGTGCTCTGTACCTCGGCATGGTGGCATTGATCCCTCTGATCGCGTTGATCCTGGTCGACGCGAATCAGAACTTCCCCTTCGGCGGTACGAGCATCCTCATCGTCGTCGGAGTGGGTCTGGAAACGGTCAAGCAGATCGAGTCCCAGTTGCAGCAGCGTCACTATGAAGGGTTCCTGCGATGAGAGCGGTGCGTCGATGAGGCTTGTGATCCTCGGTCCACCCGGCGCTGGAAAGGGCACACAGGCCAAGAAGGTCGCGTCCCACTTCGGCATCCCGGCGATCTCGACCGGTGACATCTTCCGGCAGAACGTCACGGACGGAACGCCGCTCGGCAAGCAGGTCGAGGAGATCATGAAGTCCGGGAAGTACGTGCCGGACGAGGTCACCAACGAGATGGTGCGCAACCGCCTCCTCGAGGAGGATGCCGCTGTCGGGTTCCTGCTGGACGGTTATCCGCGTACCGCGGCGCAGGTCGACGAGCTCGACTCGATGATCGCGACCTCGGGCACGAAGCTGGATGCTGTGCTCGAGCTGACCGTGGACATGGACGAAGTGGTGGACCGTCTGCTCAAGCGGGCCGAGATCGAAGGTCGCCCGGACGACACCGAAGACGTCATCCGGCACCGGCTCGAGGTCTACACCGAGCAGACCGCTCCGCTCGTGCACATCTACTCGGACCGCAACCTGCTGCTGCGGGTCGACGGCATGGGTGACATCAGCGACGTGACCAGCCGGCTCCTGGCCGCCTGCAACGACTTCGCTGTCTGAACCAACCAAGAGAGAACCAAGAATGCTCGGTCGCGACCGGATCCAGTACAAGACGCCCGATCAGGTCCGCCTCATGCGGGCCGCCGGGCTGATCGTCGCCGACGCCCTCCAGGCCGTGCGTGACGCACTGGCCCCCGGGCTGACGACGAGTGACCTGGACCGGGTCGCGAACGAGCTGATCGTCGGGCGGGGCGCGACGCCGTCGTTCCTGAACTACGGCCGTCCGCCCTACCCCGCCACGCTCTGCGTGTCGGTGAACGACGAGGTCGTGCACGGCATCCCGGGCAGCAAGGTGCTCAGGGCGGGCGACGTGGTGAGCGTCGACTGCGGGGCCATCCTGGCCGGCTGGCACGGCGACTCGGCCTTCACCGCGGTGGTGCCCGGTGACAGCGAGCGGGACCCGGAACAGGCCAAGGCCGACCAGGACCTGATCGACACCACCGAGGAGTCGATGTGGCGCGGGATCGCGGCCATCGTCGCGGGAGAACGCCTGAACGCGATCGGTGTGGCGGTCGAGGACTTCGTCGGTGACCGCTTCGGCCTGGTCGAGGACTACGGCGGTCACGGCATCGGCACCGAGATGCACCAGGCCCCGCACGTGCTGAACTACCGCACGCGTGACCGTGGACCGAAACTCAAGACCGGCATCTGCCTGGCCATCGAGCCGATGCTCACCGCCGGTAACCCGGACACCCGGGTGCTCGCCGACGAGTGGACCGTGGCCACGGTGGACGGCGGGAACGCCGCTCACTGGGAGCACTCGGTGGCTCTGCTCGAAGACGGCCTCTGGGTGCTCACGGCCCCCGACGGCGGGGTCTCGAAACTGACCGAACTGGGCGCTGCGGTCTCTTCCCTGGCCACCCCGGCCTAGGCTCGATTTCGCCGTCCACCATGGTATGGCGTAGACTTTTACGTCGGCTCATGTGCTGAATTTCTTCGTCGTCCGGGAACACCCGGTGACGGCCTGAGACAGCCTCTAGACGTCAGTCTGAGCCGTCTGATGAAACGCCTGATCGTTCCGGTCCTGTAGTTGGAGGGCCGGGTAGCGGCCGGGCGCCGCGATGAACGATCGACAGGAAAAGCGGAGGACATGCCGAAGAAAGACGGTGTCATCGAGATTGAAGGCAGCGTGGTGGAGGCGCTGCCGAATGCCATGTTCCGCGTGGAGCTTTCCAACGGGCACAAGGTACTCGCGCACATCTCCGGCAAGATGCGCCAGCACTACATCCGGATCCTTCCGGAAGACCGGGTGGTGGTCGAGCTGAGCCCGTACGACCTCTCCCGTGGGCGCATCGTCTACCGCTACAAGTGACACCTCCACACACCACCGCCCCGTTCCATCAGCCACTCTGAGAAATCACGAGAAGCCACGATGAAGGTCAAGCCGAGCGTCAAGAAGATCTGCGACAAGTGCCGAGTGATCCGCCGTAACGGCCGGGTCATGGTGATCTGCGACAACGTGCGCCACAAGCAGCGTCAGGGCTGATCCAAGCCCCGCAGAACCACCGCACCATCGCAGGATCTGAGCAAAACAGCAGCGCACGTCTCTGAGGTGCAGGGCGACACGCCCGACCTCGGGGTACGACACCCCCGGACAACTGGGCCGGGGACCCTCGCGGTAGTCCCACGCAGGGAAATGTCGCTGCTCCACACCTGGTAACGAGCAGAGAAGAGAACTCCTGCAATGGCACGTCTCGTTGGAGTCGACCTCCCGCGCGAAAAGCGCCTCGAGGTCGCCCTCACCTACATCTTCGGCGTCGGCAAGACCCGCGCCAAGGAGACCCTCGCCGCGACCGGCCTGAGCGCCGACCTGCGCGTGCGTGAGCTGAGCGAGGAAGACCTCGTCCGTCTGCGCGACCACCTCGAGGGCAACTTCAAGCTCGAGGGTGACCTGCGCCGCGAGGTTGCCGCCGACATCCGCCGCAAGGTCGAGATCGGTTGCTACGAGGGTCTGCGTCACCGTCGTGGCCTGCCGGTCCGCGGTCAGCGCACCAAGACGAACGCTCGTACCCGCAAGGGCCCGAAGCGCACCGTGGCCGGCAAGAAGAAGGCCGGCAAGAAGTAGTCCAGCTCCAATCCCTGAACCAAGGGTCCGGAGCACGGACCGACGACCTCCGCCTTATTCGTAGGAAGAGCTTTCAATGCCTCCCAAGTCACGCCAGTCCGCTGCGTCGCGCAAGCCGCGTCGCAAGGAGAAGAAGAACGTCGCTCACGGGCACGCCCACATCAAGAGCACGTTCAACAACACCATCGTCTCGATCACCGACCCGGCCGGAAACGTCATTGCGTGGGCGTCCTCGGGCCAGGTCGGCTTCAAGGGCTCGCGTAAGTCCACTCCGTTCGCCGCGCAGATGGCGGCCGAGGCCGCTGCCCGCCGCGCGCAGGAGCACGGCATGCGCAAGGTCGACGTCTTCGTGAAGGGCCCGGGCTCGGGCCGCGAGACCGCGATCCGCTCGCTCCAGGCCACCGGCCTCGAGGTCGGCTCGATCCAGGACGTCACCCCGACGCCGCACAACGGTTGCCGCCCGCCGAAGCGTCGTCGCGTCTAACGCTTCACCCGGCCCGCCGGTCGGACAGAGGACCGGCGGGCTCACCCCCAGCAGGCGTCATATAGCGGTCGCCTGTAGCGAAAGGGAAAACACCAGTGCTGATTGCACAGCGCCCCATCCTCGCCGAGGAAGCAGTCTCCGAGCACCGTTCCCGGTTCGTCATCGAGCCGCTGGAGCCGGGTTTCGGGTACACCCTCGGTAACTCGCTCCGTCGCACCCTGCTCTCGAGCATCCCGGGCGCGTCGGTCACCAGCATCCGCATCGACGGTGTGCTGCACGAGTTCACCACCGTGCCCGGTGTCAAGGAAGACGTCACCGAGCTCATCCTGAACATCAAGCGTCTGGTCGTCTCCTCGGAGCACGACGAGCCGATCGTGATGTACCTGCGCAAGCAGGGTCCGGGTACGGTCACCGCCGCGGACATCGCTCCGCCGGCCGGTGTCGAGGTGCACAACCCCGACCTGCACATCGCCACGCTGAACGGCAAGGGCAAGCTCGAGCTCGAGCTGACGGTCGAGCGCGGTCGTGGCTACGTGTCGGCCAACCAGAACAAGACCGGTGAGCAGGAGATCGGTCGTATCCCGATCGACTCCATCTACTCGCCGGTGCTGAAGGTCACGTACAAGGTCGAGGCGACCCGTGTCGAGCAGCGCACCGACTTCGACCGGCTGATCGTCGACGTCGAGACCAAGCCGTCGATGCAGCCGCGCGACGCCATGGCGAGCGCCGGCAAGACGCTGGTCGAGCTGTTCGGCCTGGCCCGTGAGCTCAACCTCGAGGCCGAGGGCATCGACATGGGCCCGTCCCCGTCGGACGCCGCCCTGGCCGCCGATCTGGCTCTGCCGATCGAGGAGCTCGACCTCACGGTCCGGTCGTACAACTGCCTCAAGCGCGAGGGCATCCACACCGTGGGTGAACTCGTCGGGCGCAGTGAGGCCGACCTGCTCGACATCCGTAACTTCGGCGCCAAGTCGATCGACGAGGTCAAGGCCAAGCTTCACGGCATGAACCTGGCGCTCAAGGACAGCCCGCCCGGGTTCGACCCCACCCTCGTCGTCGACAGCTTCGGAGCGGACGACGACATGTCGTTCGCCGAGGACGAGCAGCTCTGACAACCCCATAGCCCGGCGCGGGACGCGAACCCCCGTGCCCGGGTTGTGCATCTCTAGGAGTCACAGACATGCCCACGCCCACCAAGGGTCCCCGTCTCGGGGGTGGTCCCGCGCACGAGCGGCTGATGCTCGCCAACCTCGCGACCCAGCTGTTCACGCACAAGTCCATCACCACCACGCAGACGAAGGCCAAGCGCATGCAGCCCCTGGCTGAGCGCATGATCACCTTCGCGAAGCGCGGTGACCTGGCGGCCCGCCGCCGGGTGCTGCAGACGATCACGGACAAGGGCGTCGTGCACACGCTCTTCACCGAGATCGCGCCGGTCGTGGCGGAGCGTAAGGGTGGCTACACCCGGATCACCAAGATCGGTAACCGCAAGGGCGACAACGCCCCCATGGTCGTCATCGAGCTGGTCCTGGACCCGCTGACCGCCGGTCAGTCGACCGTGCGTGAGGCTGAGGCCGCCACCGGTCGCGCCGCCCGGGGCAACAAGTCCGTGGCCGCCGAGCAGGCCGCCGAGGACACCGCGACCGAGGCGGAGAACGCCAAGGTCGACGGTGACGCCGAGGGTTCGGTCGACGCCGCCGCCCAGTCCGAGACCGCTGCCGTTGCGGCCGAGGCCGAGGCTCCGGGTAGCGACGAGGCCAAGGACGCCAAGGCTGCTGCCGAGGTTGCCGAAGAGTCTGCCGACGACGCGGTCGACGGCAAGAAGTAAGTTCCACGCCGCCGAGCCCGTCATCCCCGTCCTGGGGGTGGCGGGCTCGCGTCGTTGTGGTCACCGAAACAGAGAGAGCCCAGTGCTTTTGGACGTTGTTGAGCCCCCGCTGTCCACGGTGAGAGTTCGCCTGGACCTGGGTTACGACGGCACGGACTTCAGCGGCTGGGCCGCCCAGCCCGGCCGCCGCACGGTCGAGGAGACCCTGTCGACGGGACTGGGCACGATCCTGCGCCTGCCCGGCGGCCCGAAATTGACGGTGGCCGGCCGCACCGATGCCGGCGTGCACGCGAACGGCCAGGTGGCGCACGCCGACATTCCGGCCGACGCCTGGAACCGGTTGCCCGGCCGCAGTGACCGGGCTCCGGAGCAGGCCGTCCTGACCCGGCTGGCGGGTGTTCTGCCGGGTGACATCCGGGTGCACGGTGCCTCGATCGCCGCCGAGGGTTTCGATGCCCGCTTCTCCGCGATCAACCGGCGCTACGCGTACCGGATCAGTGACCACCCCAGCGGGCCACCTCCGCTGCGCCGCCGCGACGTCCTGAGCCACCGGCGTCCTCTGGACGAAGCCGCCATGACCCGGGCCGCCCGCACGCTGACCGGACTCAACGACTTCGCCGCGTTCTGCAAGTACCGCGAGGGTGCGACCACGATCCGCACCCTGCTCGCCTACGAGTGGCATCGCGACGAGCAGGGTCTGCTCGTGGCCACGGTGCTCGCCGACGCCTTCTGCCACTCGATGGTGCGGGCCCTGGTCGGTGCCGTGCTGCCGGTGGGGGAGGGGCGTAAGCCCGACGACTGGCCCGCCCAGGTACTGACCGAGGGGCATCGCGACCCGCGCGTCGCGGTGGTGCCCCCCCACGGCCTGGTGCTGGAAGAGGTCGGGTACCCCGCGGACGACGAACTGGCGGCCCGGGCGAAGGAGTCAAGGGCGGTACGCACCCTGCCGTAGTCCGCTGACCGATCGGGTGTCACTCGTCACGTGCTGTTCACGCGAAAAGGCACAGAAGACCCTTAGGCTCCTCCACCGTGACGACGACGAGGCGTAATTACGCGACCGGCGCCAAGGTGCTCGCGGCGGCGACGGGACTGGCGGGGCTGGGCATTCTGGCTCCGGGGACCGCGCAGGCAGCGACGTGCACGGGCGACGTGACCGCGATCGGCAGCATCCAGGGCAGCGGCGCCGCGGCGGCGATCACCGGCGCGGTGACCGTGCGCGGCGTGGTCGTCAGCGACAACGAGGGATCCTCGCCCACCCTGCAGGGGTTCTTCCTGCAGGACGGCGGTGACCAGGACAAGGCCACGTCGGACGGGATCTTCGTCTACGCACCGGGAAAGAACCAGGTCAGCGTGGGTGACGAGGTCCAGGTCACCGGTACCGCGGCGGAGTACCAGGGGCAGACCCAGATCACGTCCACCGCCCTGGACCTGTGCGCGACCGGTCAGAAGGTGAAGCCGACCACGGTGAAGCTGCCCCTGGCCTCGGCGACCGCCCTGGAGCGCTACGAGGGCATGCTGGTGCGCCTGCCGCAGAGGCTCACCGTCTCCGAGCACTACCTGCTGGGCCGGTTCGGCCAGGTCACGGTGTCGAGCAAGGGCCGGCTGATGCAGCCGACCAACGTGTACGCCGCGGACGACCCGAAGCGGGCGCAGCTGCAGGCGAAGAACACCCTGAACCAGCTGATCGTCGACGACGCGCTGAACAACCAGAACGCCGACCCGATCGGGTTCGGCCGCGACGGCAAGCCGCTGAGCGCCACGAACACCCTGCGCACCGGCGACACGGTGAAGAACGCGACCGGCGTGCTGACCTACACCTGGGCCGGTAACGCGGCCAGTCCCAACGCCTGGCGCCTGCGCCCGGTCGGCGCCCTGAACGGCGCCGCGGACTTCCAGGCGACCAACCCCCGCCCGAAGACCTCGAAGGTCAAGGGGGACGTGACCGTCGCCAGCAGCAACGTGCTGAACTACTTCAACACCTTCACCGGCTGCACGTACGGCGTGGGGGGCGCGGCCACCGACTGCCGCGGTGCGGAGAACGCCGCCGAGCTGGAGCGGCAGACCGCCAAGGAGATCGCCGCGCTGAAGAGCCTGGACGCCGACGTGGTCGGCCTGATGGAGATCGAGAACGACGGCTACGGCGCCGACAGCGCGATCGCCACCCTGACCGACGCCCTGAACGCGTCCACCGCGCCCGGCACCTACGCGTACGTGGACGCGGACGCGGCCACCGGCGTCGTCAATGTGGCCGGTGACGACGCGATCAAGGTCGGGATGCTCTATAAGCCGGCCAAGGTCACCCCGGTCAAGACCCTGGTCGAGAACGATGACCTGTTCGAGCGTCACCCGCTGGCCGTGACCTTCAGGACCCCGAAGAACGCCAAGGTCAGCGTGGTGGTGAACCACTTCAAGTCGAAGGGCTGCGACGGCGCGACCGGGCTGGACACCGACCAGGGCGACGGTCAGAGCTGCTGGAACGCCCACCGCACCGAGCAGGCCACGACACTGGCGGGCTGGATCGACTCGACGCTGGTGCCGGCCGCGGGCGACAAGGACGTGCTGGTCATCGGTGACCTGAACTCGTACGCCAAGGAAGACCCGATCCTGGCCCTGAACGACCTGGGTTACACGGACATGATCGACAAGGAGATCGGCAGCGACAAGGCCTACTCGTACGTGTTCAGCGCCCAGTCCGGTTACCTCGACCAGGCCCTGGCCAGCTCGTCACTGAAGAGCCAGGTGAAGGACGTGCTGGACGTGCACATCAACGCCGACGAGCCTTCGGTGCTGGACTACAACACCAACTTCAAGTCCGCCGGGCAGATCACGTCGCTGTACGCCCCCGACCGGTTCCGTACCTCGGACCACGACCCGGTACTCATCGGTCTGGATCTGAAGAAGTAACGATCTTCGGACGCTCACGAATGGCGGCCGCGGCGCGAAAGTGCCAAGGTCGCCTTCATGAGTAATTCGACCTTTGAGCCTGGCGACTCGGACGAGGTCTACCAGCCGTCGGCAGACGGCTCGGACGAGACCTACGACCTGGACCAGGCCTTCGGTGACGACGACGTCGACTCGGCGGTGTATGACGCCGGCTACTCACCGCCGGAGAAGCCGCGGGGCATGACCCGGTTCGGCACCACCGACGCCGAGGAGGCGCAGGGCGAGAGCCTCGAGGCGCGCCTGGCGCAGGAGGAGCCCGACCCGAACCTGGTCTCCGACCTGGAGGCTTCGCCGACCGACGAGAACGTCGACTCGGTGGACAACAACCGCATCGAGGACGAGGACCTCTCCTACGCGGAGGTCGGTCGCGGTCGTGCGGGCCGGCTGGTCGACCCGGACGAGGGTCTGGGCGCCGACGAGGAGAAAGACCTGATCGGCTCCGACGTGGGCATCGATCAGGGGGCCGCGAGCGCCGAAGAGGCCGCGGTCCACATCATCGAGTGAAATCGCTTCGCGTCTGAGCGCCGATGCCGGGCACACTGTCAGGTGTGTCCGGCATCGACGTCAATCAGGTTTCTTTCACTCTTCCCGACGGGCGTCCCCTGCTGGACGAGGTCACCTTCAAGGTGCCCGACGGCGCGGTCGCCGCGCTGATCGGCCCGAACGGCACCGGCAAGACCACGCTGCTGCGCATCCTGGCGGGTGACACCGCCGCGCACGGTGGCGCCGCCGTGGTGTCCGGATCGCTCGGGGTGATGCGTCAGTTCATCGGTAGCGTCCGCGACGAGACCAGTGTGCGCGACCTGCTCGTCTCGGTGGCGCCGACGACCATCCGGGTGGCCGGGCAGGCTCTCGAGGCCGCCGAGCTGAAGATGATGGAGCACGAGGACGAGCCCACCCAGATGGCCTATGCCCAGGCGCTGTCCGACTGGGCCGACGCCGGTGGCTACGAGGCGGAGACCTCCTGGGACGTCTGCACCGTGGCCGCGCTCGGCCTGCCGTTCGAGAAGGCCCAGTACCGCAGCGCCAACACGCTCTCCGGTGGTGAGCAGAAGCGTCTGGTGCTGGAGGCCCTGCTGCGTGGCCCCGACGACGTGCTGCTGCTCGACGAGCCGGACAACTACCTCGACGTTCCGGGTAAGCGCTGGCTCGAGGAGCGCCTGGCCGAGACCTCCAAGACCGTGCTGCTGGTCAGCCACGACCGGGAACTGCTCTCCCACGCGGCCACCCGCATCGTCACCCTGGAGCCGCACGCGGCCGGGGCGAACGCCTGGATCCACGGTGGCGGGTTCGGCACGTACGCGCAGGCCCGCACCGACCGCAACAGCCGGCTGGAAGAGCTGCGCCGGCGCTGGGACGAGGAGCACGCCAAGCTCAAGCAGCTCGTGCTGATGCTGAAGACCAAGTCCTCGTTCATGGACTCGATGGCCGCGCAGTACCACGCCGCGCAGACCCGGCTGGCGAAGTTCGAGGCGGCCGGCCCGCCCGAGCTGGTGGCGAACGAGCAGAACGTGCACATGCGCCTCAAGGGTGGACGCACGGGGAAACGGGCCGTGGTGGCCACCGATCTGGAGCTCACGGGTCTGATGAAGCCGTTCAGCACCGAGTTGTGGTTCGGCGACCGGGTGGCGGTGCTGGGGTCCAACGGCTCGGGCAAGTCGCACTTCCTGCGGCTGCTCGCGGCCGGTGGCAGCGACCCGGACGTGGAGCACCAGCCGGTGGACGACTCACCGACGGCCCGGCCGGGTGCGGTGCCGCACACCGGCTCGGTCAAGCTCGGTGCCCGGGTGCGGCCGGGCTGGTTCGCGCAGACCCATCAGCACGTGGAACTGGCCGGGCGCACGCTCCTCGACATCCTGCACCGCGGCGACGGGCACCGTTCCGGGCTGCCGCGCGAGGCCGCCAGCCGGGTGCTGGACCGCTACGAGCTCAGCGAGCAGGCCGAGCAGAAGTTCGAGTCGCTGTCGGGCGGACAGCAGGCGCGGTTCCAGATCCTGCTGCTCGAGCTCTCAGGGGCCACTCTGCTGCTGCTCGACGAGCCGACGGACAACCTTGACCTGCACTCGGCCGAGGCCCTGGAGAAGGGACTCAGCGCGTTCGAGGGCACGGTCGTGGCGGTGACCCACGACCGCTGGTTCTCCCGCGAGTTCGACCGGTTCCTGGTGTTCGGGTCGGACGGTCAGGTCTACGAGTCGGACGAGCCGGTCTGGGACGAGGCACGGGTTCAGCGGGCACGCTAGGTGCTCCCAGGGGTCTGTGACGGAACCATCAGAATGCGGCCGTAGTTTGATCTCCGTGACAGAGACGCCGGCGGTACTGATCGTCAACTCGGCGTCGCGCCGCGGGCAGGAGACTTTCGCCCAGGCCCGCGACCGGCTCGAAGAACTGGGTGTCCAGCTGATGGCCGCCCACGCCGTGGATGACCCGAGCACGCTGCCCCAACTGGTGCAGGAGACGATCGACGCGGGCGCCCGCACGATCGTGCTCGGCGGTGGTGACGGCACGGTCAGCTCGGTCGCGCCCCAGTTGTGCAACACCGGGGTGGTGCTCGGGCTGCTGCCCACCGGCACCGCGAACGACCTGGCGCGCACCCTGGGGCTGCCCACCGACCTGATGAAGGCCTGCGAGACGGTGGCCGACGGCAAGGCGGTGGACGTCGACCTCGGGGTGGTGGGTGACGACCGTTTCCTCAACGTGAGTTCCATCGGCCTGGCCGTCGGGGTCACCGAGATGCTCAACCCGAAGCTGAAGAAGCGTCTCGGCGCCCTCGCCTACCCGATCGCCGCCGCCAAGGCCTACCGGCGGTTCGTGCCGTTCTCGGCCCGGCTGGAGTTCCCCGACGGTGACCACCCCGACCTCGAGCTCGACGACCTGCTCCAGCTGGCCGTGGCCAACGGCCGGTTCTACGGCGGGGGAGCGGTGGTCTCGCCCGACGCCGGTATCGACGACCACCTGCTCGACGTCTACGCGATCCCCCGCGGAACCCCGCGGCAGCGCTGGCAGGTGGCCCGGCACTTCGTCAGCGGCGCGTTCACCGAGAACGACCACGTCTACCACGTCACCACGCAGAACGTCCGGGTCAGTACGGTTCCCGGGCAGGCGGTCAACGTCGACGGCGAGCTCTCGGCCCGCACCCCCGTCGACTTCGGCATCGTGCGGGGTGGCCTGCGGGTGATCGTGCCGGAAAACGCGACGGTCGGTATCTAGGCGAAATCTAGGCGAAGAACCGCTCCACGGCCCGGATCTTGTTCACCGCGTCGAGCGCGGCCACCTTGTAGGCCTCGGACAGCGTGGGGTAGTTGAACACGGTGTCGACGAGGTGGTCGATGGTGCCCTCGCACGTCATGATCGCCTGGCCGAGGTGCACCAGCTCGGTCGCCTGGGAGCCGAACACGTGCACGCCCAGGAGCTTTCGCGTGCCGGTGCTGACCAGCAGCTTGAGCATGCCGTAGGAGTCGCCGGCGATCTGCCCGCGGGCCAGTTCGCGGTAGCGCGAGATGCCGACCTCGTAGGGCACGGACGACGAGGTCAGGTCGGCCTCGGTCCAGCCGCAGTAACTGATCTCCGGGATCGTGTAGATACCGATCGGCTGCAGGCTGATCAGGCTGTTCACGTGTTCGCCGAAGGCGTGATAGGCCGCCAGGCGGCCCTGTTCCATCGAGGTCGCGGCCAGGGCCGGGAAACCGATCACGTCACCGACGGCGTAGATGTGCTCGACGCTCGTGCGGTAGTGGTCGTCCACCGTGATCCGGCCCCGCAGGTCTGCCTCCAGTCCGGCGGCGGGCAGGTCCAGCGCCTGCGTGGCGCCCTGGCGACCGGCTGAGTACATCACCGCATCAGCCGGAATTCGTTTACCGGAGACCAGATTCGTCACGGTGCCGTTGGCGTTGTTCTCGACCGAGGCGACCTTCTCGTCGAACCGGAAGGTGACCGAGAGGTCGCGCAGGTGGAACTTCAGCGACTCGACGATCTCGGAGTCGCAGAAGTCGAGCATCCGGTCGCGCTGTTCGACCACGGTGACCTTGCAGCCGACCGCCGCGAACATCGACGCGTACTCGATGCCGATCACCCCGGCACCGACCACGACCATCGACCGGGGCAGCTGGTCCAGGTGCAGGATGCCGTCGGAGTCGATGACCTTCTTGCCGTCGAACTCGATCGAGGACGGCCGGGCCGGGGTGGTGCCCGTGGCGATCACCACGTACTGCGCGGTGACCGAGCGGGTGCCCTGTGGACCGCCCTCGATCAGCACGGTGTGCGGGTCGGTGAACCGGCCGGTGCCGTGCAGCAGGTCCACGCCGTTGCGGTTGAGCTGGCTGCGGATCACCTCGACCTCACGGCCGATCACGTGCTGGGTGCGAGCCAGCAGGTCCTCCAGGGTGATGTCGTGTTTCACCCGGTAGTTCTGGCCGTACATGTCCCGCTGGTAGGTGCCGGTGAGGTAGAGAACGGCCTCGCGCAGCGTCTTCGAGGGGATGGTGCCGGTGTTGATGCACACCCCGCCCACCATGTCGCCGCGTTCGATCACCGCGGCGTGCCGGCCCAGCTTGGCCGCGGCGATAGCTGCCTTCTGCCCGCCCGGCCCACTTCCGATCACCAGCAGGTCGTACTCGTAGTCATGCTCGTCGGCCATGATCGGATCCCCCGGGTATCAGCTGGTTCGCGGCTGGCCACCACTCCATCGGCGGGGGGCGGCGCGGGGTTGATCGGCGGGGCGAAGTTGTGCTTGCCGACCCCACGTTTTGACCCCCCGGAAGCAGCCCGGTAATCTGAGTCCTCGTTGTGTGACCCGTCCGTCATGTCGAGCCTAGTTGGTGCGTGGCACGTCGGGTACGGAGTAGCGACCTCGTTGATGCATTCGAAGAGGCGTTGTCCGTGGCACATGAAAATGTCGACCCGAATGCTCTGATCAGAACGAGGCTGCGACCGTGCGTACGTTTACCCCCAAGCCCGGTGACATCGAGCGCCGCTGGCACGTCATCGACGCGTCCGACGTCGTGCTCGGCCGGCTCGCTTCGCAGGCCGCTGTGCTCCTTCGGGGCAAGCACAAGGCCACTTTCGCTCCCCACATCGACACTGGTGACTTCGTCATCATCGTCAACGCCGACAAGGTCGCCCTGACCGGCAAGAAGCGCGAGCAGAAGCTCGCCTACCGGCACTCCGGCTACCCGGGCGGTCTGCGCTCGGTCAGCTACACCGAGCTGCTGGAGAAGAACCCTCAGCGCGCCGTCGAGAAGGCGATCCGGGGCATGCTGCCGAAGAACTCCCTCGGCCGCGAGGTGCTCGGCAAGCTCAAGGTCTACGTCGGCCCCGAGCACCCGCACGCCGCGCAGCAGCCCGTCCCCTTCGAGATCACCCAGGTCGCGCAGTAATCCACGAGGCTGCCGGTAACCCGGCGCCCGCGGATCGCGACCCCCGTAGCCAAGCGCAACAAGGAGAACCGTGACCGAGTCCACCGCCGAAGTGGCTGACGCCGCCACCGAGGAGTTCGAAGAGGACGCCCCGAGCAGCTACACCTCCGCCACGCCGGCGGTCAAGGGTAGCGGCTCCAGCATCATCGCCCCCGGCTCGGCCACCGGCCGCCGCAAGGAGGCTGTCGCCCGGGTCCGCATCATTCCGGGCACCGGCCAGTGGAAGATCAATGGCCGCACCATTGAAGATTACTTCCCGAACAAGGTGCACCAGCAGCTCGTCAACGAGCCGTTCCGGGTCACCGAGCTCGAGGGTCGCTTCGACGTCATCGCCCGTCTGCACGGTGGCGGCTCGTCCGGCCAGGCCGGTGCGCTGCGTCTGGGCATCGCCCGTTCGCTGAACGAGATCGACGAAGAGACGAACCGTCCGTCGATGAAGAAGGCCGGCTTCATGACCCGTGACCCGCGGGCCAAGGAGCGTAAGAAGGCTGGTCTCAAGAAGGCTCGTAAGGCTCCTCAGTACAGCAAGCGCTGATCCAGACATCAGCTGCGCACGCACGGCCCCGGGGTTATCTGGCTCCGGGGCCGTGTTGCGTTCAGCGGGGGGATAATCGGCGAGTAGATGTGAAACATTCCCGCGTAGGAGGAACTCGTTGGCGCGACTATTCGGCACGGATGGCGTCCGGGGTCTGGCGAACCGCGACCTGACCGCTGAGCTCGCCCTCGACCTCGCGGTCGCGGCGGCGCACGTGCTCGGCGAGGTCGCGGATTTCCACGGCCGTAGGCCCCGAGCAGTGGTCGGGCGTGACCCGCGGGCCTCGGGTGAGTTCCTGTCCGCCGCCGTCATGGCCGGTCTGGCCAGCGCGGGTGTCGATGTCGAGGACGCGGGCGTGGTTCCCACCCCCGCCGTGGCCTTCCTCGTCGACGACTCCGAGGCAGACCTGGGCGTGGTGCTGTCGGCCTCGCACAACCCGATGCCCGACAACGGCATCAAGTTCTTCGCCAGCGGTGGCTACAAGCTGCCCGACGAGGTCGAGGACCAGATCGAGCGCCGCATGGGCGAGCCCTGGGCCCGCCCCACCGGCGCCGAGGTCGGTCGCACCCGCCGTCTGGCCAAAGCCGGTGACAGCTACGTCGCGCACCTGCTGGCCACCCTGCCGTGCCGTCTCGACGGACTGAAGGTGGTGCTCGACTGCGCCCACGGTGCGGCCAGCGTGGTCTCCCCGCGGGCCTTCCGCGAGGCCGGGGCCGAGGTCATCGTGATCGGTGCCGAGCCCGACGGGCTCAACATCAACGACGACTACGGCTCCACCCACGTGGGGCACCTGCGCGACGCCGTGCTGGCGCACGGCGCCGACGTGGGTATCGCCCACGACGGTGACGCCGACCGCTGCCTGGCGATCGACCACCTGGGCCGCGACATCGACGGCGACCAGATCATGGCCGTGCTGGCCCTGGCCTTCGCCGACCGCGGCGTGCTGGCCCACAAGACCCTCGTCACCACGGTGATGAGCAACCTGGGTCTGCGCCTGGCCATGGAGCGTGAGGGCATTCGCGTGATCCAGACCGCGGTGGGCGACCGCTACGTGCTCGAGGAGATGCGCAGCGGTGGCTACTCGCTCGGCGGTGAACAGTCCGGCCACGTCGTCATGCTCGACCACAGCACCACCGGCGACGGCGTCCTGACCGGCCTGCACCTGCTCGCCCGCATGGCCCAGACCGGTAAGTCGCTGGCCGAGCTGGCGTCGGTGATGGAGCGCCTGCCCCAGGTCCTCGTCAACGTCAAGGGCGTGGACAAGAACCGCTGCCACGACGACGCCGAGCTCCAGGCCGCGGTCGCCGCGGCCGAGGCCAGGCTCGGCGACACCGGCCGGGTGCTGCTGCGCCCCTCCGGCACCGAGGCCCTGGTCCGCGTCATGGTCGAGGCCAAGGAGGCCGGCCAGGCCAGCGCCGAGGCCGAGGGCCTGGCCGCGGTGGTGAAGGACCGGCTCGCACTGAGCGTGTAGAAGCTGAGCGTGTAAAGCTGTGTGAGGCAAGGAAAGAAGGGCGGTTCCGCGGAGTGCGGAACCGCCCTTCTACTTCCGGGTCACCGCGTCCCCTCCTGCGCGCGGTGACCCGGAACCCTTACGGAGTCACCGACCGCCCGTTACCGCCGGCGACGTCGACAGTCGAGAGGAACGTGTCCTCCTGACTCCTGGGCGGCGTCTGCTGCGCGATCACCGAACCGTCCGCCGCGAGGGCGACCACCGGCTCCACCGCCGGGTCCTCCGGTTCCCCGGTGAAAGGGCTGGACACGTCCAGAACAGCCATCCGGTTCTTCACCGCAGCCGTGACCTGCCCGACCCGGACCTGGGTGGCGTTCTGCGGGGCGATCACCAGGTAACGCCGGGTCTCGCCGTGCTCGATCCAGACGCTCGCCATCGCGGCAGAATCGCTGTCAGCCTCGGTCACCTGATGGCCCCGCTGGATGGCCTCGAACTCCTCGTCGGCGGCGTCGTTGTCGTTGTAGTCCCCATCGTCCGGCTGGCGCTCGCTGAAGGCGGCGATGTAGACGCCGTTCGCGGACCGCAGCAGCGTCGCCACGGCCTGACCCTGCTTCCCGGCCTTGGCGGTACCGGCCCAGACCGGCGTCTGTGCGCTGGTCGCCCGGTTCTCGCCCAGAGCGCCGCCGAGATATTCGAGTTCGTCGGGATCCGTGCCGGGTGCGGCCACCGCCACCAGGTCGTAGCCCGGGGCGTGGGCGGCCGACGACCCCCCGGTCTCGGCCCCCCCGACCGTGATCCGGGCGTCGAACAGGCGGTATTCGTCCTCGGTGACCGGACCGGCCCAGACGCCCTGGCCGGCCGAGGGCACAGCCCGCCGGGTCGTGTCGATCTTCTCGGTCGTCCCCACCACGTCGAAAGTGCGGGCCGTCGCGATCTGCGGGGCGTCGGCGCCGGGGGCGGAGACGATCACGACGGCCTTCGCGACGTCGTACGAGTCGCCCGGGGCGTCGAACAGGGTCAGTGGTTCGTAGGGCACCTCGTCGGGGCTGACCGACAGGCCGCTGCTGGCCGTGCTCGTCATCCGGGATGCCGGGGCCCCGGCGTCACCGAGCCAGATGTCGCGGCCCCAGTAGGTCTTTCCCTTCTTCTCCCCGGAGTACACCAAAACCGCGTAACGGGCGCGGTCCTCGATGTCCCCGGCCGCGACGACGTGCACGTCGTCGGCGTCGACCCGGTCGTCCTCACCGGCCAGCCGCTCGCGCACAGCAGCCTGCCAGGTCTTGTCACCGGCCAGCGACCCGACGGTCGCCGTCGGGTACCCGGCCTCCTCGAGCGTGGCCGGTTCCGTGGTCCGGGTGGCGATCACGGTGGGCGTCGGGCGGCTCGGAACACCCTGGTCGGCGCGGTCCACCGCACCCCCGGCCAGTACCTGCACGGCTACCACCGCCGCAGCCGCGGCTCCGGCCAGGGCCAGCCCGCCGTAACGGGTGATCCGGTCACGCCGGACGGAGGTCTCGAGGCGGGGGAAGGGGCGGCTGTCGCGGGTCTGGGTCTCGGCCAGACGCTGCAGGCGGGCGGCCAGCTCAGGAGTCAGGCCCAGCTCGGGAGGCAGGCCCGGCTCGGGCCGCTGATCGGTCGGGTTCATCACTTGGCTCCCTTCGGGCGGGTGCTGAGCTTCGGGCGGGTGTCGAGTACTTCGGACCGGCTCGTGATCTGGGTGCCGGACGCGGGCACGGGGAGGGACCGGTCCGGTGCCGCCGCGCCGACCACCGCCGGAGGTGAATCTGCAAGAGCCGCGCGGAGTTTCGCCAGGCCCCGGCTCGAGGCGCTTTTCACCGAGCCGGCCGAGCAGCCCATCAGGTGGGCGGTCTCGGCCTCTGAGCGGTCCTCCAGGTAGCGCAGCACCACCGCGGCGCGCATCTGCGGCGGCAGCGAGCGCAGGGCGGCGACGAGCTGCTCGTCCACCGGCTCCGTGGCGCCGAGCCCGACCGCCGGTGCGGGGGCCGACTCCAACGGCACCTCGCGGATGCGGCGCTTACGGCGCCACGACAGGGCCGCGTTCACCACGGCCTTGCGCACGTACGGTTCCGGGTTGTCGTCCCCCAGTCGGTGCCAGCGGCGGTGCACCCGGGTCAGGGCCTCCTGCACGCAGTCCTCGGCCACGCCGCGGTCCACGGTGATCAGGTAGGCGCTCTGCACCAGGGCAGGCCAGCGCGCGGTGACGAACTGCCGGAAGGCTGCCTCGTCGTCCATGAATCCCCCCTTCGAAGGTCTTGCTCCTCAGGGGGATACACGCCGTCCGGGGCCGGTGAGGTTGCTCGGCCTACAGCTTTCTCAGCCGGATCCGCCGGGCGGTGTGGTCGGCACCCTTGGTCAGCACCAGGGTGGCGCGGCCGCGGGTCGGCAGCACGTTCTCCACCAGGTTCTTCTCGTTGATGTCGTGCCAGATCCGCATGGCCGTGGCCACCGCCTCGGCGTCGGTGAGGGCGGCGTAGCGCTGGAAGTACGACTCCGGACGGGCGAACGCGGTCTCGCGCAGGCGCAGGAAGCGGTTCACGTACCACTGGCGCACCTGCTCGGTGTGCGCGTCCACGTAGATGGAGAAGTCGAAGAAGTCGCTGACCGCCATGCCCTGGCGGCCGTCGGCGCGGACCCGGGCGGGCTGCAGCACGTTCAGGCCCTCCATGATGAGGACGTCGGGGCGGCGGACCACGACCTCCTCGCCGGGCACGATGTCGTAGGTCAGGTGGGAGTAGACGGGGGCCCGCACCTCCGGCCGACCCGACTTCACGTCGGCCACGAAACGCAGCAGCCGACGCTGGTCGTACGACTCCGGGAAACCCTTGCGGGTCATCAGCCCGAGCCGGTCCAGCTCGGCGTTCGGTTTGAGGAAACCGTCGGTGGTGACCAGTTCCACGCTCGGGGTGCCCGGCCAGCGGGTGAGCAGCTCGCGCAGGATGCGGGCGGTGGTGGACTTACCCACGGCCACCGAACCGGCGATGCCGATGACGAACGGCGTGCGGGCCGGGCTCTCCTGGAGAAAGGTGGAGGTGGCCTGGTGCAGCTGGGCGGTGCCGGCCACGTAGAGGTTCAGGAGCCGGCTCATCGGCAGGTAGATCTCCTCGACCTCGCGCAGGTCGAGGAGGTCTCCCAGTCCGCGCAGCCGGTCGACGTCCGCCGCGGTGAGGGTCATCGGGGTGTTGGCCCGCAGGGCGCCCCAGGCCGCGCGGTCCAGCTCCACGTAGGGCGTGGAGCGGCTGCCGGTGCCCTCGGGGCGTTCCGGCGCGCTCAGGGGGTCGAGGCTCCTCGGCACGGGGGTCATTCTGCCCGCCGCGCCCCGGCCACGGGGCCCGGGCGTCCGTGACGGATCCGACGATTCACCCAGTGTCATCGGACGGTTGCCGAATGCTCCGGGTGGCAGCGGCAACCGGGCGAACCCCGTCGTTCCGGAGAACGACGCCCGCGCGGCCGGTTAGGCTCAGTCACCATGTGCGGAATCGTGGGCTACACGACGGATCCTGGGTCTTCGGGCAGCGGGGCGCTCGACGTCGTTCTGGAAGGTCTGCGGCGGCTCGAGTACCGGGGCTATGACTCCGCCGGGGTCGCCCTTCAGGTCGATGGCGAGCTGTGGACGGCGAAGCGGTCGGGCAAGCTCGCCCGGCTGGAAGAGGCGCTGGCGGCCACGCCGCCCCCCGCCGCGGCGACGGGTATCGGTCACACCCGGTGGGCCACCCACGGTGGGCCGACCGACGAGAACGCGCACCCGCACCTGGCCGGGAACGGTGGCCGGAATGCCGTCGCCCTGATCCACAACGGCATCATCGAGAACTTCGCCGTGCTGAAGAAGGAGCTCCTGGCCGACGGCGTGGAGTTCCTCAGCCAAACCGACACCGAGGTCGCGGCGCACCTGCTGAACGCGGCGTACGAGAGGGTCGGCGACCTGACCGAGGCCATGCGTCTGGTGTCGAACCGGCTCGAGGGCGCCTTCACGCTGCTCGCGGTGCATGCCGCCGAGCCGGGCACCGTGGTCGGCGCCCGCCGTAACTCCCCGCTGGTGGTCGGGGTCGGCGAGGGCGCGAACTACCTGGGTTCCGACGTGGCCGCCTTCATCGGGTACACCCGCGAGGCCATCGAACTGGGCCAGGACCAGATCGCGACGATCACCCCGGCCGCTGTCAGCATCATCGACTTCGAGGGCAACCCGGTCGAGGGCAAGCGCTTCCACGTGGACTGGGACGCCGCGGCCGCGGAGAAAGGCGGTTACCCGTCCTTCATGGCCAAAGAGATCATGGACCAGCCCCAGGCGGTGGCCGACACCCTGCTCGGCCGCACCGACATCGACGGCAACCTGGTGCTCGACGAGCTGCGGATCGACGAGTCCGTGCTGCGGTCGGTGGACAAGATCGTGGTGCTGGCCTGTGGCACCTCGTCGTACGCGGGCATGGTCGCCAAGTACGCCATCGAGCACTGGTGCCGGATCCCGGTCGAGGTCGAGCTGTCGCACGAGTTCCGCTACCGCGACCCGGTGGTGAACGCGCGCACCCTGGTCGTGGCGATCTCGCAGTCCGGCGAGACGATGGACACGATCATGGCGATCCGGCACGCCCGCGAGCAGGGCGCCCAGGTGGTGGCGATCTGCAACACCCACGGTTCGACCATCCCGCGCGAGTCCGACGCGGTGCTCTACACGCACGCCGGCCCGGAGATCGCCGTCGCCTCGACCAAGGCGTTCCTGGCCCAGATCACCGCCTGCTACCTGCTCGGCCTGTATCTGGCCCGGCTGCGCGGCAACAAGTTCCCGGACGAGATCCGCGAGATCCTGGGCCAGTTGCAGGCCATGCCGGACAAGATCCAGAAGGTGCTGGACGGCCTGGAGCAGGTGCGCACCATGGCTCGCTGGATGGCCGACACCCGCTCGGTGCTGTTCCTCGGCCGTCACGTCGGTTACCCGGTGGCGATGGAGGGCGCGCTCAAGCTCAAGGAGCTCGCCTACATCCATGCCGAGGGTTTCGCCGCCGGTGAGCTCAAGCACGGCCCGATCGCCCTGATCGAGCCCGGCCAGGCGGTGTTCGTGATCGTGCCCTCACCGCGCGGCCGCGACTCGCTGCACGCCAAGGTGGTCTCCAACATCCAGGAGATCAACGCCCGCGGCGCCCGCACCATCGTCATCGCCGAGGAGGGCGACACCGACGTGGTGCCCTACGCCAGCGAAGTGATCTACGTCCCGCAGACCCCGACGCTCCTGGCTCCCCTCGTCACTGTCGTGCCGCTGCAGGTGTTCGCCTGCGAGCTCGCCACGGCCAAGGGCCTGGACGTCGACCAGCCCCGGAACCTGGCGAAATCGGTCACGGTCGAGTAGCCACTGACCAGTAGCCGTTGGCCGGACGGTTGCACCGTGCGTGTGGTCGACGTGCGGTGCCCGTTCGGCCGCCGGACGCATGGGTGGGGACGCCGGACCCCCGGTAGTTGCTTAGATGAGGCCATGAGACGAGCGAACCCAAAGGCGGGACGCCATCAGAAGGGCCCGGCGGCCTATCGCGTGGAAGACCTGCGCAAGGCCGAGCAACAGGTGATGGCCTTGTTGCCGGGCGGGGCCCTGATGCAGCAGGCGGCCGCGGGTCTCGCCGTCAGCTGCGCCCGGGTGCTGCGCGAGCGTACCGGTGGCATTTCCGGCCGGCGGGCCGTGCTGCTCGTCGGGCCCGGTGACAACGGCGGCGACGCGCTCTTCGCCGGGGTCCGCCTGGAGCGCCGGGGGGTCGCCGTCACCGCTCTGCTCACCGCGGAGAAGTCCCACCCGCTGGGCAGTGCCGCGCTCGTGGCCGCCGGGGGGCGCTGCGTCGAGGTCGGCCCGGACACCGCGGTCGAGGCCTGGACCCAGCTCGAGGCCGCCGATCTGGTGGTCGACGGCCTGCTCGGCCTGGGCGGCCGCCCGGGGCTGCGGGAGCCGGCCGCCGGGCTGGTCGACCGCATCCCCGACCACGCCGTCGTCGTCGCCGTGGACCTGCCCAGTGGTGTCGACCCGGACACCGGCGCCACCCTCTCGCCGTACGTCTGGGCCGATCTCACCGTCACCTTCGGTGCGGCCAAGGCCTGCCTGCTGCTGCCGCCCGCCAGTTCCGCCGCCGGCGACCTGGAGATCATCGACATCGGCCTGGCCCCCTACCTGCCCTCCGAGCCCCTGGTGAGCCGGCTGTCCGCGGCGGACGTGGCCCGGCTGTGGCCGGTGCCCTCGCCCGGCGCGGACAAGTACCGCCGGGGTGTGCTGGGCGTCGTCGCCGGATCGGCCGGTTATCCGGGCGCCGCCGTGCTGGCAGTTGCCGGGGCGCTGCGCACCGGGGTCGGGATGGTGCGCTACGTCGGCCCGAAGGACGCCACCGCCGCGGTGCGCTCGGCCTGGCCCGAGGCGGTCTCGGGCACCGGGCGGGTGCAGGCCTGGCTGCTCGGCTCGGGGGTGGTGCCGGATGCCGCCGACCAGCAGCCCGAGGCCATCCACGAGGCCCTGCAGTCCGACCACCCGTGCCTGCTGGACGCGGGGGCGCTCGGCCTGTTCCCGGCCGAGCTACAGGCCCACCAGAATCGATCAGGCTCCGGCGACGGCACGGTGTCGACCCCGCCCGACCGCTCCGACCGCCTCCTGCTCACCCCGCACGCCGGGGAACTGGCCCGGCTGCTGAGCGACCTGGGCGAGGACACCCACCGCGAGGAGGTCGAGAACCAGCCCTACGCGTTCGCCCACCGGGCGGCCCGGCTGACCGGTGCGACCGTGCTGCTGAAGGGCTCCACCACGCTGGTGGTGCGTCCCGACGGGCACGCCCGCAGTCAGGCCGAGGCGCCCTCCTGGCTGGCGACGGCCGGTTCCGGGGACGTGCTCGCCGGGATCGCCGGGGCCCTGCTGGCCGGCGGTCTCAGCCCGTTCGACGCGGGCAGCGTGGCGGCGTTCGTCCACGGCCGGGCGGCCTCGAAGGCCTCCGGCGGCGGGCCGATCACCAGCCTCGACGTGGCCGGTCAGGTTCCCGCGACGGTGGCGGCGCTGTTGAGTCACTGAGCCCTTGGCCGCTGGAGCTGCCACAATCGACGGTTATGAACGTGTCTTCACCCGTGTCCCGGATCGAGCTGCCCGCCGGCCTGCCGTCGGCCGCGGTGGTCGATCTGGACGCGATCGCGGCCAACGTCCGGGTGCTGCGCGAGTGTGCACCGAAGGCCCAGGTGATGGCCGTGGTGAAGGCCGACGCCTACGGTCACGGACTGCTGCCCGTGGCCCGGGCGGCACTGGCCGGGGGAGCGACCTGGCTGGGCACGGCGCAGCTGTCCGAGGCCCTGGCGCTGCGGGCCGCCGGGATCACCGCGCCGACCCTGGCCTGGCTCACAGTTCCGGGTGACGCCTACGCCGAGGCGGTCAGGCAGAACGTGGACATCGGGGTCAGCGCCGGCTGGGCCCTGACCGAGATCGCCGCGGCCGCACGTGATCTGGGCACGGCGGCCCGGGTGCACCTGAAGGCCGACACCGGGCTGAACCGCAACGGCTGCACCCCCGAGGACTGGCCGCAGTTGGTCGAAGACGCCCTGAAACTCCAGGCCGAGGGCCTGCTCTCGGTGGTGGGCGTGTTCTCGCACCTGGTTTCCGGCGACACCCCGCAGGCCCCGGTCAACCGGGAGCAGATCGATGCCTTCGTCACCGCCGTCGATCTGGCCACCGCGGCCGGGGCCCGGTTCGAGGTGCGGCACCTGGCGAACTCGCCGGCCACGCTGGCCCTTCCCGACACCCACTTCGACCTGGTCCGCCCGGGCCTGGCGGTGTACGGCCTGAGCCCGTTGCCCGACCGGGCCGGCGCGGCCGACCTGGGGCTGCGCCCGGCCATGACCGTGCTCGGCCGGGTGGCGAACGTCAAGAAGGTGGCCGCCGGGCAGGGGGTCTCGTACGGCCACACCTACACGACCTCCACCGACACCGAGCTGGCCGTGGTGCCACTGGGTTACGGCGACGGCGTCCCCCGCCACGCGAGCAGCGCCGGGCCGGTGCAGCTGGCCGGGCGACGATTCCACGTCACCGGGCGGGTGTGCATGGACCAGGTCGTGATCGACCTGGCCGACGGGGGGATCGGCCGGGTGGCAGCCGGCGACGTGGCGGTGCTCTTCGGCGGCGCCCCCGGTGAGCCCACCGCGCAGGACTGGGCCGATGCTGCCGGCACGATCAGCTACGAGATCGTGACGCGCCTGGGTGCCCGGGTGCCGCGGATCCACACCGGTTCCGCGGGCCGGTAGGAGTAGATCGAGATGCCAGGGAAGGCACCGAGAAGTAGTCGCCCTCAGACCCCCGCGCGCACTCTGGGCCCCGCCAAACCGCCGCGGATCGTCGCCCCGGACGGCACCACGGCCCATACCAGGAATACCAGGAACACCGTTCTCGCCTTCGGCGTGGGCCTGGTCGCGACCGGCGTCGGTGCGGTGCTCGGCCTGGCCGCCGAGCGCGCCGCGATGTCCCGGCGCAAGCTGCTGGGTGATCCCGGGGCAGCTGCGACGGACGGCCGCGGTGGCCCGGAACTTGGCTCGCTGCAAGGTAGGTCGCACGTAGTGACGAGTGGCGGGGCGTCTCTGCACGTCGAGGTCGACGAGCCGGAGGAATCACCGCCCCTCACTGTCGTCCTCACTCACGGGTACTCGCTCAGTCTGGATGCCTGGCACTACCAGCGGCTGGCGTTGCGCGGGCACTACCGGCTGGTGCTCTGGGACCAGCGGGGTCACGGGCGCTCGGGCGCCGGGGAGGACGGTTCCTCGACGATCGACCAGATCGGACGCGACCTGGCCGCGGTCATCGACGAGGTGGCCCCGCAGGGTCCCCTGGTGCTGCTCGGGCACTCGATGGGGGGCATGACCGTGATGGCGCTCGCCGAGCAGCGTCCCGAGCTGTTCGCCGAGCGCGTGGTGGGCGTCGGGCTGTTCTGTACCAGCGCGGGGGGCCTGGGTCCGCTCGACCTCGGCCTGTCCGGCGTGGGCCGGGCGATGATGTCCCTGGCCCCGGCCGCGGCCCGTCTGCTGGCCAGCCGGCCGTCTCTGGTCGCTCACGGTCGACGGATCGGCAGTGACCTGGAAAGTCTTCTGGTGCGCCGGTACTCGTTCGCCTCGCCGGTTCCCCAGGAACTGGTGCGGTTCTCGGCGGGCCTGATCGCGCAGACCCGGATGGAGGTCATCTCCGACTTCCTGCCCGGTCTGGGCAGCCACGACAAGCGGGTCGCACTGGCCGTGCTCGACGGCCACGCCCTGCTGGTGATGGCGGGGGAGGACGACCTGCTGATCCCGCGCGCCCACAGCGACGACATCGTGGCGAGCCTGCCCGACGCCGAGTACGTGGTGGTGCGGCAGGCCGGTCATCTGCTGCCGCTGGAGCACCCGGATCTGGTCAACGCCTACCTGCTGGAACTGATGACGGACGCCTCCGCGGCGGTGCGCGACCGGAAGCCGAGTCGTCGGCGGGGGTGGGGACGTCGTACCGTGACCCCCGTACGGCAACCAGCCGGCGAAAGGGCTGAAGGCCGAGCCAATGACCAAGGAGGTCGCAGGTGAGTGGGGCGCACCGGGCTGATCCGGCCGGATCCGTCGGCGAGCCGGCCATGACCGTGTCGTCCGACGTGTCGTCCGCGGCCGCCATGCGCGAGCTCGGCGGACTCGTGGCCGGCCTGCTGAAACCCGGAGACCTGCTGGTCCTCACCGGTGATCTGGGCGCGGGCAAGACCACGCTGACGCAGGGCATCGGCGCGGGGCTGGAGGTGCGCGGTGACATCACCAGCCCGACCTTCGTGATCGCCCGGGTGCACCCGTCGCTCGTCGAGGGCCCGGCGCTGGTGCACGTGGACGCCTACCGCCTCGACACCCTGTCCGAGGTGGACGATCTCGACCTGGACGCCGACCTGTCCGAGTCGGTCACCGTGGTCGAGTGGGGCGAGGGCCTGGTGGAGGGGCTGGCCTCCGACCGCCTGGAGGTCCGCCTGGAACGCCCGCGCGGCGCCTCCGGCCCGGACGACCCCGAGACCGTGCACGACGAGCCCCGTACCGTGCGCCTGCGGGGCTACGGCCCCCGCTGGTCCGGCGTCGAGTTGCCCTCCCTCTAACTCCCTCTAGCTCCATCTAACGGAGAACGCGAGAACGACATGACCGACGAGCTCACCCTGGCCCTGGACACCGCGTCCGCCATGGTTTCGGTCGCCGTGCACGACGGCGCCGCCGTCGTGGCCGAGCGGTCCGGCGAGCGCAGCGGCAAGCATGCCGAGCAGCTCGCCCCCCTGATCGAGGAGGTGCTGGCCGAGGCCGGGGCGACCCGCGCCGATCTGACCGGCATCGTCACCGGAGTGGGCCCCGGCCCGTTCACCGGGCTGAGGGTCGGTCTGGTCACGGCCGCCGTGCTGGGCTACGCGCTCGATCTGCCGGTCCGGGGCGTGTGCAGCCTCGACGCGGTCGCTCTGGAAGCCGTGCAGCACGGCGCGACCGCCCCTTTCATCGCGGCCATGGACGCCCGGCGCCGCGAGGTCTACTGGGCCCGCTACGAGGTCACGAAGATCGATGGGGTGCTGGTCCCGGTACGGGAGGGGCTGCCAGAGGTCAGTGCGCCGGCCGAGCTCGAGCTGAACGCACTCCGAGCCGCAGGCCGCGGAGCCGACCTCTACCCCGACATCTTCGGCGCCCCCCTCGAAGGTCCGCCGGACCCCTCCGCCGGTGCCCTCGCGTCCTTGGCCCATCTGGATCGTGGTCAGCCGCACCCGCGCTTCCTGCTCGATCCCGAGCCGCTGTACCTGCGTCGCCCCGACGCCCAGGCCAACATCACCCGGAAGCGTGTGCTGAAGTGAGCATTCGCCTGCGGGCGATGCGCTGGTGGGACGTCGAGGCGCTGATGCCGCTGGAACGCGAGTTGTTCGGCGACACCGCGTGGACCGTGGAGATGTTCTGGTCGGAGCTCGCCCACCCCGAGACCCGTTGGTACGTGGTGGCAGAATCAGCAGAGGACGAATTGCTCGGCTACGCGGGCCTGCTGGCACCGGGCGCGGAGGCAGACGTGCAGACCGTCGCCGTCGCGCCGGCGGCCCAGGGCCGCGGCGTGGGCCGTCAGCTGCTCGACGCGATGATCGACCAGGCCCGGTCCCGGGAGGCGACCAGCCTCCTGCTGGAGGTTCGCGCCGACAACGAACAGGCCATCCGGCTCTACACCCGGCGGGGTTTCGAGCGCATCGCGATCCGCCACCGGTACTACCAGCCCGGCGACATCGACGCCTGGATCATGAGACTTCGACCTCTGAGAGCGGGTGACTAGGGTGGGTGGCGTGAGCGATGAACCTCTCGTCCTCGGCCTGGAGACCTCCTGCGACGAGACCGGGGTCGGTATCGTGCGCGGCGGCACGCTGCTGGCCGACGCGGTCGCCTCCTCGGTCGACCAGCACGCCCGCTTCGGTGGGGTGGTGCCCGAGGTCGCCAGCCGCGCGCACCTGGAGGCCATGGTGCCGACGTTGCGTCGTGCCTGCGCCGACGCCGGTGTCTCGCTGAGCGATGTCGATGCGATCGCCGTGACCTCCGGCCCGGGCCTGTCCGGCGCGCTGATGGTGGGCGTGGCCGCGGCGAAGGCCCTGGCGCTGGCCCTGGGCAAGCCGCTGTACGGCGTGAACCACCTGGCCGCGCACGTGGCGGTGGACATCCTCGAGCACGGTCCGCTGCCCGAGCCCGCCATCGCCATGCTGGTCTCCGGCGGGCACTCGTCACTGCTCTACGTGCCCGACGTCAGTTACGACGTGCAGCCCATCGGCCGCACCATCGACGACGCCGCGGGTGAGGCCTTCGACAAGGTGGCGCGTCTGCTGGGGCTGGGATTCCCGGGCGGTCCGCTGATCGACCGGGCCGCGCGCGAGGGCGACCCGGCCGCGATCCGTTTCCCCCGGGGCCTGAGCGCCGCGCACGACATGCGCGACCACCGGTTCGACTTCTCGTTCTCCGGCCTGAAAACGGCCGTGGCCCGCTGGGTCGAGCAGCGGGAGGCCGAGGGCGTCAGCGTGCCGGTCAACGACGTCTCGGCGTCGTTCCAGGAGGCCGTGGTCGACGTACTCACCCGCAAGGCGGTGCTCGCCTGTCAGGAGAACGGCGTCGAGCACCTGCTGATCGGTGGGGGAGTGGCGGCGAACTCCCGGCTGCGGGCCATGGCGCAGGAGCGCTGCGCGAAGCAGGGCATCACCCTGCGGGTGCCGAGGCCCGGCCTGTGCACCGACAACGGCGCGATGGTGGCGGCACTCGGTGCCCGCATGGTGCAGACGGGCCGCACTCCGTCAGACCTGACCCTCCCGGCCGACAGCTCGATGCCGGTCACGCTGGTGCAGGCCTGAAAACCTGATGGAAGACGTGGTGGAGCCTGCGCATGCAGGCTCCACCACGTCTTCAATTCTGTTTGTACGGCCGCACCACGATCACCGACTGCCGCCCCGCCACCCGGGTCAGCACGATGGTGGCCTCGTTCGGCCCGGCCAGCCGGAGCTGACGGCGTAGCTGCTCGGGCTCGACCGCGGTGCCGCGCTTCTTGATGGTGATCCGGCCGACGCCGCGGTCGCGCAGATAGGTGCGCAGTTGCTTGAGCTGGAAGCCGAAGACGTCGTCGACGGCGTAGACCCGGGCCAGCTGGGTGTGCTCGATGCGGTCGGCGGTGACGTAGGCGATGGTCGGGTCGATGAGCCGGCCGCCGATCTGGTTGGCCACGGCCGCGACCAGCCCGGACCGGATCACCGCACCGTCGGGCTCGTAGAGGAACTGGCCCACCTTGCCCACCTCGGCGGGCACCGTGTCGGCCATCGAGCTGTCGTTGATCTCCGCGCCGCCGCCGGAGGAGTCGAGCACCAGGGCGCTGCGCCGCACGCCTTCGCGGCGGACCGAGCCGAACCACAGCCCACACTCCACCACGTCGCCGTCGACCGACACCCACTGCGCCTCGGTGTCGTCGGGGACCATGTGATGGGGCACGCCGGGGGCGGTCTTCATGCCGACCGCGGGCAGTCGGCCGGCCAGCTCGCGGACGAACGACAGCGGCGGGTTGCCGGTGCGCGGGTCGAGCAGCCGCCGGCCCGAGGCCTCGCGGCGCGCCGGGTCGAGGAAGGCCCCGTCGAGATCGTCGATGCGGGTGGTCATGGCGTCTTCGTGCCGCACCACGGCCTCTGGCCAGTGCCGCAGGTTGACGGTGGCGATGGCCGCGGTGACCTCGTCCTTCTCCACCGCCACGACCTCCCGGTCGAGCGTGGCGAGGGCCATCGAGTCGGCCCCGATACCGCAGCCCAGGTCACCCACCCGCCGCACCCCGGCCGCGGCGAAACGCTGCGCGTGCCGCGCTGCCACGGGCAGCCGGGTGGCCTGCTCGAGGCCGGTGGGGGTGAAGAGCATGCCGTCGGCGAACGGGCCGAACTTGGCCCGGGCAGCGGATCTCAGGCGGGACTGGGTGAGGGCGGCGGCGACCGTCTCGGCCGGGTGGCCGTCGCGCCGCAGCTGCTCGCCCAGTGACATCGTGGTGGACTCGTCGTACTGGGGCAGCGACTCCAGCAGGGACCAGCCGTCCTGGGTGAGCAGGTTCGCGATTCCGGAGAGATCCACCCGCTGATCCTCCCACGGCCCACCGACAATCTTGCCGACACTCCTGGCACTCGGGTTGACCGAGTGCTAACGACCGTTCTAGATTCGAACCTGGCACTCTCCTCGTGAGATTGCCAGCAACACCCCTCAGCAGGGCCCCGATCGGCACCCGCGACGACGGTCGATGTCCCGCTGGACCACAGTCCTTGCACATTCATCGACGTTCCGAGAAGGGGAGGTCCGCAAAGTGTCGGTCTCCATCAAGCCGCTCGAGGACCGAATTGTCGTCAAGCCGCTGGACGCGGAGCAGACGACGGCCTCGGGTCTCGTCATTCCGGACACCGCCAAGGAGAAGCCCCAGGAGGGCGAGGTCCTGGCGGTCGGCCCCGGCCGATTCGACGACGAAGGCGCCAAGCGGATTCCGCTCGACGTCAAGGTCGGCGACACCGTTCTGTACAGCAAGTACGGCGGCACCGAGGTGAAGTACTCCGGCGAGGAGTTCCTCATCCTCTCGGCGCGCGACGTCCTCGCGATCATCGAGAAGTGATTCGGCGGTCCCGCTGATTCAGCGGGCCCGTTGATCGAGCATCCGCCCCGGTCTGCCTTCGTGGCGGCCGGGGCGTATGTGGTTCTCCTAGTACCCAAGTGGCGAGAAATCCATCCAAAGGACTGACAACGCATGGCAAAGACTCTGGAGTTCAACGACGACGCCCGGCGCTCGCTCGAGCGGGGGGTCGACGCCCTGGCGAACGCCGTCAAGGTGACGCTCGGCCCGCGTGGCCGCAACGTCGTGATCGACAAGAAGTGGGGCGCCCCCACCATCACGAACGACGGCGTCACCATTGCCAAGGAGGTGGAGCTGGACGACCCGTACGAGAACCTGGGGGCCCAGCTCGCCAAGGAGGTCGCGACCAAGACCAACGACGTCGCCGGTGACGGCACCACCACCGCGACCGTGCTGGCCCAGGCGATGGTCAAGGAGGGCCTGCGGAACGTTGCCGCCGGCGCCGCCCCGTCCAGCCTGAAGCGTGGCATCGACGCGGCCGTCGAGGCCGTCAGCAACAAGCTGCTCGAGACCGCCCGGGAGATCGAGGGCAAGGAAGAGATCGCCCACGTCGCCACCATCTCGGCGCAGGACGCGGGGGTCGGTTCGCTGATCGCCGACGCGTTCGACAAGGTCGGCAAGGACGGCGTCATCACCGTCGAGGAGTCCTCCTCGACCGCGATGGAGCTCGACTTCACCGAGGGCATGCAGTTCGACAAGGGCTACCTGTCGCCGTACTTCGTGACCGACGCGGAGCGGATGGAAGCCGTCCTCGAGGACGCCTACATCCTGATCCACCAGAACAAGATCTCCTCCCTCTCCGAGCTGCTCCCGCTGCTGGAGAAGGTGCTGCAGACCGGTAAGCCGCTGCTGATCCTGGCCGAGGACGTCGACGGCGAGGCGCTGTCCACCCTGGTCGTCAACAAGATCAAGGGCACGTTCGCCGCCGCCGCGGTCAAGGCCCCCGGCTTCGGTGACCGCCGCAAGGCCACCCTGCAGGACATCGCCGTGCTCACCGGCGGCCAGGTCGTCAGCCCGGAGATCGGCCTGAAGCTCGACCAGGTCGGCCTGGAGGAGCTGGGCCGCGCCCGCCGCGTCGTCATCACCAAGGACGACACCACGATCATCGAGGGCGCCGGCGAGCGCATCGAGGTCGAGGGCCGGATCGCGCAGATCCGCGCCGAGATCGACCGCACCGACTCCGACTGGGACCGCGAGAAGCTGCAGGAGCGTCTGGCCAAGCTGGCCGGTGGCGTCTGTGTCATCCGCGTCGGCGCTCACACCGAGGTGGAGCTCAAGGAGAAGAAGCACCGCATCGAGGACGCCGTCTCGGCGACCCGCGCGGCCATCGAGGAGGGCATCGTCGCCGGCGGCGGTTCGGCCCTCATCCACGCCGTCTCGGTGCTGGACGACAGCCTGGGCCTGACCGGCGACGAGGCGACCGGCGTCAACATCGTGAAGCGCTCGGCCTCCGAGCCGCTGCGCTGGATCGCCGAGAACGCCGGCCTCGAGGGCTACGTCGTGGTCGACAAGGTCCGCCAGGGTGGTCCGGGCACCGGGTTCGACGCTGCTGCCCAGGTGTATGGCGACCTGCTCGCCAAGGGCATCATCGACCCGGTCAAGGTCACCCGGTCGGCGCTGATCAACGCCGCCTCCATCGCGTCGATGGTTCTCACCACCGACACGCTGGTCGTGGACAAGCCGGAGCCGGCCGAGGAGCCCGCGGCCGGTCACGGTCACGGCCACGGCCACTGATCCGTCACTGATCCGGTACTGAAAAAGCCCGGCCCCGTTCCGGGGCCGGGCTTTTTCAGCTGGCCGCCAGCGACTCGTCCCGCTCCTGCGCGTACGTGCTCTCCCGTTCGTCCTCGGTCAGACCGCCCCAGACCCCGTAGGGCTCGCGGACCTGCAGGGCGTGGTCGCGGCACTGCTCCATCACGGGGCAGCGGGCGCACACGGACTTCGCCGCGACGTCCCGCTGGCGGCGGGCCGGGCCGCGCTCGCCCTCGGGGTGGAAGAAGACCCGCGGATCCGCGGTCCGGCAGGCGCCGTCGAGCTGCCATTCCCACAGGTCGGCGACGGGCCCGGGAAGACGAGAAATCTCAGCCATCATGGACACACCATTCCGATCGAAGAACCTGACCCCGGGTTTCGGGGTCGTGTGTTGGTCGCGTGTTGGTCGTGTGATGGAGGGGGCTCCTCCAGTCCCGGCAAGAGATGCATCGGTCCGCCTCGGGGCGCGCTTGACGCTTCGGTGAACTACCTTTGAAGCGGTTCTCCCGGAGATTGCAACGGTTCGGGCGCTGCTCAAGTAGGATCGTTGCACCGCTTGTTCGGCTGGGGCGGCATCGGGGGACGTTCTGAGTTAGTGTCTGTGTCTCTAGTGCCAGGGGGCGGGTGAAGTGTCAGAAACGTCTCGGCAGGCAATGACCCGAGCTGAAGAGCCCGCCCAAGGTCGGAATGAGGTGACGGAGGCGATCTCTACGCCGCCCTCGCCCACGCTCACGGTGGCCGCCGTGGCCCGACGTCTCGGCGTCGCCCCGCCCACCCTGCGTACCTGGGACCGTCGCTACGGTCTCGGTCCCTCCGCGCACACCGCCGGTGCCCACCGCCGTTACTCCCCGGCCGACGTGGCCCGGCTCATGGTCATGCGCCGGCTCACCCTGGAAGGGGTGGCCCCGAGCGACGCCGCGAAGATCGCGCTCGCCACGGCGCTCACCCCCGAGGGCCGCCCCGTGCAGCCCGACGACGACCACACCCCGGCCGAGGGTTTCGACGCGTCCCACCTCGACCCGGACGCGGGCGGCCGGCCCCTCGACACCCCCCGTGACTTCGCCCCCGGCGCCGACCGCTACCCGCCCGGTTCGTTCCTCGACGAGGTCGACCTGGACCCGGGTTTCGACAAGACCTTCGACAAGAGTCTCGACGAGCCGGCCCCGGGTGAGACGGAGTACCCCGTCGGCTACGGCCGTCCCGAGCCCACCGCCTGGTCGGCCCGGGGCCGGGCCTCGCGTCCCCAGGACGACTCTCCCGACGACGAACTCGACCTCACCGGTCTGGGCGAGCCCGGCGACGGGTACGACGACCCCGGCCGCCGGAACGATGACGAGTGGCCCGGGGTGCTGCGCTCGGTCGAGACCGCCGCCGGCGGCCCCGCCGGTGGCGGCCGGGCGATGGCCCTGCCCGACGGCACCCCGCAGAGCCGGGGTCTGGCCCGCGCGGCCATGTCGCTGGACACCTACGAGACCCACCGCATCCTGCGGGAGAGCATCCGCCGTCAGGGGGTGGTGCCGACCTGGAACACGATGATCATGCCGGTGCTGCGTGCGCTGGGTGAGCGGGTACGGGTCTCGGGTGAGGGCATCGACGTCGAGCACGCGTTCTCCGAGGTGATTCTCGGGGTGCTGCGCAACGTGGCCGTCAATGTCCGGATCACCCGTAACTCACCGATGGTGCTGCTCGCCTGCGCCGACTCGGACTACCACTCGCTGCCCCTGCACGCGCTCGCCGCGGCGCTGGCCGAGCACGAGGTACCCACCCGGATGCTGGGCACGGGACTGCCCCCGCACGCCCTCGCATCGTCCGTGCGCCGCACCACACCGTCGGTCATCGTGCTCTTCGCCCGGATGCCCGGGGCTGACGCCGCCGACTCGCAGATCCTGCGCCGGCAGCGGCCCGCGCCGACCGTGATCCTGGCCGGGCCGGGCTGGCGCCCGGACACCATCCCCGCCAGCGCCCGCACCGCCGGCTCCCTGATCGAGTCGATCGACGAGGTCCTGCGCGGTCTCCAGGCCTGAGTGGCCGGCAGTAGCTCAAGTCCCCGGCCCCACAGCCGAAACCTTGGTCAGAGGACATCTCCCACGGATGGGTGATGCCAAGGCTTCGTGAGGTGTATCTGTGGCAACGGTTCTGGTGTGCGATGACTCTGCGCTGGTCAGAGAAACCTTGCACAGGGCTCTTTCTTCCGTTCCCGGCATCACCCGCGTGGTGGACGCTTCCTCGGGTGAGGAAGCGCTGGCGCGCTGGCCGGTCGAGCGCCCGTCGCTCGTGCTGATGGACGTGCGGATGCCCGGTATCGGTGGCGTCGAGGCGGCCCGGAGGTTGCTCTCGCGGCATCCCGAGGCCATCGTGGTCATGGTGACCATGGCTGAGGACGCCGACGGCGTCGCCCGGTCGGTGGCGGGAGGTGCCCGCGGCTATCTGGTCAAGGACGCGTCCCGGGAGGAGGTGGCGGCAACGGTGGTCTACGCCCTGAGCGACGGCCTGGCCCGGCGCACAGTTCCGGCCCCCCGCAGCAACGACGCGAACGTGTCGGCTCCGCCCCTCACCGAACGTGAGATGCAGGTGCTCACAGGAATGAGCCGTGGTCGCAGCAACGCCGAGATCGGCAAGGAGCTGTACCTCTCCGAAGACACGGTGAAGACGCACGCGCGCAGGCTCTTTCGCAAGATGGGCGCGGCGGACCGGGCACAGGCGGTTGCGGTCGGGTTCCGCTGGGGCCTGATACGGTGAAGTAATGGCCGTCCGGGGCGGCAAGAAAAATGCCGTAGGTGTAACGCCGAAGCCTCATGCCGCGATGTCTCAACCGGACGACACAGAAGACTTCCAGGAGCTGTCGTCCCGCGCCGTCCAGGGTGACGACGCGGCCACTGAACGATTGCTCCAACGCGTTCACCACTTGGCCAGGCGTTACTGCCGGGCCAGGCTCTCCCGCATGCCCGGCGGGGAGCACACGGCGGACGACGTTGCGCAGGAGGTTTGCATCGCTGTGCTTTCAGCGCTGAGTCGCTATCGGGACGAGGGACGTCCGTTCGAGGCGTTCGTCTACCGCATCGCGGCCAACAAGGTGGCTGATGCACAACGTGCCTTCTACCGTGCGGCCATCCCTGTCGCGGACGTTCCGGAGACTCCGGAGACCGCGGCCGGTCCGGAGGAGCTGGCCGAACGGGCCGGCGACGCACAGCAGGTCCGTGAGCTGCTCAACCGGCTCCCCGACCAGCTGCGTGAGCTGCTCGTTCTCCGGGTGGCGGTCGGGATGTCGGCGGAGGAGACAGGCCGGGCCCTGGGCATGACCGCGGGGGCGGTCCGGGTTGCCCAGCACCGGGCGATGCAACGACTGCGGAGCATGATCGATGTTCCCGCGACGGAGACGGCATGAGTACTTCGCCCCCACAGGACGAGACCGGCCAGGACCTGACCGGCCTGATCGGCCCGGACCAACCCACCGCCGACCTTTCCGAGCTGGCCGCCACCGATGCGCTGCTCGACCGGCTGGCCTCACGCACGGCGTCCGACGACGACCTGCTCGACCCGACGGCCTCAGCCCTTCATCTGTTGCTGGGCGAGATCGACGCCGAGGCCAGTGCCGACAGCGCCATGGCCCGCCTGGTCGAGGTGCTGGCCGGGCGGCCGCTGTACATCGACGCGCCCAGTAACCAGGTCCATCAGATCGACCTGACGACAGTGGACACCACAGCGGACACCACAGCGGACGTCGAACCCACGGCCATCGACGTGACCGACGTCCAGGAGCCGGCTGCCACTCCCGTCACCCCCATCACTGCCGCACGCAGCAAGCGCTGGCGGGTGGCTGCGAGCAAGATCTCGGCCCCGGTCGCCGCTGCGTCGATCGCCGTCATGGTGGTCCTCGGCGGTGGTGTGAGCGCGGCCGTGGCCGGCGACCCGATGGCACCGCTGAACGGTGTCGGCCGGGTCATGGCCAAGCTGCCCGGCGTCGACTCGTCGGGCTACGCCCGGAAAGACGCCCAGAAGGAGCTCGAGCTCGCGGCGAGCCTGGCCGCGTCCGACCCGGACGGGGCCCTGGAGCACTACAACAAGGCCCAGGCGATCCTGGCCGACCTCCCCGCCAGCAAGAAGTCCGACCTGCTCGCCCAGGCCGACGCGGTGGCGCTGCAGCTCGCGCCCACCGAGCCGGGCGTCCCCGGGACGACCCCGGTCAGCACCGTGACCACCCCGAGTGACGACATCACCAGCGATCCGGCCGTCACCGGCACCCCGGTCGCCGCGACGTCGACGGACGAGACGTCGGAACCCACGACGAGCACCGGCACCGACGGTGCCTCCACCCCGCCGACCAGTGCGTCGAGCACCGACCCGACCGCCACCACCGGGCCGACCACCACCAGCGCGCCCAGCACCTCGACCGACGCGCCCGGCACGCAGACCACTGTGCCCTCCACCCAGGCCAGCACGGCGCCGTCCACGGCCTCGTCGGAGGCCTCCCCGGTGGATTCGGCACCGGAGGAATGACCCTTCCGGTCCGCGTGTCAAGAGCACCCTCCAATCGTGACTAGCATGAGGACAGGGAAGACGACCCGCCCCGCCGCTGTTCGTCCTCTCTGACGGCCGGACAGCGACGCGGAAGGTTTCCCCTGGTGAGCGTGAACCAGAACGACGAGATCCCGGCGATGCCGCTCGGACTCACCTACGACGACGTGCTGCTCCTGCCGGGTGAGAGCGACGTGATCCCCAGCGCCGCCGACACCCGCTCGAAGGTGAGCCGCCGGATCGAGGTGGCCGTGCCGCTGATGTCCGCGGCGATGGACACCGTCACCGAGGCGCGTATGGCCATCTCGATGGCCCGCCAGGGTGGTCTGGGCGTGCTGCACCGCAACCTCTCGATCGACGACCAGGCCCAGCAGGTCGACCTGGTCAAGCGGTCCGAGGCGGGCATGGTCACGCACCCGGTGACCACCACCCAGGACGCCACCCTCGCGGAGGTGGACGCGATGTGCGGCCACTACCGCGTCTCGGGTCTGCCGGTGGTGGACGACGCCGGCAAGCTCGTGGGCATCATCACCAACCGTGACATGCGCTTCGAGTCCGACTCGGGCCGCCGCGTGGGCGACGTGATGACCCGCATGCCGCTGGTCACCGGCCCGGTCGGGATCAGCCCCGACGACGCGATGGCTCTCCTGGCCCGGCACAAGATCGAGAAGCTCCCGCTGGTGGACGACGACGGTCGTCTCGCGGGCCTGATCACGGTGAAGGACTACACCAAGCGCGAGCAGTTCCCGCTCGCCACCAAGGACGAGGCCGGCCGGCTGCGCGTCGGTGCGGCCATCGGCTTCTTCGACGACGCCTGGAAGCGCGGCATGGCGCTGGTCGACGCCGGCGTCGACGTGCTCATCGTCGACACCGCCCATGGTCACTCGCACGGTGTGGCCGACATGATCGCCCGCCTGAAGAAAGACAGCGCCGCGGCGCACGTCGACATCATCGGCGGCAACGTCGCCACCCGGGCCGGTGCCCAGGCCCTGATCGACGCCGGTGCGGACGGCATCAAGGTGGGTGTCGGCCCGGGCTCGATCTGCACCACCCGGGTCGTGGCCGGTGTCGGTGTTCCCCAGGTCACCGCCATTCTGGAGGCCGCGCGGGCAGGTAAGGCCGCCGGCGTTCCGGTGATCGGTGACGGTGGTCTGCAGTACTCCGGTGACATCGCCAAGGCCCTGGTCGCGGGCGCCGACACGGTGATGCTGGGCTCGCTCCTGGCCGGTTGTGAGGAGAGCCCGGGCGACCTGGTCTTCATCAACGGCAAGCAGTTCAAGTCCTACCGGGGCATGGGGTCGCTGGGCGCCGCCCAGACCCGGGGCAAGGCCAAGTCCTACTCCAAGGACCGCTACTTCCAGGGCGACGTCTCCGACGACAAGTTCGTGCCCGAGGGCATCGAGGGTCAGGTGCCCTACCGCGGCCCGCTCAGCGCCGTGGCCTACCAGCTCATCGGTGGCCTGCGGCAGTCGATGTTCTACGTCGGCGCCGCCACCATCCCGGAGCTGAAAGACCGCGGCCGGTTCGTCCGGATCACCTCGGCGGGTCTCAAGGAGAGCCACCCGCACGACATCCAGATGACGGTCGAGGCCCCGAACTACAGCCGCCGCTGAACAGACAGATAACCTTCGGTGGTGACTGAGATCGAGATCGGCCGGGGCAAGCGGGGCCGGCGCGCCTACACGTTCGACGATGTCGCGATCGTCCCCAGCCGGAGGACGCGCGACCCCGAAGAGGTGTCGACGCACTGGCAGATCGACGCCTACCGGTTCGACCTGCCGATCGTGGCGGCGCCGATGGACTCCGTGATGTCCCCGGCCACCGCGGTGGCGATGGGCAATCTGGGTGGTCTGGGGGTGCTCGACCTCGAGGGCCTCTGGACCCGGTACGAAGACCCGGCGCCGCTGCTCGCGGAGATCGCCGGGCTCGACCCGGCCGTCTCCACGCGGCGTATGCAGGAGCTGTACGACGAGGAGATCAAGCCCGAGCTGATCGTGGCCCGGATCAAGGAGATCCGTGACGCCGGCGTCACGGTCGCCGCAGCCCTCACCCCGCAGCGCACCCAGCAGTTCTGGAAGACCGTGGTGGACGCGGGGGTCGATCTCTTCGTCATCCGCGGCACCACCGTGTCGGCCGAGCACGTCTCCGGCCGGGCCGAGCCGCTGAACCTCAAGCGCTTCATCTACGAACTCGACGTGCCCGTCATCGTCGGTGGCTGCGCGACCTACACGGCCGCGCTGCACCTGATGCGCACGGGCGCGGCGGGTGTGCTCGTCGGTTTCGGTGGTGGCGCCACGCACACCACCCGCGACACGCTCGGCATCCACGCGCCGATGGCGACCGCGGTGGCCGACGTGGCCGCCGCCCGTCGCGACTACATGGACGAGTCCGGTGGCCGGTACGTGCACGTCATCGCCGACGGCGGCATGGCCCGCTCCGGTGAGATCGTCAAGGCCATCGCCTGTGGCGCCGACGCCGTCATGCTCGGTGCGGCTCTGGCCCGGGCCTCCGACGCTCCCGGCCGGGGCTACCACTGGGGTCCCGAGGCGCACCACCCGTCGGTGCCCCGCGGCACCCGGGCCCAGGTGGGCACGGTCGGCACGCTGGAAGAGATCCTCTACGGTCCCGGCCGCGTGGCCGACGGCACGACGAACCTGATCGGTGCCCTGCGCCGGTCGATGGCCACCACGGGTTACTCCGACCTCAAGGAGTTCCAGCGGGTCGAGGTCGTCGTCTCGCCGTACCAGCCCAGCTGACACCATTGCAGAACGCGCCCGCGCAGCTACCGTGAGGCAGGCTGTTCCCGACGTGACCTAGTCCGGGTCACGTCGGGAAGGACGTCTCGTGCGGTCGGCAAGATCTTTTTCGCCCCGGCGAGCCATCCGACCCCCCACCCTGCTCCGAAGCACAGGTATGGGACGTCATCTGGCCGTGTGCGGCTCGCTGTCCGGGTCGCGGTGGCGCGACGGTCAGGTGCGCGCCGTCGCACTGATGCTTCACGGCGGAAGGGTGACCGGCCACGAGCCGGTGACCTGGTACCAGCCGGCGGTACTTCGGGTGAACTGGCTGGCGCAGGCCCTGCACCGGAGGGTGCGCCGGCACGGCGTGCAGGTCTGGAACCTGCGCTTCGGGGTGCGCGGCTGGAACGGGCCCGAAGCCTCGCCGCTGGCCGATGTCCAGTGGGCCCTCGATGAAATTGAGGGACGCGTGGGTCGCCCGGTCGTGTTGGTCGGGCATTCCATGGGGGCACGAACGGCGCTGCGCGCTGCGGGAGCCCCGGCGGTGCGGGGCGCGGTGGCGCTGGCTCCGTGGGTGCCGGAGGGCGAACCGGTCGCCCAGCTCGCAGACCGCTCGGTGGTGCTGGTGCACGGCACGGCCGATCGGGTGACGGACCCGGAGCTGACCTCCCGGTACGCCCGGCGGATCCGGCCGGTGGCCAGATCCGTGGAGCACCACGAGATCCCGGGCTCCGGGCATGCGATGCTGCAGTCCGTGCGGCGGTGGGACTCCCTGACCGCTGCGGGGGTCCTGGACATCCTTGAGATCCGGGGCTCGCGCGAGGCTGTCCGATGAGGCGCCGGGTCGCCGTCATCGGTAGTGGAATCTCGGGACTGACCGCCGCCTACGTGCTGCGTACCTCGTCCGAGGTGACGCTGTACGAGGCCGCCCCCCGGCTCGGCGGCCACGCCGACACCCACTCGGTGATCAGTCCCGAGGGCCGGGAACTGTCGGTGGACACCGGTTTCATCGTCCACAACGCACGCACCTACCCGACGCTCCTGAGGCTCTTCGGTGAGCTGGGCGTCCGCACGCAGGAAACGGACATGAGCATGTCCGTGCGCTGCGACGGGTGTGGGCTGGAGTATTCCGGAGGTCAGGGGGCCCGCGGTCTGGTCGCCCGCTCGTCCAACCTGCTGAACCCGCGCTTCGACCTGATGCTGCTGGAGATCCTGCGGTTCCACCGGGCTGCCCGTGCCGTGCTGTCCACGCCGGGTGACGAGGCTCTGACGATGGCCGAGTTCCTTCGGAGGGGAAGGTATTCGAACTACGTCACAGATCATTTCGTCGTGCCCCTGATCGCCGCGGTCTGGTCGTGCGCAGCCGACACCGCCTTGCAGTACCCGGCCCGGTACCTGTTCGCCTTCCTCGACAACCACGGCATGCTCAGCGTCGGCGGCTCACCGAAATGGCGCACGGTGGTCGGAGGTTCGGCCCGCTATGTGGAGCTCGTGGGGAAAGAGCTCGCGGAGGTGCGGCTCTCCAGCCCGGTGCGGTCGGTGCTGCGGCATCCGGGCGGCGGGGTCTCGGTCGTGGACGGTGCGGGGGGCGCCGAATCCTATGACGCCGTGGTGGTGGCCACCCATCCGGACCAGGCGTTGCGGCTGCTGGCCGATCCGACCGAGGCCGAGAAGACTGCCCTCGGGGCCTTTCGGTACAGCGTCAATCCTGCTGTGCTGCATACGGACTCGTCGGTTCTTCCGACCGCTGAACGGGCCGCCGCATCGTGGAACTACCGCATGCCGACCTGTGCGGGCAGTGCCGACGCGGTGCGGGTGAGCTACGACATGAGCCGGCTGATGCGGCTCGATTCCGGCACCCGGTACCTGGTGTCGCTGAACGCGCCGGACGTGGACGCGGCCTGCGTGATCGAGACGATGGACTACGCGCATCCCCAGTTCACGCCGCAGTCGGTGGCCGCGCAGAAGCTCCTGCCCGCGCTGAACGACGGCACGACTGCCTTCGCGGGGGCCTATCACGGCTGGGGATTCCACGAGGACGGTGCCCGGTCCGGGCTGGCGGCGGCCCAGTCGCTGGGGGCGTCGTGGTGAGGAAGAAGCTGGCCGGGGCCAACGCCGTGGTCGGCCTGTCCCAGCCGGCGATCTACCGCTGCTCCATCGAGCACACCCGGACCACCCCGCTGCGCAACCAGTTCCGCTACCGCAGCTACCTGTGGTCGGTCGACCTGGACGACCTGCCCCGGGTGCCGTCGACGGTCGCGGGATTCCGTCCGCAGGATCATCTGGGGGCCGGGCCTGACCTGCGGGGCAACGTTGACACGTACCTGGCGACCGAGGGCATCGACCTGCGCGGTGGCCGGATCCGCATGCTCACGGCGGCGCGGGTGCTGGGCTACGTGTTCAACCCGCTGACCGTCTACTGGTGCCACGATCCGGCCGGTGACCTGGTCTGTGTGGTGGCCGAGGTGCACAACACCTACGGCGGGCGGCACTGCTACCTGGTCCGCACCGACGACCGGGGCCGCGGCCGGGTGCAGAAGGACTTCTACGTCTCGCCGTTCGAGGCTGCCTCGGGTGCCCACTACACGATGAGCCTGCCCGAGCCCGGTGAGCGCCTCGACCTCGCCATCACCCTGCACCGCCCCGGTCAGGCACCCTTCGTGACCCGGGTGCACGGCCGGCGTCATATCGCGACCAGGACCACGATCGCCCGGTTCGCTCTGCGTTTTCCCCTGGCTCCGCTCGCCGTCGCGGCGCGGATCCGTCTCCAGGGGGTCAAGTTGTGGGCGCGCGGTCTGCCCGTCGTTCCCCGTCCCGATCACGTACGTCAGGAGGCCGTTGAATGAGCGTCACGGACCCGAGAATTGCTGTGGCGGCGGTGATTCCCGATGACGACCTGGCGGTTCGGTGGCCCGACGTCGCACGGGTGCCGGCCGGTGGGGTCCAGGCCGTGGTGGCCCGGGCGTTGTTCCGCCGGGCGGTGGCCGGTCTTCCCCTTCGGGTCGAGCTGGGTTCTGAGAGCATAGGTTCCGGTGGCCCGGGCGACCCGGTGATGCGGATCGTCCGACCCGATCACTTCTTCGCCCGGGTGGGGCGTTACGGCCTGATCGGGGTGGGGGAGTCTTACCAGGCCGGGGACTGGGAAGCAGACGCCCTGGTCGAACTGCTCACCGTGTTCGCCACCCGGATGGCCCGACTGGTGCCGCCCGCGCTGCAGAAGCTGCGCCGGTTCGCCCTGCTCCGGCAGCCGCAGACCGACGAGAACACCCCGGACGGTGCCCGCACGAACATCTCCCGGCACTACGACCTGTCCAACGACCTGTTCGCCACCTTCCTCGACCCCACCCTGACCTACTCGGCCGCGCTCTTCGACGACGAGGTGGGCAACACCTGGCACGATCTTGAGGCCGCCCAGCTGCGCAAGATCGAACGGCTGCTGGACGAGTGCCGGGTCGGCGAGGGCAGCCGGGTACTCGAGATCGGCACGGGATGGGGCCAACTCGCGATCCAGGCGGCGGCCCGGGGTGCCACGGTGCACTCGATCACCCTGTCCGAGGAACAGCTCAGCCTGGCCCGGCAGCGGGTGGCCGAGGCCGGTCACGACGACCGGGTCACCATCGAGTTGTGCGACTACCGCGCCGTCACCGGGCAGTACGACGCGATCATCAGCGTGGAGATGATCGAGGCGGTCGGGGAGTCCTACTGGCCCACCTACTTCGCCACGATCGACCGCTGCCTGGCTCCGGGCGGCAGCGTCGGGATCCAGGCGATCACGATGCCGCACGACCGGCTCGTGGTCTCCCGCCGCACCTGGACCTGGATCCAGAAGTACGTGTTCCCGGGTGGGCTGCTGCCCTCGGTTGAGGCCTTCCGCCAGGCGGTGGGCGAAACCTCGTTGCGGGTGATCAGCGACCTGTCGTTCGGCCCGGCCTACGCCGAGACGTTGCGTCTGTGGCGCCAGAGATTCGCTGCGGCCTCCGACGATCTCGATGCCCTCGGCTTCGACGCCGTCTTCCGCCGGATGTGGATCTTCTACCTGGCATACTCCGAGGCGGGTTTCCGCTCGCGCTACCTCGACGTGCACCAGTTCGTCCTGCGCAGGCCCGTCGTCTTTCAGCGTTCCGTAGTGGAGGCATCGTGACCACGCCGAGCCTGGCCGCCGAGGTCACCCCGATCGCCGAGGCGGTGCTCGGGAAAGACCTGCCGATCCGCATCCGGCTGTGGGACGGTACGGAGACCGGACCCGCCGACGCCCCGGCGCTGGTCATCCGTTCGTCCCGTGCTCTTCGCCGTTTGTTCTGGCATCCCGGCGAACTCGGCCTGGCGCAGGCCTATGTGACCGGTGAGATCGATGTCGAGGGCGATCTGGCCGACGGATTCCGGCGGGTGTGGGCCGCCCTTCGCACACAGAAGGCGTCGCCGAATCTCGCCCTCGCCCCCAAGATTCTCGGTCTTGCGGCGAAGGGCATCGGCCGGCCTCTGCCGCCGCCCGACTCCCAGGCCCGACTGCGCGGACGGCTGCACACCCGCGGGCGCGACAAAGACGCCATCGCCCATCACTACGACCTGTCCAACGACTTCTACCAGCTCGTGCTCGATCCTCACATGGCCTACTCCTGCGCCTATTTCACTGAGCCCGGGCAGTCGCTGGAGAAGGCGCAGGCAGCCAAGCTCGACCTGGTCTGCCGCAAGCTCGGTCTGACGGCCGGACAGCGTCTGCTCGACGTGGGATGCGGCTGGGGCGCGCTCAGTATTCATGCGGCGCAGGCCTATGGCGCGCAGGTCACCGGCATCACGCTCTCGGGGCAGCAGGCAGCGTTCGTGCGTGAACGCGTCCAGAAGCTCGGACTTGAGGATCGGGTGACGGTGAAACTGCTCGACTACCGCGAGCTGGCCGGCGAGCCGTTCGACGCCGTGGCCTCGCTGGAGATGGGCGAGCACGTCGGGCAGGCCAATTATCCGGTCTACGCGGCGACCCTGCACCGCATGGTGGTGCCGGGCGGTCGTGTTCTGGTGCAGCAGATGTCGCGTGGTGCGAACCGTCCCGGTGGCGGTGCGTTCATCGAGGCCTACATCGCGCCGGACATGCATATGCGTCCGGTGGGGGAGACCGTCGCGATGCTGGAACGGGCGGGTCTTGAGGTGCGGGATGTTCACGGGATGCGCGAACACTACGTATGGACCGCCCAGGCTTGGTACGAGCTGTTCGAGCAGCGCTACCCGGACATCGTTGCCCTGGTCGGTGAGGAGATGGCCCGGGTGTGGCGGCTCTATCTCGTCGGCGGAGGTCTGGCGTTCGAGGAGGGGCGGATGGGGGTGGACCAGATCCTCGCCGTGCGTCGGGTGCCGGGTGGGATGAGTTCGATGCCGGCTGTGCGTGATTTCTGATGGGTCGTTGTTTCTGATGAGGCGAGACTTCTGAGTGTTGAGGACTTCTGATGTCGCAGTCGTTCGCTGATCTGCTGTCCGACCTGTGGCCCGTGATGGTCGTGAGTCTGGTGTCGGCCGTTCTGCTTCAGGTCGGAACATTCTTCTATGCGTTGCGGGTGGGGCGATTCAGCGTCGTCGATATCACCTGGGGGCCGAGTTTCGGTCTGATCGCTGTGGTCGGGTGGCTGGTTTCGGTCGGTGAAACGGGGGACGACTGGCGCCGCGGCCTGGTGCTCGTGCTCACGCTGCTCTGGGGCGGCCGTCTGGCCTGGCACATCGGCGGACGTCAGCGGGGGGAGACGCAGGACGACCCGCGGTACACCGAGCTGTTGTCGAGGTCTTCCGGCCATCCGAAACTGGCTGCGCTGCGACAGGTTTTCCTGCTGCAGGCAGTAGTTGCCTGGTTCATCGCGCTCCCCCTCCAATTCGCCATGGTGGACGCCGGTAAGCCCGGCATCCTGGTGTGGCTCGGTGTGCTCGTGTGGGGCGTGGGCTTCTTCTTCGAGGCAGTGGGGGACCGGCAGCTCGCGGTCTTCAAGGCCGACCCGTCCCATCGGGGCAAGGTCATGGATCGCGGCCTGTGGAAATACACGCGGCACCCCAACTATTTTGGCGACGCCTGCGTCTGGTGGGGTTTGTTCCTGGTCGCTGCCGATGCTGGCTGGTCGTGGCTGACCCTGCTTTCCCCGCTGCTGATGACCTGGTTCCTGGCAGCCAAGACGGGCAAGCCACTGATGGAGAGACAACTGTCGAAGAGCCGCCCGGGCTATGCCGAATATGTTGATCGGACAAGCGGTTTTATCCCCCTTCCCCCGCGGCGTGGGCGCTGATATTGAGCGTGGGCGCCGTCGGCTCTGGCGGCTGCTTCGGCTATTGCGGTGCGGGTGCGGGTGCGGGTGCGGGTGCGGGTGCGAGGGCTGGGGCCGGCGTAGAGCACGGCTGTCTCCGATCTCGCTCGTGTGCTCGAGGGCGTGCTTGGAACAGGGCGCTTTAGCTCCGGTCAGAAGGGTGGCTCTCCGAAGTCGATGTCGGAATGCTGGTTAGCCGGTGGTTTGCGCGGCGCGAGACTCTGCAGATCTTTCTGCCACTCCCCGAGCCGAAATTGACGACGCGCTTCCTGATCTGCTGGCTCGGTGGGCTCGGTGGGCTCGGTGGGCTCGGTGGGAGCGAGGGCCTTAGGGGCCGGGTAGTTCCCGTTAGTTCCGGGAAGCGGCGGAGGCGGTTGTACTCGATACTGGCCCAAACGGCTCCGCCATTCGATGCTGCCGGTCGGATAGGGCTCGTCGGGGCTGGTGAGGCGCATCGTCCATCCACCATGTGTCTTGAGGCGATGGTGAAAACGGCACAGCGGCACTAAGTTACAAGGACATGACTTTCCTCCTTGGCTGAACGGGATCGCATGGTCGACATCGCATTGTTGCGCCGGCCGGGAGCAACTGGGATGGACGCACTGCTGGAAACGCCCCATGACCTGATCCAGGACGGTCTGGCGGGGCTTGTACCGGGTCGAGGGTTCGGCGCAGTTGGCTTGGTCGCCGGGTCCGTGCTGCCCGCGAGACTTGTGATGCTGGTCGTCGGGCCCGTGGTGGTACTCGGGCGATTCGCGGTGCTGGTCGTCGCGCTTGCGGTGTTGCTCGTGTGATTCCTCGTGTGATTCGGAGTAATGGTCGTCGCGCGGGTGGCGTTGGTCGTGGGGTTCGCTGGGCTGGTCGTGCCCCCCGTGGTGCTGGTCGTGTGGGCCGCCGGTCTGGTCGTGCGGTTCAGAGGCCCGGTTGTGAGGTCCGCAGTCCTGATACGCAGGAGTGCTGTTGTGAGCGCGGTCGGCGGGTGCTGGGTTGCGGTGGGGGCCGTTGCCGTCGGAAGCGGGGTTGCGATGACCAGACTCAGTGCTTCGGTCGCCAGGCTCGAAGCCGTTGTCGCGCGGTCGAGGGGCCAGGTTGTCAGACACTGTGGTCCGGCTGGAGGACGGGTTCCCCGGCGCGCGGTCCTGCTCGGTCGGACCATTGGCCCGACCGGAAGCATGCCGCGCATGTTCATCGATACGGATCACCGTGACGTTCCCTGCCTGCCGGGCTATCTCGCGGGCGAGGTCGGCCGGTACCGCGCCTATGCCCTGGAGCTCGCCGGGTAGGTCATCGATGCCGCGCAAGGTATCCACAGTGACCGTGACGACCAGATGAGGTCTGCGTCCTTGCTGCCGGGGTAGGGCAGGGGGCAGCCACCAGCCCAGAACGGACCCCTGAGCCTGGGCCACAGAATCTGGCCGGCTTCGAGGCGAAGCGTCTGGTGGTGGGTCTGATCTTTCAAGGCACGGTGCAGCGGGCTGATCGGAATGTGGTGATGCGGGCCTGGTGGGCTGTGTCGGAATCTGCTGGTCGGGTCGTGTTTGCTCCGACTTACCGGATGATGGCGCCAAGCCGCTGGGTCGTGGCGACATCGGCTGGCCGGATTGAGGTGTTCCGGCTGCGTCAGGCTGAGGGGTTGCCGCGCTGTCGGGCTGAGGCGCTTGCGCCCTGGCCGGATGTGGTGAGGCAGATCCGTCGGAGGTCTCGGCAACTGATCCGTTGTGCTGGTGGGGGGCTGCCGAACCGGGGTGTGGCGAAGCGGGCTGGCCCTGACGGGGTGAAGCCGAGGCGTTCGCCCGGCGCGTTGCCGGGGCACCGGTTGTAGGCGAGGTCGGGGCGTCGGGATGTCCGGGCGGAACCACACGTCCGCCGAAGGAGTCGACAGGTTCTTGGGGTACGGGAACGAACGGCAGAGGGCTGTGACTGTGAATGGACCGGAAGATGGCCACAAATGCGTCGGCTCGTCGTTCCTGATGGCTGCGGGGGTCTGGGTTGCCGGCCCTGCGAGCCTGGTCGCGACAAGCATCGGCCAGGCCGTCGAGCAGGGTATGGATCATCATGGTCTGGTCGGCCGTCAGCTTCGCGTAGAGACCTCCCATCCCGTCGGGAAGAGGAAAAGCTCTGATGCATCGGTCTTTTCTTTCCTTTTGATGACGTGTTCGGGCGGCCGAAGGATCGACCTTCTGGATCTCCCGCTGGGTCGCGGCGAGGGCCTGGCCGTGTGACATGCCGGGCAGCAGCTGAACCAGGGCGGCTTGTACTGCCTCCCACTCGGAAGTCCCGGGCTGTATGGAATTACGCATTCGGGTGTGCATGGCAACGACTGTGCGCCAGTCGAGATCCCCGGAATCAACCAGGGCCACCAGTAGGGGTAGTTCGGGGCAGACCAGTACGGATTCTCCCACTCGGCCGTTCGCCTGATGCCGGGTAAATCCAAGTGCCATGCCGATTTCGGCCCCGATCGACTCGATGCCGTCAACGGCCTCGTACGAGCTCTGCGAGGGAAGCGATGAGGCGGCCAGGCCGGCCGCCCTGTAGAGGCATTGCGACTGGATGGCATCCAGGTGCCGCTTCAGGCGCTCGGCTGCCACTGCCGCCCCGAGGCACTGGCTCTCCGATACTTGTGTTCGGTAGGAGTTTTCGACGGCCTGAAAGAGGTCGGACATGAGCAAGGAGGTAAGGGCGACGTCGGGCCAGGCCGACAACTGGTTCTCCATTGGGACCGCACCCCCGCGCCATCGTTCGAACACCTGTTCGAATATTAGCCCATTTTTCGGACTTCTGGGGCTTCGAGTTCGCTCCCTGTCGAGAGGTGGTTCATTGAAATGCTGCTACCTGCAATGGGAATGAGTGTGCTGTGCTCTGTGGGGCGGCGCGATTCTGGAGGGAGGGATGCGGTCGACTCTTGGGAACGGTGACCTGTGGAAAGTGCTTTTCATCCACAGCCACCCAGTCGGCGTTCGGGGCGACGGCTTGTCGACCTAGGGTGTCGGTATGGGTAGCAGAGACCGCCGACGAGATGACTCCGCTGAGCGGGCCGTCTTCAGGGCGCTAGCGGGCATGCGAGATGCCGATCTCCCGCACGAGCAGATGCTCGAAATCCTGCTTCAGGCGGCGATGTCGACGGTCGGAGTGGGGAACCGAGGTGCGTTCGAGGAGCTCTCCACAGCGCTTGCCGAGAGGCCGGACCTGAGGGGCTGGCGAACGTTCGTGGCGCGCGACCTGATGATCCGGTTGCCGTTCGCGATCGGGCAGGCCTGGTCGAGGGGGTGGGAGCCGGCCGATGTCGTGCGATATGCCGGGAGGCGTCTGGGCCCTGGGCGGGCTGCGCTGGCGGCCGAGGCGGTGAGTGAACAGCTGGCCGGCTATGCGGGGGTGACGGTCGATCCTCGCTGGCACGAGCAGGTGGCCGAGTTCGAGGTCGTGCCCTGGTGGCCGGCCGGTAGTACCGCTGTGCAGGCACACCTCGAGCGGGACGGATGGGTGACCTTCGCGCCGGAGTTGCTGGAACTGGTCGGGTTTCTTCTCATGTTGCCCGGGCTGGAGCGGGTCGGGCCGCCACCGGGGGAGTACCGGCCCCTGGCCGGAGATCGGCCCACGCCACCCCCGCAGGTGGACGAACGGGTGCTGAGCCGCATCCGGGCGTTACTGGCGAAGGCTGAGGCGACCACGTCGGAGGCGGAGGCGGAGGCTTTCACCGCCGGTGCACAGGAGCGGATGGCCCGCCACAGCATTGACATGGCCATGGTTCAGGCGGGTGGTGATCAGGTGCGGGGGGAACGCCCCGCGACTCGGCGTATCTGGATCGACCCGCCCTACGAGCAGTCGAAAACCGTTCTGCTGAATGCGGTCGCGCAAGCGAATCGATGCCGGTCGGTGTGGACGAAAAATATCGGGTTCTGCACGGTGATCGGGTTCGCCGCTGATGTGGAAGCGGTCGAGGCGCTGTTCACGTCGTTGCTCGTGCAGGCGACGATGGCGATGACTCGCGCAGGTCGTATAGAGGAGGCCGGGGGCAGGGCGCGGAGCAAGACATTCCGGCAGTCGTTCCTGGCGGCTTACGCGTTCCGGATCGGTGAGCGCCTGACCGAGATCACGCAGGAGCAGACCGAGGCCGCGCGGGCCGAACTCGGCGACGATCGGTTGCTGCCGGTGCTGGCCAGCCGGCAGCAGGATGTGGAGGATCGTTTCGAGGAGTTGTTCCCCAGCGTCACGAGAGGGCGCAGCATCCGGGTGGGTGATCGGATGGGCTGGGCCAGCGGCCGGGGGGCCGCGGACCAGGCCACATTCGGTACGTCGTCGGCGGTGACTCCATGACGTGATGGCTCGATGACTCGATGACTGCAGGCCCGGCTATGTCCAGTGGCCTCGTGAAGGTCGCGCCCGCCGCGGCGGTGGGTAGTACGGCCTCTGGCCGAGACGCAGGTGTAGCCAGGCATCATTCGATCGTCGTACGGCCGAGACGTCCCGGTATCCGTCGGCGGCGTGACGACGCCGGGTACGGCCGTGAATATGTTTTCGGTATGGAGACTTTCGCTGCGAATCCCCGGTCCGCGGCCTCGTTGCGGTCGCGTCGCCGGTGGCCGGTCGCGGTCGGGGCTGCGGTCGGTACGGTGCTGGTCATCCTGGGTGGCCGGTTCGTCAACGGGGGCCTGAACGTGTTCGAGCGGGTGGCGCAGGAGTCCTGCGGGAACGGTTTCTGCGTGCAGCGGATCCATTCTCCCGAGCTTCTCCTGGTGCCCGGCTATGACGTGGTGACGGTGTGGCAGGAAGGCAATCCAGGCCGGATGTACTCCTCCGGCGATCCGTTCGACGAGTACTCGGAGGTGGTCATCACGTGGGAGGACGGCGGGGTCACCGTGTCCGACGGTGGGCCGGCCCGGCTGAGCTGGACAGCAGATTCGCTCGCTCGGCTGAATGACTAGCCCTCCTGCCACGACCGCCACAGAGCCGCGTACGAGCCGCCGTGCTGCAGCAGCTCGTCATGGGTTCCCAGCTCGGTGATCTGCCCGCCCTCGACCACGGCCACCCGGTCGGCGTCGTGGGCGGTGTGCAGACGGTGGGCGACCGCCACCACCGTGCGTCCCGCGAGTACGGCCGACAGCGAGCGTTCCAGGTGACGGGCGGCGCGGGGGTCGAGCAGTGACGTGGCCTCGTCCAGCACCAGGGTGTGAGGGTCGGACAGCACCAGCCGGGCGAGGGCGACCTGCTGGGCCTGGCTCGGGGTGAGGCTGTGCCCGCCCGACCCGACGACCGTGGAAAGACCTTGCGGCAGTGTCAGGACCCAGGGCAGAGCATCGACAGCATCGAGAGCGCGCGTCAGTTCCGCGTCCGTGGAGTCGGCCCGGGCCAGGCGCAGGTTGTCCGCCAGGGTCCCGACGAAGACGTGCTGTTCCTGCGTCACCAGTGCAACCTGTTGCCGCAGGTCCGGCAGCGGCAGATCTACCAGGCTGATGCCGGAGCCGGAGCCGGAGCCGGAGCCGGAGCCGGAGCCGGAGCCGGAGCCGGAGCCGGGGTTGGAGCCTGCACCCGCGCCTGTGTCTTCGCCGGTGCCTGTGCCCGCTCCTTCGTCTGCGTGCACCGTCACCGAACCCGTCCTCGGCGGGTGGATGCCGGCCAGAAGCCTTCCGAGCGTTGACTTCCCGGCCCCGCTCGGCCCGACCACGGCCAGCCGCTCGCCGGGTCGCAGGGTCAGGGAGACGCCGTGCAGCACGTCCAGGTCACCGCGATAGGCGTAGCGCACGTCGCGGGCCGCAACGGCGCGGGAGCCGTCCGGGAGATCACCGGCGGAGGCCGAGACGGTGCGGTCGTCCGGTACCTGCCCGATGCCGATGATGCGGGCGAGGGAGGCGCCGCCGATCTGTAGTTCGTCCGTCCACTCCAGGATCAGGTCGAGCGGGCCCATCAGCTGGGACACGTACAGCACCACCGTGGTGACCTCACCGGCCGAGGCCCGGCCGGTGAGGGTCAGCCAGCCGCCCCAGGCGAGCACGGCGGCGGTCGGGATGATGTAGCCGAACTCGACCAGCGGTGACCACACGGTGCGCAGCGACAACGTGTAGCGCTCCGCGCGGTAGACCTCGCGCAGGTCGTCGTCCACCCGCTGCCGGCGCCGCTCACCGAGCCGCAGGGCGGCGACGGTGCGCGCCCCGTCGAGGGTTTCGCTCACCGTGCCGTCCAGCCGGGCGTAGGCGGCCATCTCGGCCAGATAGCCGTCGCGGGCCCGGCGCAGGTACCAGCGCGTCGTCGGCACGATGAAGAAGGCCCCGGTCAGCGCGGCCACCCCGACCAGTGGCGAGGTCACGAGGATCGCGGTCAGGGTGACGATCAGGGAGATCACACCGACCACCACGTTCGGCACGGCGTACCGCACGCTGTGACTGACGGCCTCGACGTCGTTGGTGGTACGTGAGATCAGGTCGCCGCTGCCGGCCCGCTCGACCACGGACAACGGCAGCCGGGTGACCTCCCGCAGGAAGTCCTCCCGCATCTCCGCGAACACCCGCTCGCCGAGCACCAGGGAGCTGCGGTTGGCGTACCAGGCCAGACCGGCCTGGACGAGAACGGCGACGGCCAGCAGCGACACCGCGTGATTCACGGACGAGCCGGTGGCCGAGCCGTCGGTGAAGTCCTGCACCAGGCGGCCGAGCAGCGCCGGGCCGGCCAGCGCGACGACGGCCGCGGCACCGTGTGCGGTGACCGAGAAGGCGAAGGCCCGGCGGTGCCGGCGCAGCAGCCGGGTGGTCTCTTGGCGCACCCGTTCCCGCGGGGCGATCGGCAGCAGGGCGCTCATCGTCGGCTCTCCTCAACCGCGGCCTCAACGGCAGCTTCGCTACGCACCACGACTTCTCGATATCTGGGTGACGACGACAGAAGGGACCGGTGCGTGCCCGACGCACCCACGCGTCCTTCATCGAGAAAGGCGACCCGATCGCACCGATCGAGCACCAGCGGACTGGACGAAACGACCAAAGTTGTTCTCCCCGAACGAGAAGCGTGCAGCCGGTCGGCGATCCGGGCCTCGGTGTGCGCGTCGACCGCCGAGGTCGGCTCGACCAGCACCAGCACCTCCACATCGGGGTGGGCGGCCATCAGCAGGGCCCGCGCCAGGGCGAGCCGCTGCCGTTGCCCGCCCGAGAAGTCGCGCCCACGCTCGGCGACCGGCGCGTCCAGCCCTTCGGGCAGCCCGGTCAGCACGTCGAAGGCGTCGGCCGTGTGCACCGCCCCGAGCACCTCCTCGTCGGTGTGCCGGCCCAGCGGGTCGATCTGCTCGCGCAGCGTGCCGGTGAACAGCCGGGGCTCGGCCTCACTCAGCACCACCCGCCGGCGCACCCGGTCGGCGGGCAGGTGCTCGAGGGGCACGTCACCCAGCCGGGCGCCGGGGGTGAGGGCCGCGAGCCGGTCGGCGATCTCGATCCCGGTCTCCGGCCGGGCGCTGACCAGCGCGGTCAGGGATCCCACCGGCACGGTCAGCCCGGACGAAGGGTCATGGAGGACACTGCCGGGCTCCGGTAGGTGGGTGGTCGCCGAGGTGGGGACGCGGCGGCCCAGCACCGCGATCAGCCGCTCCGCCGCCACCCGGGCCCGCACCCACCGGGACAGCACCTCGGTGGACGTCTGGAGCGGCAGCTGGAGGAACGCGGTGACGGCATACACCGTGACCAGGTCGCCCACGCTGAGGCGGCCCTCCACCACCCCGTGCCCGGCCAGCCAGGTCAGCCCGGTCAGGAACGCGCCGGGCAGCAGGACGTGCGCGGCGTCGAGCAGCGCCTGCAGGCCGGCCACCCGGACCCCGGCCCGCCGCACCTCCTGGCTGTGCTCGGCGTAGCGGGCCGTGAACTGGTCCTCCCCACCGATGCCCCGCAGCACCCGCAGCCCGGCCACGGTGTCGGCGCCCAGCGAGGTGAGGTCGCCCTCGCGGGCCCGGTGCCGGGTCTGCCGGGTCTGCAGCGGCTGGATCAGCACGATCAGCCCGGCCGCCAGCAGCGGCATCCCGATCACCACGAACAGCCCGATGGCCAGGTCGATCCGGAGCAGATAGATCGCCACGGCGCCGAAGGCGACGACGGTGCCTGTGCCTCGCGCGGTGATGTCCATCAGGTCGGCGAAGCGCGGGCCGTCGGTGCTCACGGCCTGCACCACCTCACCGGTGGTGACCTTGCCGGAGACGGCCAGACCGTGGTCGGCCACGTGGTGCCCGACCAGGTGCTGACTGCGCAGCGCGCCCAGCAGCCAGTTCGACACGGCGAACCGGTGCCGCATCATGCCGGAGAGGGCCGAGGCGAGCGCCAGCCCCACCAGCACCAGACATCCGGTGACCAGGGCGGAGGAGTCCCGCGCGACCAGCCCGGCGTCGACGGTGTTGCCGACCACCAGCGGGATCGCGGCCTGACACCCCATCCAGAACACACCCAGCAGGGCGCCCCCGGCCAGGGTGCGCCACTGGAGCCGGGCCATCGAGAGGATGTAGACGGTGGGCGAGGTGATGGACGGCCGGGGCGGTACCGGATCCGGGAGCGTGATCACTCTTCAGGAAGGTACGGAGGCAACAGGGTCGACCGCACCCCAGTTTCCGGGCCCACCGGTGCACCGCGTTACCTTTACCGGGTGCTTCGTACCGCGCTGAAGCCGCGATGGCTGGCGCTCCTGGTGGTCATGCTGCTCGCTGCCACCCTGATGGCCAAGCTCGGCGAGTGGCAGCTCGAGCGCGCCCGTGAGCACGGCGATTCGGCCCAGCAGGCCGAGCTGGCGCAGAAGTCGTCGAAGACCGTGCCGCTGGAGAGCGTGCTGAAGCCCAGCCAGACCTTCCAGCGCGACGCGGTCAACGCGAAGGTCACGGCGTCGGGACACTGGAGCGGCGAGAACCAGCTGCTGTCGCCCGATCGCGAGCAGGACGGCCGGACCGGCCTGTGGGTGGTGACGCCGCTGATCACCGAGGACGGCACCACGGTCCCGGTGGTGCGCGGCTGGGTGGCCGGCCCGGACGATGCGGCGGCCGCCGCACCCGACAGCGACACCCAGGTCACCGTCGTCGGTCTGCTGCAGCCCAGTGAGCCGCCGTCGGTGCGTCAGCCGGGGGAGACGTCCGGGCTGCCGGAGGGCCAGATCGACCGGGTCGCCGCGGCCCAGCTCGCCGCGCTCTGGCCGCAGCCGATGATCACCGGTTTCGTCGTGCTCGACAGCCAGACCCCGGCCCCGGCCACGCAGATCACCCCCGTGCCCCCGCCCTCCTCGGACGGCCAGCTGGACTGGGGCAATCTGTCCTACGCGATCCAGTGGTGGGCCTTCGCCGTGATCGCCCTGCTGTTCTGGTTCCGGCTGGTGCGCGACGACCACCGAGGTCTGCTGCCCGGCCAGGACAACGAAGACGACGCAGACGACGAAGACAACGCAGACAACGAACTCCTAGACGAAGGAACCTCCTCATGGCCGGCCCGAACCGCGGACAGTCCCTGAAGAACGCCCTGCTGAGGTACCGGGTGCTGGCCTACGCCACCGGTGTCTTCCTGCTGCTGCTGACGCTGCACATCGTCATGCAGGGCTTCCAGATGCGGAACACCGATCTGTCCTGGTTCTCGAACGAGGGCCTGAGCGCGGTGATCCCGGGCAGCGGCCACCTGATCCCGATGATCCACGGCTGGCTCTACCTGATCTACGTGATCGTGGCCGTGGACCTGTGGATGCGCACGCGCCTGCCCCTCGGCAGCACGATCCTGGTGGTTCTGGCCGGGACCGTCCCGGTGATGTCGTTCGTCGCCGAGCGCTGGGTGACCGGCCGGGTGCAGCCGATGGTCGGCGCCGTGGTGGAGAGGAAGCCCCGGCCCGACGCCGTTCAGAAGCAGTCCTGAACCGGCCCTATCCTTGTCCGGGTGAGTCAACCCGAGTCCGTTCCCGCGACCGACCACCGGCCTGTCCTGGTCGTCGACTTCGGCGCGCAGTACGCCCAGCTGATCGCGCGCCGTGTGCGCGAGGCCAACGTGTACTCCGAGATCGTGCCCTCCTCGATGCCGATCGCCGACATGCTGAAGAAGGACCCGGCGGCCATCGTGCTGTCCGGCGGCCCGAGCAGCGTCTACGAAGAGGGCGCCCCGCAGGTCGACCCGTCCCTGTTCGAGGCCGGGGTGCCCGTGCTGGGCATCTGCTACGGCTTCCAGGCGATGGCCCTGGCGCTCGGCGGCGAGGTGGCCCACACGGGCCTGCGTGAATACGGCGGTACGAAGGTCAGCACCACCGAGGAGTCCACGCTGCTGCACGGCACTCCCGCCGACCAGTCGGTGTGGATGAGCCACGGCGACGCCGTGCACACCGCACCTCCCGGCTTCGACGTGCTCGCCGAGTCGTCCGGTGCCCCGGTGGCCGCCTTCGAGAACAAGGAGAAGGCCTTCTACGGCGTGCAGTGGCACCCGGAGGTCAAGCACTCCACGTTCGGTCAGACGGTGCTCACCAACTTCCTCTACACCGGCGCCGGTCTGCCCGGCGACTGGACCACGGGCAACGTCATCGACGAGCAGGTCGCGCGCATCAAGGCGCAGATCGGTGACGGCAAGGTGATCTGCGCGCTCTCGGGCGGCGTGGACTCGGCCGTCGCCGCCGCACTCGTGCAGCGGGCCGTCGGTGACCAGCTGACCTGCGTGTTCGTCGACCACGGGCTGCTGCGTTCGGGCGAGGCCGAGCAGGTCGAGCAGGACTTCGTCGCCGCCACCGGCGTGAAGCTCAAGGTCGTCGACGCGGTCGAGCGCTTCCAGACCGCGCTCACCGGGGTCAGCGACCCGGAGGAGAAGCGCAAGATCATCGGCCGGGAGTTCATCCGGGTCTTCGAAGACGCCGCCCGTGAGGTGGTCGAAGAGGCCCACGAGAGCGACGGCGAAGACGTCAAGTTCCTCGTGCAGGGCACGCTCTACCCCGACGTGGTGGAGTCGGGCGGCGGTACCGGCACGGCCAACATCAAGAGCCACCACAACGTCGGCGGTCTGCCCGACGACCTGCAGTTCGACCTGGTCGAGCCGCTGCGCACGCTGTTCAAGGACGAGGTTCGCGCCGTCGGCGCCCAGCTCGGCCTGCCCGAGGAGATCGTGCAGCGTCAGCCCTTCCCGGGCCCCGGCCTGGCGATCCGCATCGTCGGTGAGGTCACCAAGGAGCGTCTCGACACGCTGCGCCAGGCCGACGCCATCGTGCGCGCCGAGCTCACGGCGGCCGGTCTCGACCGCGAGATCTGGCAGTGCCCGGTGGTTCTGCTGGCCGACGTGCGCTCGGTCGGTGTGCAGGGCGACGGCCGCACCTACGGCCACCCGATCGTGCTGCGGCCGGTGTCCAGCGAAGACGCGATGACCGCCGACTGGACCCGCGTGCCCTACGAACTGCTGGCGCGGATCTCGACGCGGATCACCAACGAGGTGGACGGCGTCAACCGGGTGGTGCTCGACGTGACGAGCAAGCCCCCGGGCACCATCGAGTGGGAGTAGAACCTCAGTGAGGACGTCGGTGAGTCTCCCCCGGGAGGCTCACCGACGTCCTCACTTCAGTTCTGGAAAGAACGGGTCAAGCCACCCAGCGGCAGCGAGGTGAACGGACCACCGACGCGCTCGGGTGCGGGTGGCGGCTGCTCGCCGGTACGGGAACGGCGGCTGGTCTCCGGGGGGATCTCCTCGGCGAAGGCCTCGGAGTCGTCCTGCGGCTGGTAACCCATCGCCCGCGCGGTGGAAAGGTCCCACCAGCCGCGCGTATTCGCCGAGACGCCGTAGGCGATCACGTGACCGCGCACCGGGCCGCGCAGGCTCGCGTCCATCAGCCGGGCCGCGTCGCCGGGGCTCAGCCAGGTGGACAGCTCGCGGCGGTTGGCCGGCTTCTCCTTGCAGGCGCCGATGCGCAGCGACACCACCTCCAGCCCGAACCGGTCGGAGTAGAGCTGGCCGAGCGCCTCCAGCGCGACCTTGGCCACGCCGTAGAAGGTGTCGGGACGGGGCCGCACGTCGACGCCGAGGTCACTGCCGCCGGCGGTGCGCTCCCAGAAACCCACCGCGTGGCAACTGCTCGCCAGCACCACGCGCTGGATGCCCCGGCGCAGCGCGGCGTCGAGCACGGCCTGCGTGCCCTGCACGTTGGCCTCGAGGATCTGCGGGAGTGGCGCTTCGTGCGGGATACCGGCCAGGTGGATCACCGCCCCGCAGCCCACCGTGGCGGCGTCGAGCGCGGCACTGTCGAGCACGTCGATGCTGCTGATGTCCGGGTCGCCGTCGGGTTCGCGGTCGAGCGAGTGCAGTTCCCAGCCCAGGGAGGCCAGGCGGGGACGCACCATCCGGCCGATGGTGCCCGCAGCGCCGGTGATCAGCACCGGTGACTGCGAGGAGGCCGCAAGGGTGGTCACCGTCGCGACATTAGTCGTGCCGTCGGAGCTTGGCATCCCCCGATCGCGTGTCCGGGCGGCGATGGAGAGTAACCATCGCCATCCCGACCAGCGACGAAAGCCGAGAACAGAGGACGTCGATCAGCCCGCAACTGTCACGCTCAGTTCGCGGGTCCCGGCGCGGATCTGCCGTTCCAGCACCTCGTCGGGCCCGACGTAGGCGCCCGGCCAGACCACCGAGCTCGTCACGGTGCCCAGCACCTGCGCGCCCTCACCGATGACGCTCGCACCGTGCGACGCGTGCAGATTGGCCGCCAGGTAGTCGGCCGGGGTGCCGCAGTCGATGGCCACCGTGTTCTCCGGCAGCACGAACAGGTCGAGGCGGTCCTTCTCCATCTCCTGCCGCCACAGCACCTCGTACAGGCCGGTGATCTCCACCTCGAGGTTCTTCACCAGGTCCCACGGCAGCAGGCAGGCCCCGACGTAACAGACCGCCGTGCCGTCGGGAGTGGTGAAGTCGCGCCGGGTGGTGGCGGGGGCACACAGCAGACGGCAGCGCTCGCCGTCCCAGCCGTCCGCGAAACCCTTCAGGCCGTCCGGCAGGTACTGGTCGGCGTTGGTCACCAGGGCGTGGCGCCCGTCCAGCCAGGGTTTGAGGTGGGCCACACCGCCCGCGGTGCCGAGGGATTCCGGGGCTTCGACCGAGAGGTGAGCCCGGTCTCCGACGTGCGCCTGGATCTGCCCGGCGTGGTGGAAGACGTTCACCGCCAGGTTGGCCGGGCCGTTCCCGGTCAGCGGCGCGAGGCGGGACAGAGCCTGGTCGAGCAGGGCGATGTTGCCGACGGGGCACAGCGGCTTGGGGCGCAGCTCGGTGAGGGGGCGCAGGCGCGTGCCCTCACCGGCGGCGAGCACGATGCCGGCCATGCCGTTGTGGCTGTCATGACTGGGGTGATCAGGAAGGCTAGGCACCGAGCGTGCGGCCTTCGTGCGGGGTGGACGCCTGGAAACGGATCAGCTCGGCGACAGCGGTGCGGGTGGGGTCGTCGGTGGTCTCCGGGTCGGTCAGCTCGTCGAAGCGGATCCAGCCGGACTCCAGCGCCTCGCCGGAGGCCTCGACCGGGAACGGCTCGGCGACGCGCACCCAGAACAGGACGTCGACGCGGCGGGAGCTGGGCTCGACCACGGTGGAGAACGGCAGGCCGACCTCGACCCGCAGCCCGGTCTCCTCCTCGACCTCGCGCACCACCGCGGAGGACGCGTTCTCGCCCCGGTTCAGCAGACCGCCCGGGAAGGTCCAGCCCCGGCGGTGCCGCTGTTTCAGCATCAGCAGGGTGCCCTCGTGCTCGATCAACGCCAGGGCACCGACCGTGTGGCCCGGGGCGACCCGGCGGATGATCCACAGGCGGAGGAAGCGGGGAAGACGACGGTAGAGACTCAGGGCCATCGCATAAGGACGGCGCACAACCTGACGGCCGGACATCCCCGCAGGATAGGGCAGATGACCGTTCCGGGTGATTCGGGTGGGACGTCTGTCCAACTTCTCGGGCCGGTGGGCGGTAGCGTCATACGGTGCCGTCTGCCGAATCTATGCGTCCCCCACTCCGTCCGGTGCAGCGGACCGCGGCCTACGGCGTGGTCAACGACGGATCAGGGGCTCTGTTGTTACTGCGTGTCCCCGCCGGTGGTGATCCGGCGGGGCGCTGGTCGCTGCCCGGAGGTGTGGTGCGACACGGCGAGCACCCGCGCGACCGGGTGCGGGCCGGGCTGCTGGAGCAGACCGGTCTGCGGGCCGCCAGCATCACCCCGCGCGACGCGGGCGCCGACGTGGTCGAACTGCCCGACGAAGGCATCAGCGTGCACACCCTGCGCCTGCTGTTCGACGTCACGCTGTACGGCACACCGGCCGGGATCCCCGGCCCCGGCCGCCCGGCGGTCGATCGGCGCAGCCCCTCCGAGCAGGGTGACCGGCTGCTGGGGGAGGACCCGGCGGCCCTGGATCCCTCGGACGAACTGCCCGCTCCCGTGGCCCTCGTCGTGACGCCCGACCCCGACCGGCCGGTCGCGCAGTTCGTCGGGCGGTTCATGGCTCCCGGCGAACTGGTGGGTCTGCCGCTGTCCCGGTTCCTGGCTCCCCTGCTGGAGGGGAACTCCTCGGACGAGACGCTGCTGCTGACCGGCGGCCCCGATCTGCTCGACCCGCCGCTCGACCCGGCCTCTCTCGCGGTCCCGGTCCCGAGCCTCGACGAGGTGCCCGCCTTCGTGCAGCGCCCCGCCGCCTACGCGGTGCTGGTGAACGAGAAGGCCGACGGTGGCCCGCAGATGCTGCTGAGCCGGCTGGCGGGCAGCGAGAGCACCTGGACCCTGCCCGGCGGCGGTATCGACCACGGTGAGCACCCCCGCCCGGCCCTGCGCCGAGAGATCCACGAGGAGGCCGGGCTGCCCTACACCGAGGGCCCCCTCATCGACATCTCCAGCCGGCACTTCGTCGGCCGCGGTCCGCACGGGCGCCTGGAGGATTTCCACGCCCTGCGCCTGATCTACGCCGGATCGGTGCCGTTCGACCAGGAGCCCCAGGTGATGGAGGTGGACGGCTCCACCGACGAGGCCGCCTGGATCCCGATCGCCGACCTGGACACCGCCGGTGCCGTGCCCACCGCCCACGATGCGCTCGCCGCCTGGCAGGCGTACCGCGACGGCGAGGGCCTGGAAGCCGTGATGGACCGGGCGGCCGACGCCCGGGGCGACGAGATGATTGACAGACCTGGTTCGTGATCATGCATAAACTGGCCGGTCCGGCGGGCCTGGTGCTGGCCGCGGCGGCCGAGATGACCGTCCCCGACGATCTCGACCCTCAGCTGTGGCGGGATCAGGCCGTTCTGCGTGCGGTCGAGAATGCCTGGGAGGCAGAAGATCTGGTCAGCGTCGGGGCCCTGGCCACCGGCTACGACGCGCTGCTGCTCTACGTGCCGGCCACGGTCGGCGGGGCGCTGACCCTGCATCCCGTCGGCAACGCCGAGCGCCGGCACCGCGGGGCGTTCAGCACTCCGTCGGTGTACGCGGACTCCCTGGCCCGGCGGGCGATCCCGGCTCTGCCCGGCGACGGCCGGCTGCCCACCATCGTCGACCCGGCCTGTGGCGCGGGCAATCTGCTGCGCGCCGCGCTGGGCCGGCTGCTGTCGCTCGGGGTGCCACCGCAAGAGGTCCTCGGTGCCCTGCACGGCGTCGACGCCGACCCGGTCGCGGTGAGCCTGTGCCGGTCCGCGCTCGCGGCCGACCTCAGCCTGGCCGGGCGGCCGACCGATCCGGCCGAGCTGGAGCACCAGATTCTTTCCGGTGACGGGCTTTCCGGTGGTACTCCGAACCAGGAGGCAGCCGGGGCCGGGCTCACCTGGCACACAGCGTTCCCGGCGGTGCTCGACGTCGAGGGGGCCGAGCCGGAACCGGTCACCGGGTGGCGGGGCGGCTTCGACGTGGTGGTGGCCAACCCGCCCTGGGAGCGGCTCAAGGTGCACGCCCGCGACTGGGGCGGCTCGATCCCCACCGGGCTGCGCGACCACCGCGCCGGTACCGCCCGCGCCCTGCGCGACGCGGGGCGTCATCCCCTGACCGGGGCCGGCGAGCTCAACGCCTACCTGCCCTTCGTCGAGACCTGCTGGCGGCTGCTCGCGCCGCACGGCCGCGCCGCCCTGCTGGTTCCCGCCGGTATCGCGTCCGACCGGTCGGCCGCCCGTCTGCTCGAGGCACTGTGTGCCGCCGGGGCACTCGACCGGCTGCACCTGATCGAGCCGCGCGGACCGATCTTCGCCGGGGTCAGTGGGCGGGTCGGGGTGGCTGTGGTGGAGCTGGCCGGTGGGCCTTCGGCCGTTCACACCGATGTCAGCGCCGAGGTGGCTGTCGGACTGGCCGGGCCGGACCAGCCGCCGGGGGAGCGGGCCTGGCAACTGCCCGCCCATCTGTTGCGCGTGCTCAACCCGAACAGCGGCACCGCACCGTTGTTCGCGTCCTCCATCGACGCCACCATCGTCACCCGGGCGCACCGCCGCACCCCGGTGCTGCTGCGCCGGGACCCGGCGGGCGGCACCACCAGCGACGATCCCTGGAAACTGCGGCTGGTCACGCCCCTGCACATGACGCGGGACGCCCGGCACTTCCGCTCCGGGCCGGGCGAAGGGCTGGTGCCGCTGTGGGAGGCCAAGCACTGCGCCATGCTCGACCCGAACGGCGGCACGGCCACGGCCCCGCGCTACTGGGTGCCCCGGGAGCTCGTGCAGGAACGCTACGGCGACCTGTGCGACCGCGGCTGGCTGGCCGGCTACCGCAACGTCTCCACCACGGTCGCGCCGCGCACCCTGCTGCCGGCTCCGCTGCCGGTGGTCGCGGTCGGCAACTCGCTGCCGCTGATCTCGGCGCAGCGGCTGCCGTTGCTGCTGGCCGCGCTGTCCACCCTGCCCGTGGACTACCTGCTGCGGCAGAAGCACGCCGGGGCCAACGTGAACTTCTTCAAGCTGGAGCAGGTTCCGGTGCCCCCGCCGGAGGCCTACGACCGGCCGTGCCCCTGGGGCGAGGGAACCATCGCCGACTGGGTGCTGGAACGTTTCGCGCGGGCCGTGGTGTGGGCGCCGCACCTGTCCGGGCTGGTGGCTGAGCTGGAAGAGGCCGGTGTGGAGGTTTCGCAGGAGCTGGATCCGGTCCGCATCGCCACGGCCCGGGCCGAGCTGGATGCCGCCCACGCCGTGCTACTCGGTTTCGACCGGGTTGAACTCACGCATCTGATCGGAACTTTCACCGCCCTGCGGCGTCAGGACGAGACCCGGCACGGTGACTTCGCTACCTCGATCCGTGTGTTGCAGGCGTACGACCGGCTGAAGCCTGGGTGAACACCGCACAACCCGCAGGCTCCGGATCACTGAACCCATGCGTAGTTCATCGCCGCGTCGACCGGCCGTCACATTCTGGCGGGGCTCCCGTCGGCCGGGATCGGTTGGCTGATGTCCCGGGGGCGCCGATCGGGCGAAGGTCGCCACGGGCGCCATGGAGGAAAGATGAACCGTCGCACGGTCATCACCGGCCTGGCAGTTACCCCGCTGGCTGTCGCCGATCCGGCGCATGCGTTTCCGGCGCAACGGGTCTCGGCCAGTTCGCGGAAGGGTGCCACCCTGGTCATCGGGCACCGCGGCGCCAGCGGCTACCGGCCCGAGCACACCCTGGCCTCCTACGAGCTCGCCGCCCGGATGGGTGCTGACTTCATCGAGCCCGACGTGGTGATCACCCGGGACGGTGTGCTGGTCTGCCGGCACGAGCCGGAGATCGGCGGCACCACCGACGTCGCCTCCCGGCCCGAGTTCGCCGATCGCAAGACCACCAAGAAGCTCGACGGCGCCAACGTAACTGGCTGGTGGGCAGAGGATTTCACGCTCGCCGAGCTGAAGACGCTGTACGCTGCCGAGCGTCTGCCGGGAGTGCGGCAGGAGAACACGATGTACAACGGGCGGCTGCGGGTGCCGACCCTGGACGAGGCGTTCCAGCTGCGGGCCGAGCTGTCCCGCCGTCTCGGGCGCCGGATCGGGATCTACCCGGAGACCAAGCACCCCACCTATTTCCAGGAACTCGGCCTACCGCTGGAGAAGCGGCTGCTGGGTCTGGTGCGCAAGCACGGCCTGAACCACGCGGACGCGCCGATCTTCGTGCAGTCGTTCGAGACCACGAACCTGCAGCAGCTGCGCCGGATGGGCCTGCGGGCCCCGGCCGTGCAGCTGCTGAGTGCCACCGGTGCCCCCTACGACCTGGTCGCCGCCGGTGACCCGCGCACCTACGCCGACCTGATCACCCCGAAGGGCCTGGGGGCGATCGCCCGGTACGCGCAGGGGCTCGGGCCGGACAAGAGCCTGGTGATCCCGCGCACCGCGGCCGGCGCCCTGGGCAGTCCCACCGCCCTGGTCGACAACGCCCACGCCCAGGGACTTCTCGTGCACCCGTACACGTTCCGGGCGGAGAACACCTTCCTGCCCGCCGACTACCGCAGCAGCGGCGGGGAGAACGACTTCGGCAAGGCGATCGACGAGCAGATCACCTTCCTCGCCACGGGCATCGACGGTCTGTTCACCGACCAGCCCGATGTCGGGGTGTTCGCCCGGAGCGAGCGGGCCGCGGCCTAGGACCTAGGGCTCTTCTTCAGGGCCGCGCCCAGCAGGGTGACCCCCACCGCCAGCATGATGGCGAAGGCCACCGCGGCCGGGTTCAGCGAGATCCCGGCCAGCTGGCTGGTCACGGCGGTGAGGCCGATGATCAGCAGGATCAGGCCGATGGCGACGGTGGTGGTGCGGATGCCCGGGTGTTCCTGCGGTTGCGGGGGGACCCGGGGCGTCTGATCGGGGCCAGGGCCAGGGCCGGGTGCGGGGCTGGGTTGCGGAGGGCGGCCCGAGGTGAGGTAGCCGCTGGATCCCGCCTCTGGTTCTGGCGCTCCGCCCGGCTCGAAAGCCTTGGTCGGGTTGACCGGCTGGTCGTTCTCGAGGTTCTGCCCGGACATCAGTTGCTCCCCATGTTCTGCGAAACTCGTTTGATCTCCAGCTGTCCCACGCCTTGCTGGGCGACGACCCGGACCACGGGTTCACCCTGCCCGTAGGTGAAGGTGCGCGACCGGTTGTCCGAGTTGCCCTTCACCTCGTAGCGCGTGCCGTCCGGCTCGTACACCTCACCCGCGCCGAGCCGGGCGTCCACCTCCACCGTCACCCACGACGGCAGATTCAGCACCAGGCGCCCGACGCCCAGGTTGGCCTCGACCTCCAGCGGGTCCGAGGCCGTGGCCCCGCTCAGCGCCCCGGCCGAGGTGAGATTCAGCTCGGCCTCGCCGATGCCCAGGTTGTACTGGTCGTCGGCGGCCTCGCGGGTGTCCGGGTTCCAGGTCGCGGTGCCGACGACGGCCATGTGCTCACTGGTCTCGACCCCGGCGTGCTGGGCCGCGGCTCCGACCGCGAGGATCAGGGAGAGCAGGACGCCCAGCCCCGCCAGACCCGGGCTGCGGCGTCCCATCAGGCCGTTCGCCACCACGCCGCCGGCGATCACGGCGATCGCGACGCCCAGGGCGGTGAGGCCGGCCCAGCCCGGCAGGTCGCCGAACGCCTCGGCCATCAGCACGCCGGTCGCGGCGATCAGGGCCAGGCCCAGGGTGAGCTGACGCACCCGGCGTGAGGGTGCGGTGCGGGCCCGGACCAGTTGCTGTGCCTCGTGGTGCTGCCAGGCGGCCTCCTCGTGGGCGGTGCGCTGCTTCTGGCCGAAATCCTGGGTCATCACGGGTGAGGACGTCTGGTGACTGTTCTGCGGCTGACTGTTCTGCGGCAGGCGCTTCGCCATCCACCACAGGCCACCGACGATCAGTGCGGCCAGGATCAGGGTGCCCGGGAAACCCCAGAACCAATGGCCGTTCCCACGCCACGGCCCGCCACCGCCGACGGCGGCGAAGGCCAGGATCGCCCCGGCGAAGAAGCCCGGGCTGAACCGTCCGCGCATGGCCTCCTGCACGTGGATCCGGCCGTCCTGCTCCTGCGGCAGCAGCAGCCAGCACACGCCGTACAGGGCCACGCCCAGGCCCCCGATGATCGAGAGCGCGACGAAAGTGCCCCGGATCAGGGTCTGGTCGATGTCGAGGCGCCGGGACAGGCCGCTGCCGACACCGGCCACCCAGCGGTTCTCGGACGGCCGGAACACGCCCTGTTCGCGGATCTTCGCGAAGAAGTCGTCACCGGGACGGGTGGGTGGAGCACTGGACGGAGCGCTGGGCTCCTGGGTGTCGGGCATGTCGTGGGCCCCCTCGATGGGTACTGGTCTACTGAAGATCCTGCTCGTCCATCGGGGTCCGGGGGATCGGGGGAGCCCCCGAGACCACCCTGAACCATCGGGCCGGCACCGCGGGTTCGTCCCTGAGGGAATCGGCGGCCGTGCGTGTGACGATGATCCGGTGAGTACATCCTCCTTACCGGTTCTCCCCGGGTCGCGGCGCCCACCGCTGGTGCGCCCGCAGGAGCAGCGGGTGCTCGCCGGGGTCGCCACCGGGGTGGCCGTTCACCTGGGTCTGCCGGTGCGCGCGGTGCGCATCGGGTTCGTCGTGGCCACGCTCATGGGGGGCCCGGGCGCCGTGCTCTACGCCTGGCTCTGGGCGCTCGTGCCCGACTCGGCGTCGGCCGCGGCGGCGCAGGCCGCCCAGCAGGCGGCCGCCCGCGCGCCCTATTCGGGTGCACCCGTTCTCGGAGCCCAAATTGGGGGACGACCGTTCCCGGCCGTCGCGCTCGTCGCACCTTCCGATCCGGTGGATCGGATCGACCCACCCGCACCGGCACCTCCGGAAACCGAGGTGGCGGCCGGAAGCTCGACGACGTCCACCATCGGCCCGATCGGCCCGATCGGCCCCGTCGATCCACTGAAGGAGACGGTTCTCCAGGCCCGCGCGGCCGCCGTGGCCGCAGCGGTGGAAGAGGTGGAGGAGCAGGTCCGCACCAGCCGGCGCAGCCGGTTGCGCGCCGACCTGTTCGCCGGTCTGTGCCTGTTCGCCGCGTGCGCCGTGCTGCTGGCGAACTGGAGCGGGCTGGAGGTGCAGGCGGGGTTCACGATGCCGGTGCTGATCGTGGCGTCCGGTGCCGTGATCGCCTACGCCCAGTTCGACGAGGCCGACCGTTCACGCTGGTTCTCGTCGACCGGTTTCACCACGCGGGCCACCACGCTGAGGCTGATGCTCGGGGTGGTCGTGGTGGTGCTGGGCATCGTGCTGCTCGTGCTGCAGAACGCGGACCCGGTGCTGATCACGCAGACCCTGCTGGCCACGGTCGCGGTGCTGTTCGGGGTGACGGTCGTGTTCGCGCCCTGGGGGGTGCGGTTCTGGCGCACCCTGGACTCCGAGCGCGCCGGCCGGGTGCGCGAGGCCGAGCGCGCCGACATCGCCGCCCACCTGCATGACTCCGTGCTCCAGACGCTCGCGCTGATCCAGCGACGCAGCGCGGACGCCCCGGAGGTGGCCCGGCTGGCCCGGGCCCAGGAACGGGACCTGCGCGGCTGGCTCTACGGCCGCGGGGATGAGGACCCGACGATGATCTCGGCCCGGGTGGCGGCGCTGGCGGCCGAGGCCGAGGACGTGCACGGGGCCGTGATCGAGGTGGTCACGGTGGGCGACCGGCCGGTCGACGAGCGGGCGATGTCGCTGCTCTCGGCGCTGCGGGAGGCCGTGGCCAACGCGGCCCGGCACGCGGGCGGGGAGTCGATCCGGGTGTATGTCGAGTGCATGCCCGACGGCATCGAGGCCTTCGTGCGCGACCGCGGGCCCGGATTCGACCTGGCCGCGGTGCCGGAAGACCGGCTGGGCGTGCGGGAGTCGATCATCGGCAGGATGGAGCGTCACGGGGGCTCGGCCCGCGTGCGCAGTACCGAAGGTGAGGGGACCGAGATCCGGCTGTTGCTGCCGGACAGCGGTTCCGTGGAGGAGGAACAGTGAGCAAGGACGTCGCACGACCCGTGAAGCTGCCGGTCCGGGTGGTGATCGTGGACGACCACCGGGTGTTCCGCAGCGGCGTGCGTGCCGAACTCGCCACGGCAGTCTCCGAGGGCAAGCTCGACATCGTCGGTGAGGCCGGCGACGTGGAGGAGGCCATCGCGGTGGTCGCCAAGACCCGGCCCGACGTGGTGCTGCTCGACGTGCACCTGCCCGGTGGCACGGTGCGTCCGGGAGGGCGCGATGTGCTGCAGCGTTCGGCGTCCCTGACCAATCACGTGGACACGGCCGAAGACCCGGTCACCCGGTTTCTGGCGCTGAGCGTGTCCGACGCCGCGGAAGACGTGATCGCCGTGATCCGGGCCGGCGCCCGGGGCTACGTGACCAAGTCGATCTCCGGCCCGGAACTGGTCGCGGCGGTGCTCACCGTGGCTTCTGGCGATGCCGTGTTCTCGCCCCGGCTGGCCGGTTTCGTGCTGGACGCGTTCGGCACCGGTGCCGGAGAGGTGGCCCAGGTCGACGACGAGCTGGACCGGCTCTCGGCCCGCGAGCGCGAGGTGATGCGTCTGATCGCGCGTGGTTACGCCTACAAGGAGGTGGCGAAGGAGCTGTTCATCTCGGTGAAGACGGTGGAGACCCACGTGTCGGCGGTGCTGCGCAAGCTGCAGCTGTCCAGCCGGCACGAGCTGACCCGCTGGGCGGCGGACCGGCGGCTGCTCTAGCGGGCTGCGTGGGTGACCCACGGGTGGTCTGTGGGTGGGCTGCGGGTGGTGTGCGGGTGGTCATGCCTGTCGGTGCGGGCACGTAGGCTGATTTCCGATGAGCACGCTATTCGATCTTCCCGACGCCGAGCCGGAACCGCCGAAGCGGCCGGTGTGGACCGAGCAGCCCGTGGCCCGGCCTGTGCCGACGGCCGCCGGGCCGGTCACGCCCGAGCCCTCCCGGCGGGAGAAGGCGCAGCAGATCGCCCGCGAGCGGTCGGCGAAGCGCTATCCGCTGCCCACGCTGGTCCAGGCCGGCGAGGCTGACAGGCCTGACGGGGCTGCTGAAGAGACTGTTGACGGAGCTGTCGACGGGGCTGTTGACGAGGCGCCCAAGCGTGATCTCCGGGCGATCGCGCCGAATCTTGATCCGGAGAAGCTGGTCCTCGGGCTGAACGAGCAGCAGCAGGCGGCCGTGCTGCACCGCGACTCGCCGTTGCTCATCATGGCGGGCGCGGGCTCGGGCAAGACCCGCGTGCTCACCCACCGCATCGGCTACCTGCTGGCTGCGCGCCACGTGCGGCCCGGGCAGATCCTGGCGATCACGTTCACCAACAAGGCCGCGGCCGAGATGCGCGAGCGGGTGGCCACCATGGTCGGGCCGCGCGCGTCGTCGATCTGGGTGTCCACGTTCCACTCGTCCTGCGTGCGCATCCTGCGTCGCGAGGCCACGAAGGTGGGCCTGAAGTCGAACTTCTCGATCTACGACTCGGCCGACTCGCAGCGCCTGATCGGTCTGGTCGCCCGCGAGCTCGACCTGGATCCGAAGAAGTTCCCGCCCCGGGGGCTGGCCGCGCAGATCTCCAACCTCAAGAACGAGCTGATCGACGAGGAGACCAATTCCGGTCGCGTCAGTGAGAGCAACCCGGGCGAGCGGGTACTGGCCGACGTCTACACGGGCTACCAGCGGCGGCTGCGCCAGGCCAACGCGCTCGACTTCGACGACCTGATCATGACCACGGTCAACATCTTCCAGGCCTTCCCCGAGGTCGCGGAGCTGTACCGCCGCCGGTTCCGGCACATCATGGTCGACGAGTACCAAGACACCAACCACGCCCAGTACGTGCTGATCCGGGAGCTGGCGGGCGGCCCGACCGCGAGCCCCAACTCCGCGGGCACGCCCCCGATCCCGATGGCCGAGCTCACCGTTGTGGGTGACGCCGACCAGTCGATCTACGCGTTCCGCGGCGCCTCGATCCGCAACATCATCGAGTTCGAGCTCGACTACCCGCAGGCGCAGACGATCATGCTGGAGCAGAACTACCGCTCCACGCAGACCATCCTCTCCGCGGCCAACGCGGTGATCGAGCACAACCCCGACCGCAAGCCGAAGAAGCTCTGGACCGCCGGGGCCACCGGCACGCAGATCACCGGGTACGTGGCCGACGACGAGCACGACGAGGCCGCGTTCGTCGCCGAGGAGATCGAGAAGCTCCAGAAGCAGGAGTCGGTGCGGCCGGGCGACGTCGCGATCTTCTACCGCACCAACGCCCAGTCCCGGGCCCTCGAGGAAGTGCTGGTGCGCGCCGGCCTGCCCTACAAGGTGGTCGGCGGCACCCGGTTCTACGAGCGCCGCGAGATCAAGGATGCCCTGGCCTACCTGCGGGTGCTGGTCAACCCGGCCGACACGGTCAACCTGCGGCGCATCATCAACGTGCCCAAGCGTGGCATCGGTGACCGGGCCGAGGGTGCCCTGGCCGCGCTGGCCGACCGGGAGAACATCTCGTTCGGCGACGCGCTGGTCCGGGCCGACGAGGCGCCGGGCATCGCCACCCGCTCACTGACGGCGGTCAAGCGGTTCGCCGAGCTGGTCGAGCAGCTGCGCACGCTGGTCGAGAGCGGTTCCGACCCGGGCACCGTGCTGGAGGCCGTGCTGGAGCAGACCGGTTACCTGGAAGAGCTGCGGGCCAGCCACGACCCGCAGGACGAGTCCCGCGTGGAGAACCTGGCCGAGCTCGTGGCCGTCACCCAGGAGTACTCGCGCACCACGCCCGGCGGCACCCTGCAAGACTTCCTCGAGCAGGTGTCACTGGTGGCCGACGCCGACGAGATCCCCGAAGACGAAGAGACCGAGGGCGACGAGCCCAAGGAAGACGAGGGCGTCATCACCCTGATGACCCTCCACACCGCCAAGGGCCTGGAGTTCCCCGTCGTCTTCCTCACCGGCCTGGAAGACGGCGCGTTCCCGCACATGCGCTCGCTACAAGACCCCAAAGAGCTGGCCGAGGAACGCCGCCTGGCCTACGTCGGCCTGACCCGGGCGAAGGAGCGGCTCTACATCACCCGCGCTGCCATCCGGAGTGCCTGGGGCCAGCCCAGTTACAACCCGCCCAGCCGGTTCCTCAACGAGATCCCGGTCGACCTGATCACCTGGCGTCGCAGCGAGTCCACGCAGATGCGCGCGTCGTCCACCCCGGCCGTGGCCCGCCTGGCGCAACGTCCGGGAGCGCGATCGACGGGCAACCGCGCCGTCGTCAACCTGGAGCCGGGCGACCGCGTCACCCACGACACGTTCGGCATGGGACGGGTGGTCGAGGTGGTCGGCGAGGGCGACAAGACCGTTGCCCACATTGATTTCGGTGAGGGCGTCAAGCGGTTGCTGCTGCGGTACGCGCCGGTGGTCAAGCTCTAGAGGGCTGGTAGACGCCCGCCAGGCACCCTGGGTGCCGGGCGGGCATCGGTGCTGGGGCGCGTCCTCAATTCTGGTTCTTGCCGCAGGTGAGCAGCCCGGCCTTCTGCTTCAGGGTGAGCACCCGGGTGACCGAGGCGTCGACTTTTTTGCTGAAGTTCTTATTGACGGCAGCCTTTTTCGTGATCGCCACCATCATCGTGCGGGCCTGATCGCTGGGGACGGTGAGCACCAGGTCGCCCCCGGCGTTGATGAACCGCACGGCCCGCTGACCGGCGGCGACGTCGGTGACGGCCTTCGCCGCGCCGACGTCGTCGGTCATCACCACGCCCTGGTAGCCCATCTGCTCGCGCAGCAGGTCGGTGATCACCTTCGACGAGAACACGGCCCGGTTGTCCGGGTCGATCCGGCGGTAGGTGGCGGAGCTGATCATGACCGCGCCCGCCCCCGCGTCGATGCCGGCCTGGAAGGGGCGCAGGTAGGCGTCGTTCGCGGTGGTGCGGGTGTCGACGACCCCGCTGGAGGTGTCGGTGTTCTTCGTGACCCGTCCCAGTCCGGGGAAGTGCTTCACCGTCGCGATCACCTTGTTCTTCTCGAGCGCGGTGGTGACGGTGGTGATGGCCCGGGAGACCGTGGTCGTGTCGGTGCCGTACTCCCGGCCGAACACGCCGATCGGCGGGTTACGGCGTTCGGTGCCGCTCGGCACGGTGTCGGCAACCGGTGCCAGGTCCATCGTGATGCCCGCCCGGGAAAGCTGTTTCGCCCAGATCCCGGTCATGCGGGACAGACGCGCGGTGCTCCAGGTGCCCTGCACCCGAGCCTTCGCCAGCGTGCCCCAGCGGCCACCGCGCAACGACTGCACCGCGCCGCCCTCCTGGTCGATGGAGACCAGCGGCTCGATCGTCGCGTCGCCGGCCCGGACCGACGGCAGCCGGTTGATCTCCTGCTTCAGACCGGCCGCGGAACGACCGCTGCGCCCGTGCAGGAACACCGAGCCCAGGTGGTTCTTCCGCATTACCGACACCACCGAGTCGGCGTCGGTCAGGGGAGTGCCGGCCATGACCAGCTGACCGGCCCGCTCGGCCGGGCTCAGGGCCTCGACGGCGGACTGCACGCACGCCGCAGCTTGCTCGACGGCGGGATCGACGGTGGGACTGGGCGAGCTTGATTCCGTTGATTCCGGGGGCAGGGCACGGCTGTCCGTCGTACTGGTGGCACCGGGTTGTGCAATCGAATCGTTCCCGGAGGCCGTGGACGGTGCCGACGAGCACCCGGCCAGCACGAGGCCCAGCACGACGGCGCCGGTCAGCCCACTGATCGGTCTGCCCTGGAGATGGGAACGCCGACGATCTGGTCCGGGCCCGAGTGCATCGATCACTGTAGAAGCCTGTCATGCCTTCGCCGGAGCGCCGGATGACCCGGACGTGACGCGCTCCACGATGACACTGGCGGGTCGGCGAACCTGTCCGGACTAGGCTCGGTCACACATCCGTCCCCGTCGTTGAGGACCACCCGTGGATCTGTACGAATACCAGGCACGCGACCTGTTCGCGGCCCACGGCGTACCGGTGCTGGACGCCGCCGTGGCCGACACGCCCGAAGAGGCCGCCGAAGCCGCTTCTAAACTCGGTAGTTCCGTTGTCGTCGTGAAGGCCCAGGTCAAGGCCGGAGGCCGGGGTAAGGCGGGCGGCGTCAAGCTCGCCAAGTCCCCGGAAGAGGCCGCCGACCGCGCGAGGGACATTCTCGCGCTGACGATCAAGGACCTGCCCGTGCGCCGGGTCATGGTGACCCAGGGCGCCGACATCGCCGAGGAGTACTACTTCTCGGTGCTGCTCGACCGGGCCAACCGCACCTACCTCGCGATGGCCTCGCGAGAGGGCGGTATGGAGATCGAGGAGCTCGCGGTCGAGAGGCCCGATGCTCTCGCCCGCATCCCCGTCGACGCCATCACCGGCATCGACGAGGCCAAGGCCACCGAGATCGTCGACGCGGCCGGTTTCGCGGCCGACGTGAAGCCGCAGCTCATCGAGGTCATCCAGAAGCTCTGGACGGTCTTCAAGGCTGAGGACGCGACCCTGGTCGAGGTCAACCCGCTGATCAAGAGCGGCGACGGCACGATCATCGCCCTCGACGGCAAGGTCTCGCTCGACGAGAACGCCGGCTTCCGCCACACCGAGCACGAGGCCCTGGCCGACTCGGCCGCCGCCGACCCGCTCGAGGCGAAGGCGAAGGCGAAGAACCTCAACTACGTGAAGCTCGACGGCAACGTCGGCATCATCGGCAACGGTGCGGGTCTCGTGATGAGCACCCTCGACGTCGTCGCCTACGCGGGGGAGGAGTTCGGTGGTTCCAAGCCGGCCAACTTCCTCGACATCGGTGGTGGCGCCAGCGCCGAGGTGATGGCCAACGGGCTGGAGATCATCCTCTCCGACCCGCAGGTGAAGTCGGTGTTCGTCAACGTCTTCGGCGGCATCACCGCCTGCGACGCGGTGGCCAACGGCATCGTGCAGGCCTTCGCACTGCTGGAGTCCCGCGGCGAGGCCGTGACCCGTCCGCTGGTCGTGCGGCTCGACGGCAACAACGCCGAGCTGGGCCGGCAGATCCTCACCGATGCGGGCCTTCCGGGCCTGGAGCAGGTGGACACGATGGACGGCGCCGCCTCCCGCGCGGCCGAGCTCGCAGCCAAGGGAGCCTGAACGATGGCGATCTTCATCGATGGGAACAGCAAGGTCATCGTCCAGGGCCTGACCGGTTCCGAGGGCAAGAAGCACGCGCAGCTGATGCTGAAGTCGGGCACCCAGGTCGTCGGCGGCGTGAACCCGCGCAAGGCCGGCACCACGGTCGAGTTCGAGGGCGGCGTCTCCGTACCGGTCTTCGGCTCTGTCGTCGAGGCGATCAAGGAGACCGGCGCCGACGTCAGCGTCATCTTCGTGCCGGCCGCCTTCACCAAGGCCGCCGCGTACGAGGCGATCGATGCGGGCATCCCGCTGGCCGTCGTCATCACCGAGGGCGTGCCGGTGCACGACACGGCTGACTTCTACCAGCACGCCGTCAACTCGGGCACCACGCGGATCATCGGGCCGAACTGCCCGGGTCTGATCTCTCCCGGGCAGTCCAACGTCGGCATCATCCCGGCCAGCATCACCGGCCCGGGACCGATCGGCCTGGTCAGCAAGAGCGGCACGCTGACTTACCAGATGATGTACGAACTACGGGACATCGGTTTCTCGTCGGGCGTCGGGATCGGCGGTGACCCGGTCATCGGCACCACGCACATCGATGCGCTCGCCGCGTTCGAGGCCGACCCCGAGACCAAGGCCATCGTCATGATCGGTGAGATCGGTGGCGACGCCGAAGAGCGCGCCGCGGCCTACATCAAAGACCACGTGACCAAGCCGGTCGTCGGCTACGTCGCGGGTTTCACCGCCCCCGAGGGCAAGACGATGGGTCACGCGGGCGCCATCGTGTCGGGCTCGTCCGGCACGGCGCAGGCGAAGAAGGAGGCCCTCGAGGCCGCCGGCGTGAAGGTCGGCAAGACGCCGAGCGAGACCGCTCAGCTCATGCGGGACATCGTCAGCGCTCTCTAGCCGGGGTTTCCCCGCGCGGTTCCGGCCGCAGGAAGTCCGTGGTGGCGGGCTTCCTGCGGCCGTACGCGTTTTGTTCCTGGGAAACGCAGGACGACGCGGACGCCTTTGGCCCGCATTGTGACTCTCGTCGGATCTGGCGACACCCCCGTTGAAGTCCCACGTCATCGGCGATTCCTGCACCAGCATGAACCGGATGAGCACCGTACGGGACCACATCGGCACACCCACGGGCACGGTGGTGCGGGGACCGGGCCGCGGGCCGAACGTGGTGCTGTACGCCGCGGTCGTCGCCGCCCAGGCTGCGGCGGCCTCACTCGCCGTGGTGATGGTGCCGGTGGTGCTGGCCTGGGCCACCGCCTCGTACAGCAAGGCCCCGTGGACCGATGTGGTGCAGTTCGGGATCGGCGCCTGGCTGCTCGGGCACCACGTCGGCATCGTGATCCCGGACGGCCACCTCGGTCTCGTCCCGCTCGGCCTGATGCTCGTGCCGGTGATGAGTTGCTGGTTCGGCGGGGTGCGTCTGGCCCGCGGTCTCGACCCGAACGCGGACGCGATCCGCGAGGGCATCGGGCGGGCCCGGCCCAAGGCGCCGACACCGAAGGCGATGGGCGTGTTCGTGTTCAGCTACGCCGGTATCGTCACGGCCATCGCTGCGCTGAGCACCCAGCCGGCGGTGAGACCGCTTCTGGGACAGGCGTTCGCCGGTTCGATGGTGATCGTCTGCCTGTCCGGTGCCGCCGGGATGGCCGCCTGGGTCGGCGGTGGGGTCGTGCCCGGTCTGCGCCTCTTGGTCGACAAGACCCACAGTCCCAAGGTGATCCGTCGTTGCCTGCGCCCGGTGCTGCTGGGGGTTTCCGTCCAGCTCCTCGCCGCCTTCGTCCTGCTGCTGGTCGCGGGCGGGCTGGGCTGGAGCCGGATGGTCACCTTGCACAGCGCCCTCGGCACGGGCCTCGTCGGCGGGGCCGTACTGGTGTTCGCCCAGCTCCTGGTCGTGCCCAACCTGATGATCTGGGCCGCCTCCTACGCCACCGGGGCCGGATTCGCCGTCGGCTCCGGCACCACCGTCGCCCCCGGGCAACTGGACGTCGGGACCCTGCCTGCCCTGCCGGTTCTCGGCGCTCTTCCGGGTGGGCCCGGGCCGCAGTGGCTCTGGCTGCTCGTCGCGATCCCGGCCGTCGGTGGGGTGGTGACCGGGGTGCGTGTGCTGCGGATGCCACTGGGCCGCAACTTCCTGCACCTCGACGCGTCGTCCACCCGCCAGATGATCGAACGGGTACCGCATCACGTGCGGGTGCCCCTGGTGCGGTCGGTGGTGGCGACCGTGCTGATGACGCTGGTCTGGACGCTGCTCGGCTGGCTCGCCGGGGGCGCGGCGGGGCCCGGGCGCCTGGGCACGATGGGGCCGGACGTGCCGGAGTTCGTGCTCTGGATGGCGATCGAGAGCGGTGCCGCGATCGTGCTGACCGTGGCGGTCGGGCTGGGGGTCAGGACGCTGGTCCGGGGCCGTTCGCAGCCGGACCGTTCGCCGTCCGATCGTTCGTCGGCGGACCGCTCGCAGCCGGCCGGGGCGGCTGCTTCCTCGCAGCGGACACCGGCGGCCGGGGTGCCTCGCCCGGCCTCGCCGGCCTCTCTGTCGGGTGCGGCCCGGGATCCGCTGGAGTGGCTCGACCGTCCCGGGCCGCCCTCGTGAGGCCCTAACCGTTACGGGTGCGGTCTCGCATGTCCTGGAGGATCTTGTCGAACCGCTCGTTGTAGTCGTCGGTGCAGACCTGCTGGGCGGACTCGGTGTTGGCCCGGGCCTGGCACTGTTCCAGGTCGGAGACCGCCGGGTAGTACACCGCGTGGGCCACCAGGACCAGCATCAGGTACCCGGTCATACCCAGACCGAACAGCGTGAAGATGATGCCGCGCGAGCCCAGCCCGGCCCGGCGCATCTCGGCGAGGCCGATCACCACCTTGATGCCCACCCAGCCTGCGGCCAGGCCCAGGGCGATGCCGCCCAGCCGGAACGGCAGCTCGAGCTGGGCCACGATCATCAGGCCGAGCACCATGATCATGAAAAGTCGCAGTCGGGAACGCGTCTGAAGAGCGGTGGCCTTCAGCTCCTCGGCCGTCTTGCGGCGGCGTTCGGGCCTGTTCCAGCCGGAGTTAGGTGGGTAGGGGGCCTGCTGCCAGCCCGCTTGCGGCGGGTACTGGGGTGGGTACTGCGGTGGGTACTGGGGTGGGTATTGCGGTGGGTATTGCGGTGGGTATGGGGGCGCCGGGGCCTGCCCGTTCCCCGCCGGTGCGCCGTCCGCCTCGGCCGGGCGGTCGTCGGGCGGCACCGGGGTCGTCTCCGGCGCGTCGGGCCAGTTGTTGCTCGGCCCGGGATTCGGGGTGCTCGGCACGGCTCCTCGTCGTTCGCTCGGTGGTCGTCGTTCGCTCGGTGGCCGCCCTCGGCGGCCGAAAGCGTTCGAATGTTCTCAAATAATGCGCTGCCGCCGGGACGCGGCGCCCGGGCACCGCCCGAAGCTGGCTATCGTCTCCGTTCGTGACCGAGGAACCGCAGGTACCCGCTTCCCAGCCGCGGGTGGCCGTCATCGTGTCCGGCAGCGGCACTCTGCTGCAGGCACTTCTGGACAACGCACAGGGTTACACCATCAGTTCCGTGCTCTCCGACCGCGCCGACGCGCTGGGTCTGGAACGGGCGCGGGCGGCCGGTGTTCCCACTGCGGTGGTGGAGCTGAAGGACTTCCCCGACCGCGCGGCCTGGGACCGGGGTCTGCTGCGGGCGGTCGAGACGTTCTCGCCCGACCTGATCGTGCTCGCCGGCTTCATGCGGATCATCGGTGAGCCGCTGTTGACCACGTACGGCGGCCGGATCATCAACACCCACCCGGCCCTGCTGCCCGCCTTCCCGGGGGCGCACGGGGTCCGCGACGCGCTGGCCCATGGGGTCAAGGTCACCGGCTGCTCGGTGATCATCGTGGACGCGGGCACGGACACCGGTCCGATCGTCGCCCAGCAGGCGGTGGACGTCCTGGACGACGACTCGCAGGAGTCGCTGCACGAACGCATCAAGGTCATCGAGCGGAACCTGCTGGTGGACGTGGTGGAGCAGATGGCTACCACCGGCTGGCAGGTCGACGGCCGGCGTGTGCGCCTGGGGCGCCCCGCAGGCTGAACGGCGCTGAACCGGTGGCGGGGTGGGCGTTGCTAGGATGAATCCGCCGTGACTGGCGTTCGGGTGGGCAACCACCGGGGAGCGGTGCAGTGTCGTCCTCTGGGTCGTTCGCCTGGGCCCTGAGCTGCAGCGACTGCTGCGCAAACCCCTGACGGCAGAACACCGCTTGGAGTGAACGCATGACGTCCGACCCCACCACCCGGCTCCCGATCCGCCGGGCCCTGGTCTCCGTCTACGACAAGACCGGTCTCGAAGACCTGGCCCGTGGTCTGCACGAGGCCGGGGTGGCCCTGGTCTCGACCGGTTCCACCGCCTCGCGCATCGCGGCCGCCGGGGTGCCGGTCACCAAGGTCGAAGACCTCACCGGCTTCCCCGAGTGCCTCGACGGCCGGGTCAAGACGCTGCACCCGAAAGTGCACGCGGGGCTGCTGGCCGACCGCCGGCTCGACTCGCACGTGCAGCAGCTGGCCGAGCTCGGGGTCGAGCCGTTCGACCTGCTGATCAGCAACCTGTACCCGTTCACGGCCACGGTCGCCTCCGGGGCCACGCCGGACGAGTGCGTCGAGCAGATCGACATCGGCGGCCCGAGCATGGTGCGCGGCGCCGCGAAGAACCACCCGTCGGTGGCCGTCGTGGTCGACCCGGCCCGTTACGCCGATGTGCTGACCGCCGTCACCGCGGGCGGGTTCACCCTGGCCCAGCGGCAGCAGCTGGCCGCCGCCGCGTTCCGGCACACCGCCGAGTACGACGTCGCGGTCGCCTCCTGGATGGGCAGTGTGCTGGCCCCCGCGCAGGACGGCAGCGCGTTCCCGGTCTTCTCGGGTGCCACCTACGAGCGCGAGACGGTGCTCCGCTACGGCGAGAACCCGCACCAGCAGGCCGCGCTGTACCGCAGCGAACGCCCCGGCCTGGCCCACGCCGAGCAGCTGCACGGCAAGGAGATGTCGTACAACAACTACGTCGACACCGATGCCGCCTGGCGGGCCGCGCACGACCACGGTGACGAGCCGACCGTCGCGATCATCAAGCACAACAACCCCTGCGGTATCGCGGTCGAGGCCGGTGCGGGCGGTGTGGCGAGCGCCCACCTCAAGGCCCACAACTGCGACCCGGTCTCGGCCTACGGCGGCGTCGTGGCCACCAACCAGACCGTGAGTGTGGAGATGGCCGAGCGGCTCTCCGAGATCTTCACCGAGGTGGTGGCCGCTCCCGACTTCGAGCCGGCCGCGCTCGAGGTGCTGACCCGCAAGAAGAACATCCGGCTGCTGAAGGTGCCGGTCGACACGGCTCCGCCGGCGGTCGAGACCCGGCCGATCAGCGGTGGCCTGCTGGTTCAGAACGTCGACCGCATCGATGCCGGTGCCGGTGACGACTCGGCCACCGGTGGCGACGCCCCCTCGAAGTGGCGCCTGGTCTCCGGTGAGGCGGCCGACGAGGCCACGCTGGCCGATCTGGAGTTCGCCTGGCGGGCCATCCGCGCGGTGAAGTCCAACGCCATCCTGCTGGCCGACGGCGGTGCCAGCGTCGGCATCGGGATGGGCCAGGTCAACCGGGTGGACTCGTGCCGCCTGGCGGTGGACCGGGCCGGGGCCGACCGGGCCAAGGGCGCGGTCGCCGCCTCGGACGCGTTCTTCCCGTTCGCCGACGGTCTGCAGGTCCTGCTCGACGCCGGGGTGCGCGCCGTGGTGCAGCCGGGCGGGTCGATCCGTGACGAGGAAGTCATCGCCGCGGCCCAGGCCGCCGGGGTGACCATGTACCTGACCGGTACCCGTCACTTCGCCCACTGATCAACGAACTGTCGAGCTGACGAGACAAGCGGGGAGCTGAACTTCGGTGGAAGGGCCGTCGCTACCGGTACGCCGGATCGCGTTCCTGGTCGTGCTGCTTCTGGTGGCGGCGTCCCTGCCACTGACCATGCTGGTGAACTTCCAGGTCGGTGGCTACTCGCTCGCCCTGGCGGCGATCGTCGGCGGCACCGCCCGGGCGGTGCTGCCGCCCTACCTCTGCCTGGGCCTGTTGGTCCGGTCCCGGCAGCAGGACGTCCTGACCATGTTCGTCCTGGGTGTCGCCATTGCGTTGCTGGCGTGGAAAGTCCCCGGCGGATGATCCGCCCGGGCGGGGCGAGCACATAGGCTGACGAGAGACCGGACGGGCGTCCGGATGCAACGTGGATCCGGGGCAAAGCGTTCTGAGTGATGGGGCCCGCTCCGGGCCCCGGGAGAAGTCCGATGCCCGTGCCGGCGTCGGGGAACTGACGCGAAAGGGATCTCATGAGCGAGCCTACGAGCCCCGGTTTTCAGGCTGCTGCCACCCGCCCGAGCCCGCTGGAGCCCCCGGCGCCGTCGGCGCCCTCGCTCACCCTGTCCGCGCCGGAGCCGCCCCCGGTGATCGCGCAGACCCAGGCGCACGAGCTGGCCCCGGCCGTCGACCCGGGCGCCGTTCCCGGGCTCGACGCGAAGGTGAACGACTACATCGGCTCACTGATGACGGCCGATCCCAAGTCGCCGGAGTTCGCCAGCCGCACCAACGACGTGCGCACGATGGGCGACACCGACATCCGGGAGGCGGCCGACAGCTCCAACCGGCTGCTGCAGGTGCCCGTGCGGGCCCTGAACGAGGGTGGCCTGTCGCAGGGCTCGAAGGTCGGCTCCACGCTGGTCGAGCTGCGGCGCACGGTGGAAGACCTGGACCCGAAGGGTGCCACCGGCACCAAGAAGATCCTCGGGATGATCCCGTTCGGCAACAAGGTGCGGGACTACTTCCAGCGCTACCAGAGTGCGCAGGAGCAGCTGAACGCGATCATCCAGGCGCTCTACAACGGTCAGGACGAGCTGCGTCGCGACAACGCCTCCCTGAACCAGGAGAAGCAGCAGCTGTGGACCACCATGGCCCGGCTGAACCAGTACATCTACGTGGCCGAGCGGCTCGACGCGCGGCTGTCGGCCACGATCGCCGAGCTGGACGCGACCGATCCGCAGCGGGCCAAGGCCCTGCGCGAAGACGTGCTGTTCTACGTGCGGCAGAAGCACCAGGACCTGCTCACCCAGCTGGCGGTGTCGATCCAGGGCTATCTGGCGATGGACATCATCATCAAGAACAACCTGGAGCTCATCAAGGGCGTCGACCGGGCGACCACGACCACGGTCTCGGCGCTGCGCACGGCGGTCATCGTGGCCCAGGCGCTGTCCAACCAGCAGCTCGTGCTCGACCAGATCACCGCGCTGAACAGCACCACCTCGCGGATGATCGAGAGCACCTCGGAGATGCTGAAAGACAACTCGGCGCGCATCCAGGCCGGGGCCGCGTCGGCCGCGGTCGGCCTGCCCGAACTGCAGCGGGCCTTCGCCAACATCTACGCGACGATGGATGCCATCGACACGTTCAAGGTGCAGGCGCTCGACACGATGGCCTCCACCATCGGCACGCTCGAGACCGAGACCACCAAGGCCCGCGGCTATCTCGACCGGGTCCACGCCAACGACCAGCGCACGTCCGAGGCCTCGCGCGGCGGTTCGCTCGACCTGGGGATCGGGCGCTGAGCATGCTGACAGAACGGGGCCACCGTGTCCTTCGGTGACTGGCTCGGAAAGGTGTTCGGGAAGGATCCCGAACCGGATCAGCCCCGTCTGGAGCTGCCCAAGGTCAAGAGCAGCGCCGAGCTGCTGGCCGAACTGGAGCAGTTCGAGCGGGAGATCGCCACGCGGGTACCCACGATGGTGATCTCCCGGGTGTCCCGGGTGACGTCGATCGTGCGGGAGACCATTCCGCGGCTCGACCAGCTCGGGGCCGGCAGTTACCAGGCGCACACGGTCGTCGCCACGGCCACCAGCTATCTGCCGGAGGCGGTCGGCGGTTACCTGCGCCTGCCCCGGTCGTGGGCCGACACCCGGCCCATCGCGAACGGCAAGACCGCTCTGCTGCTGCTCTGCGACCAGCTCGACCTGCTGGCCTACAAGATGGACCAGATCCTCGACGCGGTCGTCCGGGCCGATGCCGCCGCGCTGGTGGCGCACGGTCAGTTCCTGGCCGAGAAGTTCGCCGTGGGAAGCTCTCTCGAGCTCGGTGGGCAGATCAACGTGCCCGCCCAACCCGGCTCGGCAACCATGCCGCCGGCCGCGCCCGGGAGCCCAGGTGCGTCCACCATCGACACCGAACCCGACGACGAGCCGACCAGAGGGCCGTTGCGTCGGCTCGACCCGCCGGGAGCGTCGTGACCGAACACCACGAACTCGTGCCGGCCCTCGAGAATCTCATGGCGACAGGCATGTCGGCCGGTCTGCAGCGGGATCAGGTGTATGCCGAGGGGGCGTCGTTCGCCGCGGCCATCGCCGAGTCCGCGCCCGGTGGTGCGCAGGACTGGGCCGCTCATCTGGGGCGCACCGTACAAGACTTCTTCGACGCCGCGAGCAGTGCCCGGCGCTGGCGCAACGCCCCTACCGCCCTGCTGACCGGTCTGGTGAACGATCGTTCGCCCATCGCGACCGACTATGCGAGAGCCCTGACCGAGGTGGCTTCCGCCGCGTGCTCACTCGGCGAGCCGACCATCCGGGTCGTGGCCAATGCCTCGGCCGCTTCGGCCGCGCAGCTGGCCGGGGTGAAGGTCTCGCCGGCACCGACAACAGCACCAGCACCAGCACCGTTCCAGGAGCCGGTCTCGGTCCAGGATCTGCCCGGCGGCTGGCGTTTCACCGGTACGCCCGACCCGGCCGGTCCGATGGCTTCGCAGGCCTCGGTTCCCGCGGTAGAGCCGGTGGTTGAGCCGGAAGCGCCTGAGGTGCCTGCCCGATCGCTGGCCGAGCTGCTGGCTGAACTCGATGCGCTGATCGGCCTGACCTCGGTGAAGAACGAGATCCACCGGCAGGCGCAGCTGTTGCGGGTGGAGAAGCTGCGCGAGGAGGCCGGGCTGCGCAGCGTGACGATCACCCGGCACCTGGTGTTCAACGGCAACCCGGGCACCGGCAAGACCACGGTGGCCCGGCTGGTCTCCGGCATCTACCGGGCTCTCGGGCTGCTCTCCAAGGGGCACCTGGTCGAGGTCGACCGGTCCGAGCTGGTGGCCGGCTACCTGGGCCAGACCGCCGCGAAGACCGCCGAGGTGGTCAAGAGCGCGCTGGGCGGAGTTCTTTTCATCGACGAGGCCTACTCGCTGGCCGGTGACGACTACGGCACCGAGGCCATCGACACGCTGGTGAAGGAGATGGAAGATCACCGCGACGACCTGGTGGTCATCGTGGCGGGCTACCCCGGCCCGATGGCCGGGTTCATCGCCAGCAACCCGGGACTCTCCAGCCGGTTCCGCACGGTCATCGAGTTCGACGACTACACCGACGCCGAGCTCGAGCAGATCTTCGCGGTGCACGCCGGCAACGCCGACTACGAGGTCGGTGAGACGACCCGGGCCCGCTTCCGCGAGCTGCTGCCGGAAGGTGACCGACCGGTCGGGTTCGGCAACGGGCGCTGGGCGCGCAACATGCTGGAGGCTGCGATCGGGCACCAGGCCTGGCGGCTGCGGGACGTCGAGGCGCCCACCCTGGAGCAACTGCGGGAACTGGCGCCCGGTGACCTGGACGGAAACAGTGATGAACTGAGCAACGAATTCGGGGGTTCCGGCGTCGGCACGGATGTGAGCGTTCACAACGAGGCCCACGTGCCGGACAAGGGAACGGAGCACGCACCATGAGCCTGACGACTTTGCCGGAACAGCGGGGCGTCGCGCGGCGCTCGTTCTCCGGCACGCCTGGCCGTCTGCGGCTGACCGCGATCGGCGCCGTCGTCGCGGTCCTGATCTCCGCGGTGCTGGGTGCGGTGGCCCTGAAGATGCGGTCCGACGCCCTCGGCCGGGCCGATTCGTCGGCGTCCCACCTCCTGCTCCTGCAGAGCGTGCAGACCAACCTGGTGACGGCCGACGCCGATGCCACCAATGCGTTCCTCAAGGGTGGTCTGGAACCGCAGGAACAGCGGATCGGCTACCTCCGCGCACTGGAGGCGGTCTCCAAGGGCCTGACGACCGCTGCCCGGCACAGCTCGGAAGACGCCGAGGCGCTGGGCGAGGCCAACGCGGCGATCAACCGTTACGCGGGCTTCGTGAGCTCGGCCCGTGCGAACAACCGCCAGGGTTTTTCCGTCGGGGCCAGTTACCTGAAATCGGCCAGCGCGTTGCTGAACTCTCAGGCCGAGGACGAGAAGGGCGCGATTGCCCTGATCGAGGAACGGACCGAGGCTGATACCCAGGCCGTGGCCGACGCCTACGCCGACGCCGGGTTCGCCCGCTGGCTCCTGCTCCTCTCGGCCGTGGTGGGTATCGGCGGCCTGCTGTATGCGCAGGTCACACTCAGCCGACACTCGCACCGCTATCTCAACCTGCCGGTTGTCGCGTCCACCGTCGTGCTCGTGGTGACGCTCGGGGCGGCAGCGGCGCTGATGGCGTCGGCACAGAGCCAGGCCAACGACGTGCGCTCGGAATCCCTGCGTCCGGCCCAGGATCTCAGCAACTCACGGGTGGCGGCCTTCACCGCCAAGTCGACCGAGAGCCTGACCCTGATCCAACAGGGGTCGGCCACCCCGGACGACACCCTCTGGAAGAAGAATTACGAGAAGGCGCTGGACCTGGTCGACGGCGACTCGAAGGCCCAGCTCGAGGCTTATAAGGCCCAGCACGAGAAGATCAATCAGCTCGATGTCGACGGGGCCTGGCGCAGCGCGGTGAATCTGGCTACCTCCGATTCCGACACCTCCGCCAACGCGCTCTTCTCGCAGTACCAGGACTCGACCGAGACCGACCTGGAGAAGGTCTCCGGCGAACACATTTCGGACGGCCTCGACTCGGCGCGTGACCCTTTGCTACCGGTGGCCGCGCTGCTCCTGCTGGCGGGTCTGTTCTGTGCCGCGGCGGCCTGGCGGGGCGTCTCGTTCCGACTCAACGAGTACCGGTGAGGGTGATGACCATGAAGCGACCTCGCCTTCTGGCGGTAGTAGGTGCCACCGCGCTGCTGGCCGGCTGCGGAACCGCCACCACGTCGGCATCGCCGACGTCCCGACCGGCGACCCAGCCGGTGTCACAGGCCCGTCCGGCGGCCGCACTGGCCGCCGACGACACCATTCCCACATGTCCCCAGGACGGAAAGTCCGCCGTGGCGTCCATCGATCCGGGCAGTATCACCACGTCCGCGAGCTCCTGGCCGAGCGGCTCCACCATGGCCGATATCAAGGAGCGCGGAAAGCTGATCGCGGGCGTCGCGGGTGACGTCACGCTCTGGGGTTCGCGTGACCCGTTCACCGGCAAGCTCGCCGGTTTCGACGTCGACGTGGTCAAGCGGGTGGCGCAGGAACTCGGGCTCGACCCGAACCGCGACGTCGAGTACAAGGTCATCAACTTCGCCCAGCGTCTGCCGAAGCTCCAGGAGCACGAGGTCGACCTGGTCGCGGACACCATGACGATGAACTGCGCCCGCTGGTTCGGCACCGACGCCAACAAGACCAACTACATCAACTTCTCCACCGAGTACTACCGGGCCGGCCAGAAACTGCTGCTGCGCAGCGACTCCGACGCCACGAACGTCGAAGACCTGGGCGATGCCACGGTCTGCACCACGGAGGGCTCCACCAGCCTCGAGAACATCAAGGACCTGGTGAAATCCACGGTGGTGGTGAGCGATGTGGGCGAGTGCCTGGTGAAGTTCCAGGAGGGCGAGGCCACCGCGATCACCAGTGACGACACGGTGCTCGCCGGGTTCGCGAAGCAGGACCCGTACGCCAAGGTGATGGCGGGCGACCCGCTCAACATCGTGCCGTACGGTCTCGGCACCGCGTCCGACGCCGCCGACCTCACCCAGTTCGTCAACGTGGTGCTGGAAGACATGCGGCGTGACGGCACCCTCGACCGGCTCTACACCAAGTGGATGAGCGGCAGCGGCACCCAGCCCGACGTGCCCCCGGCGGTCTACGGGCGCACCGAGGCCGAGCTCACGAAGGACCGGGGCTGATGTCCCGTTCACCCCTGGGCCAGCGGCAGCGGCGGGTGTCGTGGTCGAATTGCCGACGATGACACCAGTAGCGCACGCCATGGCCCCCGTCGCCCCCGGCCAGCTGGGCCAGGCGATCGGGGTGGACGAGCTGCGCACCTACCTGGGTGCGCTCGACGACTGGCGGGCCGCCCGCAAGCGTGAGCTCGACCAGATCGACGCCGCGGCACTGCGCTCGGACGAGGCCGACAGCTACACCGGCGACCTGTCGCTGGCCATGACCATGTGGCAGTCGGTGAGTGACCGCTGGACCCAGCTGACGACGATCTGGGACTCCGGACGGGTCGGCCCCCAGCAGCGCGAGGAGATGTCCCGGGTGATCTGGGGCACCGGTACCGGCGCGGGGTCGGGCAGTGCGACGGGCGCCATCGGTCTCTCGCTGGCCGAGGCCTGCCGGCTGTCCGACGCCCTGACCGCAGCCCTGCGGGCCCGGCTGTCGTTCGACCCGATGGCCGCCGACGTCGCCGCCCGCATCCAGGCCACGCGCGCCACCCTGGAACGCTGCCGCGAGCAGCTGGCCGGGGGGCACACCGCCCGGCCCCTGTCATTGCCCGACCTGGACGAGCTCACCCGGCGGCTGGACGAACTGGCCGCCCGGGCCCGGAAGGGGTCCGACGTCAGCGGGCCGTTCGCGGCGATCGAGACGGCGGCGGCCCGGGCCGAACGCGACCTGATCATGGCGGCGGCCGCCCATCGCGGTCTGGGCCGGGACTACCGCGCCGCCCTGGAACGCCGCCGGGAGCTGGAGGCCGAGGCCGACCAGCTGGACAAGCTCGTCGAGCGCACCCGTGCCGCCGTGGTGCCGGCGCCGAAACTGGCCGTGCCCGACGTGTCCCGGCTCGGCAAGGTGCCGCAGACCCGGGAGGCGCTCGACGCCTTCCGCGGTCGTCTCGACCTGGTCGGCACCGCGATGAAGCAAGTGCGTGACACCTACACCTCGGCCCTCGGCGAACCCGGCGTCCTGCTCGGGCTGCTGCGTGCCTTCGCGTCCAAGGCCCAGGCCAACGGCCGCGCGAAAGACCCGCTCGTCGCACTCGTCAGGGAACAGGCCGAGACAGCGCTGTCGGCTGTGCCCTGCCACATCCTGGACGCCCGCAACCTGGTGGAGAACTACCAGCGTCTGATCGTCCCGGTTCCCGGGGGAGGAATCTGACATGACCTCGACTCCGCTCTCCTGCATGCAGCCCGGCTGTACGGGCACGATCGAAGACGGGTACTGCAATGTCTGCGGTGCCCCGGCCTCGATCGGTGCACCGACCCCGGCGCAGGGTGCTCTTCCCGACCCCGACGCCGGCTACGCGACATCCACCCGCACCGCCGCGTCGTCGTCCAACCGCCTGGCCAGTGCACCGCTGGGCTCCGCCCGGGCCCTGGGGGGCACGAACAACACCCGCCGGCTGGGGTCCACCTCGTCCCGTACCCGCGCGGCCCGGCTCGGCGCGGGCATCACCACTGTGCCGCCGGCCCCCGTGCCCAACCCGCTGGCCGCGGTGCAGGACAATCCGCAGGTTCCGGAGAACCGCCGGTTCTGCCCGAACTGCGGTAACCCGGTGGGCCGTTCGCGGCAGGGACGGGAAGGCCGGCCGGAGGGTTTCTGCCCGAACTGCCGCTCACCGTTCTCGTTCACACCCAAGTTGAAGCCGGGCGACCTGGTCGCCCGGCAGTACGAGGTGGTCGGCGCGATCGCGCACGGTGGTCTGGGCTGGATCTACCTGGCCAAGGACAAGAACGTCTCCGACCGCTGGGTGGTGCTCAAGGGCCTGCTCAACTCCGGTGACCCCGACGCGCTGGCCGCGGCCATCGCCGAGCAGCGGTTCCTGGCCCAGGTCGAGCACCCGCTGATCGTCGAGATCTACAACTTCGTCACGCACGACGAGGCCGGCTACATCGTCATGGAGTACGTCGCCGGCCAGTCGCTGAAAGACATTCTGAAAGAACGGATGCGCACCTCCGGCGGGGCCTACTCGCCGTTCCCGGTGGACCAGGCGATCGCCTACATCCTCGAGGTACTGCCCGCCTTCCAGTACCTGCACGACACCGGGCTGATCTACTGCGACTTCAAGCCTGACAACATCGTTCAGGCCGGTGACTCGATCAAGCTGATCGACCTCGGTGGCGTGCGCCGCATCGACGACATGGACTCGGCCATCTACGGCACCGTGGGCTACCAGG